>JAZRMU010000042.1:0-11199 GCA_045647785.1 Acutalibacteraceae bacterium
CAGCGATAAATCCGCGCTTTGTACCAAGGCGTTTTCTTTGGTCGATAATAACCTTTGCGTGGTCAGCATTGATTTCGGGAATAATCATAGGAACATCAGCAGTTCCGCGGTGTGCACTGTTGTTAGAAATTACGGGGCACTCAAGCTTTGCATAGGCTTCCTCAAGAGCTCGGATTTCGTCCTTTTTCATATCAACTGCGCAGAAAACAAAATCAACGCTTGCTGCAATTTTTTCCATATCGGCGGTAGCATCTAAAACAGGCATAGCCTTAACTTTTTCGGGCATTGGATCGGTCATAGCCCAGCGAGAGCCAACCGCATCCTCGTAGGTTTTACCTGCAGAACGAGCCGATGCAGCAAGGGTTGTAATCTCAAACCAAGGATGCTCGCTGTTGAGTAAAACGAAGCGCTGACCTACCATTCCTGTAGCACCGATAATGCCAACTTTATATTTTTTCATAAAAAACACTGCCTTTCGGGTAAATAAGGGTTGCCTTATTTGATAAAATTAATTATAATATATAAATATAGCATCAAATATTATATTTGTCAAATCAAATAAGCAATAAAGGACCAAAATAATGAAAAAAAGCGACTTTTTCTACAATTTACCCGAGGAACTCATCGCACAATATCCAATATACCCGCGAAATTCCTCAAGAATGATGGTTTTGCCGAAAACAGGCGGTGAAATAGAGCATAAGAACTTTTATAATCTTTTTGAATATTTGAAGGAAGGCGACACACTCATTCTTAATAATACGAGAGTGCTGCCTGCGCGAATTTTCGGAAAGCGCACCGATACAGGGGCGGTTGTTGAGTTTGTGTTGCTTAAGCAGAAATCGCAGCTTGTTTGGGAATGTATTGCAGGACCGGGCAAAAAAGCCAAAACAGGGCACGAGTTTGTTTTTAGTACCGACCTATCTGCTCGCGTTATAGATGTTTTGGATGACGGAAACCGTATTATTGAATTTACTTGTAATGGAGAATTCTTTTCGGTGCTTGATACGGTAGGACAAATGCCGTTACCGCATTATATAAAAGCAGAGCTCGAGGATAAAGAACGTTACCAAACGGTTTATTCAAAGGAGCTTGGTTCTGCCGCAGCGCCTACTGCCGGTTTGCATTTTACCGAGGAGATGCTTGAGGAACTGAAAGGTAGAAATATTAATATTGGGTATGTAACTCTGCATGTAGGACTCGGTACATTCAGACCGGTTAAGGTTGATAATATAACCGAGCACAAGATGCATTCCGAACACTATACCATTCCCACGGATACTGCAGAGCTTATAAACAAAACAAAGCAGAGCGGTGGCAGGGTGATTTGTGTTGGTACCACCTCTTGCCGAACACTCGAATCCGCCGCAACAACCTTTGGTGAAATTAAGCCTTGTAGCGATGATACCGATATTTTTATCTATCCGGGTTATAACTTTAAGGTTATGGATGGACTGATAACCAATTTCCATCTACCCGAAAGTACTTTAATAATGTTAGTTTCCGCTTTTGCGGGATACGATAATGTTATGAACGCATATAATACTGCGGTTAGCGAAAAATACCGTTTTTTCAGCTTTGGCGATGCAATGCTGATTCTGTAATAAGAAATGGAGAAACAAATGTATAAATTAATAAAAACAGAGGGAAACGCGCGCCTTGGAGAATTTCATACTAATAGGGGTATTGTTAAAACTCCCGCATTTATGAATGTTGCAACGCAAGGTGCAATAAAGGGTGGCGTATCAGCAGCAGACCTTAAGGAGGTCGGCTGTCAGGTGATGCTTTCCAATACATATCATTTACATGTTCGACCCAGCGACAAGGTTATCTATGATTGCGGTGGCCTTCACAAGTTTTCAACTTGGGACGGACCTATCCTTACCGATAGCGGTGGATTTCAGGTGTTTTCTTTGGCGGCATTGCGCAAAATTACCGAGGATGGGGTAAATTTCTCCTCTCATGTCGATGGCAGAAAAATATTTATGGGTCCCGAGGAAAGCATGCAAATTCAGTCAAATCTCGGCTCAACAATAGCTATGGCATTTGATGAATGTGTTGAAAATCCCGCGGAGCATTCGTATTCAAAAAAGTCTTGTGAAAGAACTACTCGCTGGCTCATTCGTTGCCAAAAGGAAATGGCGCGCCTTAATAGCCTTGAATCTACAATAAATCGAGAGCAGATGCTTTTCGGTATAAATCAGGGTTGCACATATAATGACCTACGTGTTGAGCATATGAAGCAGATTCGAGAGTTAGACCTCGATGGCTATGCCATTGGCGGTCTTGCGGTTGGTGAGCCCACTGATGTAATGTATGATGTTCTCGACCATGTTATGCCCGAAGCCCCGAAGGAGAAAATTCGATATTTAATGGGTGTTGGTACTCCTGCTAATATTCTTAACGGCGTTGAGCGCGGTGTCGATTTGTTTGACTGTGTTATGCCAAGCCGAAACGCAAGGCACGGTCATTTGTTTACATCGTATGGTATCATCAATATTAATAATCAAAAGTATGAACGCGATATGACACCAATCGATGAAAACTGCGGCTGCCCTGTATGCAGGAGATATTCTAAAGCATACATTAGGCATTTGTTAAAGTCGGGTGAAATGTTATCGGGCAGACTTTTAGTTTTGCATAATCTTTGGTTTTATAACCATCTTATGGAGGATATCCGCGAGCATTTGGCTAATGGCACTTTCTCTCAATTTAAGCGTGAAAAAGAGGAAATTTACTCAACACGCGTGTAAAATAAACTATTTGTAAAATATCCCTTGAAATATTCCGCTTTACAGGGTATAATGATTTTATAAATTATTTGGAGGAATAAAAAATGGATCAAAATTCAACAGGCTCAACTATTTATTTAATAGTAAGCGTTGCCGTTATGGCTCTGCTTTTCTATTTTATGATTATCCGCCCGCAGAAGAAAAAACAAAAGGAGGAGCAAAAGCTTCGCGATTCTTTACAGGTTGGCGACGAGATTTTAACAATCGGTGGTTTTTATGGAAAAATCATTTCCATTAAAGAGGATTCTTTAGTTATTGAATCTGTGCTCGACCACACAAAGCAGAAAATTGCTCGCTGGGCAATTCAGCAGAACCTCACTGTTCATGATAATGCTGATGCTGCTAAAAAATAAGTAATAAAATAATCTCCCTTCGAGTAGTATTACTCGGAGGGATTTTTCATGTGTGCCTATAAAAAAGAAATGTCAACAAAACAATTTTATTTTAATATTTTAATAGGAGCTTTAATAGGGGTAGCGGTAATTTTGCTTGTAATTATGTTTTTTGCAGCTTTAATGCTTGTTTGTAAATTCAACTCTTCTTTAGCATCGCCGTTTTCAAGCATTGCACTGGCTATCGGTAGTATTTTCGCCGGATATATTTCAGCACGAAAAAACGGCGGAAAGGCGTTACTTTGCGGATTAGTTACAGCAGGAATAATTATTTTGATTTTAGCACTTTTTGGACTCATCATCAGTAAAAATATAACTCTTATGAGTTTAATTCATTTTTCGGTAACGCTGCTGGGGTCATTAATAGGTAGCATATTAGGGGTTAGCAAAACGGATAAAATTAAGGTTGTATAAACCGCCGTTTGTAAAATTATGTCTATTTAATTTATTGACTTTTATTGTCGGTATGGTATAATGAATTTAAATAAATTTTGTTAGTCAGGAAGTGGAAAAATGAGAGATTATAAAACTTTAATTTCAAAAATGACTCTAGAACAAAAAGCTTCTATTTTAACAGGTGAAGGACTTGAAAGCACCCCTATAGAAGAACTTGGCATTGAAAAGGTTACTTTTTGTGATGGTCCTTCAGGACTTCGCGATGGTAATGCTTGTAATATTAAGGGTGGAAATATAGCTTTTGCGCCCCCCATTTCTATGGCGGCAACTTGGGATAGAGCGCTTGTGCGCGAAATAGGCGAAGTTTTCGGCAGAAACTGTGTTGCTGCCGGAATTAATATGCTTTTATCACCAGCAGTAAATTTGCTTCGCAACCCTCTTTGCGGAAGAAACTATGAGTATTTTTCCGAAGACCCGATTTTGGCGGGAGAACTTGGAGCAGAGTTTATAAACGGTATTCAGTCTATGGGCGTTGGTACCTCTCTTAAGCATTTTGCGATGAATCACCAAGAACTTTACCGCGGTGTTGTTAATGCGGAATGTGATGAAAGAACAATGCGTGAGATGTATTTGCGTGTTTTTGAAATTGTTATTAAGAAATCTAATCCCACTTCGGTTATGTGTGCTTATAATAAGGTTAATGGACACTATTGCTCCGAAAACCGCAAACTGCTTACAAAAATTTTGCGTGATGAGTGGGGCTTTGGCGGTCAGGTTATTTCCGACTGGGGCGCTGTACATAATTTGGCAAAGGCACTTCATGCGGGTCTTGATATGCAAATGCCGTATAATGAAAATATACTGCAAGATATTCAGTTAGGTCTCGAAAAGGGCTGGTGCAGTATGGAGGATGTTGACCGCGCCGTTGAAAACCAGATTAAGCTTGTCGACGTACTCCTTTCAATGCCAAGACCTACCGAGCCGTTTAATCGCGAGAAGGCTCATACCTTTGCCGAGTTAGCTGCCGCAGAAGGTATGGTGCTGTTGCGTAACGATGATAACATTCTTCCTATTAACCCTCAAAAAATCAAAAAAATTGCGGTTATGGGTAAATTTGCCGAGGATCCCGTTGCAATAGCAGCGCCGGCCAGCAGTGGTAGTGTAACGGTTGATGATGAATCTATTGATAAGCCGCTTGATTTTATTCGCAAATATGCCGAAGAAAACGGAATTGAGGTTACCTACACACCACTCTTCGAAAAGGATATGGGCGGATATACTCATCCGGTTCGCGGAGAGCTTATTCCGGCTGCTGTAAATGCGGATTTAGTGCTGTTCTTTACAGGTTACCACCCTTGCCACGAGGTTGAAGGAGACGACCGACCGAGCATTGAATTGCCCTATAATATAATCCGTTTAGCATCTGAAGCTTGCCGAGTTAACCCAAATACTATTATGATTCAGTCTAACGGCTGCTCTATAGCCCCTTATTTTATGTATTGCGACCCGAAGGGTATTCTGCAAACCTGGCTTACGGGTGAGGGTGGTGGTAAAGCCATCGCTGATATTCTTTTTGGTAAGGTTAATCCGAGCGGTAGGCTGCCTATGACCTTTATGCGCGAACTTGATCCCGATTTGGAATATCCGGGAGACGGTATTAAGCTCGATTATAAAGAGCGCCAGTATATAGGTTACCGTTATTATGATAAGCACCCTGAAAAGGTTTGGTATCCCTTTGGTTATGGTATGTCATATACGACCTTTAAGTATAGTAATTTGAAAATTACACCGGAATGCAGTGATGACCCCAAGACTACTGTTACTGTTCAGTTTGATATTACCAACACAGGTGATGTTGCGGGTAAAGAGGTAGCCCAGGTTTATGTATCTGCTACAGAGCCTACCATTGTACGCCCCGAAAAAGAGCTGCAGGGCTTTGAGAAAATAGAACTTCAAGCAGGGGAAACAAAAACCGTTACAATAGAACTGAACGAGCGCTCATTCGCTTATTATAATACTAACGAAGAGGATTGGCACGTTGAATCAGGCACATATAATATTATGGTTGGAGCATCTGCTGCTGATATTCGTTTAAAAGGCGAGTATACTGTTGAGTGGGAAGACGATTACACTATTAATCGTGAAGGTTTTAAAGATTTATCATTTGCGGAAATGCTTATAGCATCAGCAAAAGAGGAATAATGTATAAAAGCACTGTATTTTTACAGTGCTTTTATTATACCTGATGTATTGACTACACAATTATTCGTGATATAATTTAATGGGTGAAATTTATGCAGGATTTATGGACTTATTTAAAAGCTACCGATAAGCCTATCTTTCTCTACGGAACGGGCAATGGTGCAGATAAAATTCTTGATGAATTGTCGCGCCTTAATATATCTGTCAGCGGAGTTTTTGCTTCTGACGGGTTTGTTCGTTCGCGCACTTTCCGCGGCTTTAAGGTGGAGAGCTATTCTTCTGTAAAAGAAAAATTCGGCGAAATTATTGTTTTGGTGGCTTTTGGCTCATATTTACCCGAGGTTATCAGTAATATTAAGTGTATAGCCAAAGAGAATGAATTGTATGCTCCGGATGTTCCCGTTATACCGGATGGTACTATTTTCAACCTTGAATATGCTCGTGAGCATAGGACCGAGTTGGAGCTTGCTTATTCGTATTTGACAGATGAGCAATCAAAAAAAGTATTTGAAAATACGGTTTTTTATAAATTAACCGGTGATATAAAGTATTTGTTAGAATGTGAAACCGAACAAAATGAAATTTTTGATATTTTGGATTTCTGCAGCGTAGATACTTTTATTGACCTAGGTGCATACAATGGTGATACCGTTCTAGAATTTGTTGGAAAAGCGCCAGATTATAAGTGTATTATTGCCGTTGAACCCGACGCTAAAAACTTTCGCAAGCTTACAGTCAATACCGAAGCTACGGAAAATATCATTCGTATAAATGCAGCGGTAGGGGAAACGAATGGGAAAATCCTATTTAAAATGGCAGGTGGCAGAAATTCCGCGAAAAGCGATTGCGGCATAGAGATAGACCAGATGTGTGTTGATTCGTTAGAGGTGAATGGGCGCACCTACATCAAATTTGATGTTGAGGGAGCCGAAATATCGGCAATAATGGGTGCTGAAAAAACTATAAAGAATATAAAACCAAAGCTAAATATTGCCGCCTATCATAAAAACTCCGATATTTTTTCAATCCCAATACTTGTAAAAAGTTTTAATCAACATTATCATTTGTATATGCGGCATCATCCATATATCCCAGCTTGGGATACTAACTTTTATTTTGTTTAAAGGGTGATATAAATTTTAAACAATATTGCAAAAAATACGATAGGATAAAAAGGCAACTATATCGGTAAAAAGTTGGTCAAGCGCATATTTTTAGCTTAACAATGTTTTTGGGAGAGCTTTTATGAATAGAATTGGTACATTTCAGGTAGCGGTTATGTTTTGTGCGTGCATTTTGGGCGCAGGTTTTTTGTCAGGTAACGAGCTTTGGCAGTTCTTTGCAACCTTTGGTGTTTTTGGCTTGGTGGGATGCGTCATTTCCGTTATTGCAATAGGGGTGTTTTGTGCTTTCATTGCCGAAATTGCGGTTAGTAAAAAAACTGAAAATCCCGAGGAGGTTTTATTATCTTCGCGTTACCGCAAGCTTTCGTCTGTATTTGGTATTTTGCAGGCAATTTTAGTTTTTGCGATAGTGGTTATAATGGTTGCGGGCTCAAGCACTTTAGTTAACACTATGACTGGCTTTAATAAGGCAGCCTTTTCGGTATTTTTTTGCGCATTATTATGCTTGTTTGTATTGCTTGGAACAGAAAATATAGTTCGCGCTTTTTCTGTACTCATCCCTTTTGTGGTAACGGCTTCGGTGATTATAAGTGTAATATTAATTTTTAAAAACAAGTCATTTAATATCCCGAATAATTCTGCTGCCTCTAACCCGCTACTTAATAATTGGGTGTTGTCAGCCATATCCTATGCATCGTACACCGTGTTTTCATCGGTCGGCGTATTTGCGGCAATCAGCAGTAAAATCCGCAACCGCTCGGTTATATGGAAGGGAATTATGCTGGGCGTTTTAGTGATGTGTATTGTTTCTTTTTCAATAATTGGAGCAATTTATGCTGTTCCTGATGCTATGGAAAATGAACTACCAATGCTTGCATCCGCGTTGCATCTTGGAAAATTAACGGGAGTAATTTATGCGGTGCTTCTACTGTTTGGAATGTTTGGTGCGGCGCTTTCCTGTTTTATGGCGCTTGCAAATTATTTAAAGTTAAAACTAAAATTAACATCAAAAACCAATATATTAGCGGTTATAATTTGTACCGTTTTAGCGTATTTTGGCAGCCTATTCGGATTTGGAGATTTAGTAGGAAGTGTTTACCCGATTTTCGGTTATATAGGCATTGTGGTGTTGACTCTGTTATTATTTGGATTTATTAAATGCAAGAAAAACCCTTGATAAATTATCATCAAGGGTTTTAATTGTGTAACGAATACTACCAGCACAGCTGGTAGTATTCGTTACACAAAAGCAAAATCCCCATTCTTACGAATGAGGATTTTTGGTGCTGGTATTCATAACTAACCTGGGGCGCGAGGTGAAAAACTACAAAAAAGAAGTGCCTCAACTACGCGAATTGCGTGTCGAGACACTCGACTGGTCGAGGTGACAGGACTTGAACCTGCGGCCTCTGCGTCCCGAACGCAGCGCTCTACCAAACTGAGCCACACCTCGAAATATCTAATTTTGCGACCATTCAATTATAATAAATTTGTAGCTGCTTGTCAATAGTTTTTTTATTTTATAAATTCTTATTTTTAATATAACACGATAAACTACGCTCGAAATCGACATTTTCTGCTTATTGCAAGTAGATAAGAAATGTGTTATAATAGTTATATTACATAATTTGGAGAGATTATTTTGGAAAACCTAAATGAAATATTTTCTAATAATATAACGAAATTCAGAATCGCTCATAATCTTACCCAATTTGAATTGGGGGCTAAAATTAATTATTCTGATAAGGCTGTTTCGCGTTGGGAAAGGGGAGAGGCTATTCCAGATGCCAAGGTGCTTATTCAGTTGAGTGAGATTTTTGAAGTAACTGTTGACGATCTTTTGCGAAATGAGGAAGCTGCTACTAAAAAAATCCTAACTGTTAAGCAACGTCGAGATAATCGATTTTTAATTTCTGCAATTTCCTGTATAGGAGTGTGGACGTTAGCTCTTATTGTCTTCATTGTTCTTTATATGTGCAAAATAACATATTGGACTGTGTTTTCTTATGCTTTACCCGTATCGTTGATTGTAGCTGTTGTTTTTTCGGCTGTCTGGGGGAACAAGAAATCAAATTTCTGGACAGTATCAGCACTTGCATGGAGTATTATTTTAAGCGTTTATTTTGCTTTCTTTGAGTTCAATTTTTGGGTTCTGTTCTTTATAGGAATACCTGCTCAATTGCTCATATTTCTTGGTTTTAGAATCCATAATCGTAAATAAAAACCGCCATTCTCAAATTTTGAGAATGGCTTTTCTTATTGTGAGAATTGAAACTTATGGGTTGAGAGTGGCAAAGCTTAACAGTAGATAGGAATTTCATATAAAGTGGTTTATAATGTGCTCATACGGTCAATAATTAATCGACCGAAAGAAAGGAAAATTATTTATGTCAAATTTCATCTTAAGCTGTTGTTCAACAGCCGACCTTACAAAAAACTATCTGGAAAGTCGTAATATTAATTATGTTTGCTTTCACTATTTTTTAGATGGTATTCAGTATCCTGATGATTTGGGTGAGTCAATGCCATTCGAGGTATTTTATAAAAAAATGGCAGAAGGCTCTGATACCAGTACATCTCAAGTAAATATTGATGAGTATTATGATTATTTCGAGCCGTTTTTGTCTGAAGGTAAAGATATTTTGCACATCTGCCTTTCAAGCGGTCTTTCAGGCTCATATAACTCTGCTCGTATCGCTGCAAGTGATTTGCGGGAAAAATACCCCGAGCGCAAGATTTACATCGTCGATTCTCTTGCCGCTTCATCGGGTTTTGGTCTTATAGTTGATAAACTTGCAGACCTGCGAGATGAAGGTAAGGATATAGATTTTATTTACAATTGGGTTGAGGAAAACAAGCTTAAAATGCACCTTTGGTTCTTTTCGACCGACCTTACATTCTATGTTAAAGGTGGAAGAATTTCAAAAGCGGCCGGCCTTTTCGGCACTGCTTTAAAGCTATGCCCGTTGCTAAATATGGATGCAAATGGTAAGCTTGTTGCTCGCAGTAAAATAAGGGGTAAAGCAAAGGTTATTGAGGCCATTGTAGAGCGCATGTGTGAGAATGCGGAGGGAAGAGAAAACTATAATGGTAAATGCTTTATAAGTCATTCGGCTTGCCAAGCTGATGCAGAAGCGGTCTCCGATTTAATTGTTAATAATTTCCCGAATCTTTGTGGAAAGCCCGAGCTTTTTAGTATTGGTACAACTATTGGTAGCCACACAGGTCCCGGTACTGTTGCCGTATTTTTCTGGGGCGACGAAAGAAAACTGTAGATATTAATAAAAACCTCACTTTGGTAAATGCTATTACCAAAGTGAGGTTTTTATATGCAAATTTCAAAATGTGAATATTCAGAGATGGTAAAAAAAGCAACACCGCCCTCTCCAAAGGTTAAGAATTTTATTAAGGCTTTTATAATCGGCGGATTAATATGTGTTTTAGGACAGGTATTGAAGAAGCTATACACAAGCTTTGGATTAGAAGAAGAAATCGTGAAAATGCTGGTGCCGGTAACGCTCATATTTTTAGCATCTTTGTTAACCGGTCTTAAGCTGTTTCATAAAATAGCAAAGAATGCAGGTGCAGGGACCCTAGTGCCGATAACTGGCTTTTCAAATGCCGTAAGCTCCCCAGCAATTGAGTTTAAAAGGGAGGGCTGGATACTCGGCGTCGGTGCTAAAATCTTTGCGATTGCAGGACCCGTTATCGCTTATGGCGTTTTAGCCAGTGCAATTTATGGGGTTATTTATTGGATAACAACATTATTCTAACAAAAAGGCTTGACCAAATCGGTCAAGCCTTAAAATATATTACAGTAATTCCTTTTAATAAAAAAGTGTGCATCGCCATACCTCGTATTCGAAAAATTTTTACATTATAATAAGTTGCATTTTAAATGTAAATACTATTTTATACTGTTTGGTAATAAGATTATTTTTACATCAATTTTACATGTAGTTGATTACGAATTTTACACCGCCGTTGTAAAATATGAGCAAATGCGGATAAAACGGACTGCAAATAAAGATTATAAAGAATGAGGTTATGTAAATGAACATTTTTGACGTACTTACGCTCATAGGCGGACTTTGTTTGTTCCTTTTCGGAATGAACCTTATGGGCGATGCGCTTGAAAGAAGCGCGGGCAGTAAACTTGAAATTATGATCGGTAAACTTACTACCGGCAAACTCGCTGGGCTCCTAACAGGTCTTGGTGTTACCGCCGTTATTCAGAGTTCTTCTGCAACAACGGTTATGGTCGTTGGCTTTGTAAACTCAAAACTTATGACC
>JAZRMU010000043.1:0-15576 GCA_045647785.1 Acutalibacteraceae bacterium
GTGCCTTTTACTACCCTGCCGTTCTTTATATCAAGGCAAGGGATAATTCTTTTTGTAATCATCGCGCCGCCTCCAGAGCCTCTTTCAAATCTATAGCGCCTATATAATACGCTTTACCTATAATAGCACCATAAATATTCATTTCGCGAAGTTTTTTTACATCTTCAAGGCTTGATACTCCGCCAGAAGCGGTTATATTCATTGAATATTTTTTTGATAAAGTGCGGTAAAGCTCTAGGTTGGTACCGCTCATAGCACCATCCTTGGAAATATCGGTGCAAATAATGTATTTAACGCCTATTTCCTGCATACTGCTTAAAAAATCTTCAAGTGTTATCTGTGATTTTTCGAGCCAACCTTTAATGGCAATGAAACCGTCCTTAACATCGGCTCCAACAGCGATTTTATCGCCGTATTGTTTAACTGCACTCTTTAAAAACTCGGTATCGTTAACAGCGGCTGTGCCGAGTATTACCCTGCCAACACCTGCAGACAGATACTTTTCCACAGTTTCGATATTACGAATACCGCCACCTATTTCAACGAAAAGTTTTGTTTCGTTTGCCACCCGTTTTACAATATCTATATTAGGTGTGGTGCCATCCTTAGCGCCCTCTAGGTCTACAATATGTATATGAGTTGCGCCCTGAGCTTCAAAATCACGGGCTATTTCTATAGGATTTTCACTGTAGACGGTCATTTCACGGTAATCACCTTTATAAAGGCGCACCGCCTTTTGACTGAATAAATCAATTGCGGGAAAAATTATCATTTAAATATTACTCCATTTCACAAAAAGCGCGTAAAATATTAAGTCCCACTTCTCCGCTTTTTTCAGGGTGGAACTGGCACCCTATTATGTTGCCATTTTGTACTGCGGCGGTCAGTTCTTTACCGTATTCAGCAGTTGCTATTACGCTATCAGAACACTCATCCGCATAAAAAGAATGCACAAAATAAACACAGTCATTATTTTTTATGTATCTAAACAAATAACTTTCACGTGTAAAATGCAACGCATTCCAACCTATATGAGGTATTTTAAGATTAGCAGGTATAGAATCCTGCATTGGAACAATACTGCCCTTTAAAAGACCCAAGCCTTTATGACAGCCGTATTCATAACTTTTTTCAAAAAGCAGCTGCATACCAAGGCAAATTCCCATTATCTTTTTCCCCTTAACCGCCTCAGCTATAATAACCTTATCAAGTCCGCTATCCCTCAGTTTTTTAGCTGCGTCTTCAAAGGCACCTACACCCGGAAGAATTATGCGGTCGGAAGATTTTATAACTTCGGCATCGGCAGTAACAATAATATCTGCACCTAGCTTTTTAAAAGAAGAAATAAGTGAAAAGAGGTTGCCTACGCCGTAATCAACTATTGCTATCATGCTATAACACCCTTTGTTGACGGTATTTCATTTGCAAACGCTTCATCTATACTTACTGCAGTGCGCAGTGTTCTGGCAATAGATTTAAAACAGCCCTCAATTATGTGGTGAGAATTTTTACCTGCGAATTTTACCATATGGGTTGTAATGCCCGAATTATACGCGAAGGCGTCCCAGAACTCTTTGTTGAGTTCGGTGTCAAAATCGCCTACCTTTTCGGTGGGCATTTCCACCTCATAATAACAGCCGCCTCTACCTGAAATATCAACAGCCGTTAAAATTAAAGACTCATCCATAGGTAATGTGGTATCTCCGTAACGGGTAATGCCCTTTTTATCGCCCAACGCTTCTTTAAAGGCCTGACCTAAAGCGATACCTATATCTTCGGTTGTGTGGTGATAATCGACTTCGATATCCCCCACACACTTAACCTCTAAATTGAAACGTCCGTGACGGGCAAAAAGGGTTAACATATGGTCTAAAAACGGACAACTTGTATCACAAATAGATTCGCCGCTACCGTCAAGTTCTAATGTTAATTTTATATCAGTTTCGGACGTTTTTCTTATTATTTCCGCTTTTCTCATTCTAATTCTCCTGTAAAATTTCAGATATTGTTTCTATCAATTTTTGCATTTGCTCGATAGTTCCTATGGTAATGCGGTTAAACTGACAAATTCTTTCTTTTGTAAAGTGTCTTATAAGAATTCCGCGTTTTTTAAGTTCCAGATAAAGCGTTTCGCCGTCAATTTTATCCGATTTTGCAAAAACAAAATTCGCTTTTGAAGGCAAGACTTCAAAGCCTAAATTTTCAAGCGCATTCACGGTCCACTCGCGATTTTCTATAATGGTTTTGCAGTTATTCATATAATAACTGTTATCTTGAAGCGCCGCTACACCAGCCGCTTCAGTCATTCGGTTTACATTATACGGATTTGTGGAATATCTTATGGTATTAAGGTCAGAAATAAGTTTTTCGTTACCTAATCCAAATCCTAAGCGCGCGCCAGCCATTGAACGCGATTTTGAAAAGGTTTGTATTACCAAAAGATTGTCATATGTATCAACAAGACTTGCCGCACTCTGAGCACCGAAATCAACATACGCCTCATCAATAATAACAACATTATCGGGATTAGATTTAACTATGTTTTCAATTTCACCTAGCGAAAGCGCTATACCGGTCGGCGCGTTAGGGTTTGCAATAACAACAGTTTTATTAATGCCGATATAATCGTGGGGGTTAATAGTAAAGTCGCTTGCAAGTGGTATTTCGGTAAACGGAATATGATTAAGTTCGGCAAACACAGGATAAAAACCGTAGGTTATATCGGGAAAAACTAACGGATTTTTCTCATCCGAAAATGCCATAAAGGCAAAGTTTAAAACCTCATCAGAGCCGTTTGTAACAATAACCTGACTTGGTTTTACATTGTAAATCTGCGCAATTTTCTCCCTAACCCTTGTAACTTCGGGGTCGGAATAAAGTTGTAATTTACGGCATTCAGTAAGCACTGCCTCACTCACCGATTCCGAAGGCGGAAAGGGCGACTCGTTAGTATTAAGTTTAATATACTGCATATCCTTAGGCTGTTCACCCGGGGTATAAGGTGTAAGCCCCGACAGCCTCTTTGTTAAAAATTTACTCATTATTTATCCTTAAATCTGATTGTTGCGCTTTTCGCGTGTGCGTGTAATCCCTCTTTTTCAGCAAAATAAGCAACCTTATCTGCTACCTTTTCCAAAGCGGCGGCGGTGAAATATGTAAACTGCGATTTCTTTACAAAATCATCCACCGATAATGGGGATGAAAATCTTGCAGTTCCGCTTGTAGGAAGCGTGTGGTTAGGTCCTGCAAAATAGTCCCCCAAGGCTTCAGGACAATATCTGCCCATAAATATCGAACCTGCATGCTTAACCTTATCAAGATAATCAAAGGGGTTATCCACACACAGTTCAAGGTGTTCGGGCGCAATTTCATTCGCAATATCTATTGCCAACATTAAATTATTTTCAGCAACAATTATTTTGCCGTTATTATCAATAGACGCCCTTGCAATTTCTGCCCTTGGTAATTGCGGTATTTGTTTTTCAAGTTCTTCGCTTACTAATTTTGCAAACTCGCGGCTATCGGTAACAAGCACAGCACTTGCCATTTTATCGTGCTCTGCTTGGCTTAGTAAATCTGCCGCCACGAAAATAGGATTGCTATTAGAATCTGCTACAACTAAAATTTCACTAGGACCGGCTATCATATCAATAGACACTTTGCCGAATACCTGTTTCTTCGCTTCGGCTACAAAAGCGTTACCCGGACCTACTATTTTATCAACCTTAGGTACAGTTTCAGTACCGTAAGCCAAAGCCGCTATAGCCTGAGCTCCGCCCACTTTAAATATGCGGTCTACACCTGCAATTTTGGCGGCAGCAAGTATCACGGGATTTACCTTACCGTCTTTTGATGGCGGTGTTACCATGACAATTTCTTTACAACCTGCTATTTTAGCGGGAACGCTATCCATAAGCACGGTTGAGGGATAAGCCGCGGTACCGCCTGGTACATAAAGACCTACCTTTTCAATAGGCATAACTTTCTGCCCGGTTACAACGCCTTCATGTTCGTTAATGACAAAACTGTTTTTAACCTGTTTTGCATGGAAAGCACGGATATTTACTGCGGCTTCTTTTATGATTTCGATGAATTTATCATCTACTAAAGAAAACGCTTCATCAATTTCTGTTTGCGACACTTCAAGTGTTTTTAAAGAAGCCTTATCAAATTCCAGGTTATACTCAAAAAGTGCTTCATCTCCGCGATTAATTACATTTGAAATAATATTACTTACAATACCTTCTACATTAGCAGCAATATTATCCCGAGCAAAAATTTCGCTGTTTTCGAGCTCGCCGTAGTTATAAATTTTAATCATTATTTTTTCACCTGTGTTTTTATAGAATTCACTATATTTTCAATATCGCTACTCTTGAATTTAAAACTTGCTTTATTAGCTATAAGACGCGCACTTATAGGCACTATTGTATTTTTAACTTCAAGATTATTTTCTTTAAGGGTGGTGCCTGTTTCTACAATATCTACTATTACGTCTGAAAGTTTTAAAATAGGCGCAATTTCAATTGAGCCGTTAAGTTTAATAATATCTATTTCTCGACCGATACCTGCATAGTATTTCGCCGCTATATTAGTAAACTTAGTAGCCACCTTTAAGGTTTTTTCTCCGTCATCATCAAAATCTTTAGGCGCAGCTACTGCCATTCGGCATTTGCCTAAATTTAAATCTAAAAGTTCATAAACATCGGGAGAATATTCAAGCAAAATATCCTTACCCGCAACGCCTATATCAGCAGCTCCTCGTTCAACATAAATTGCAACATCCGAAGGTTTTACCCAAAAATAACACACCTGTTTTTCGGTGTTTTCAAAGATAAGTTTTCGATTGTTTTCTTTAATGGAGGGGCACTCATATCCTGCCGCTTCAAACATAGCGTAGACCTTTTCTCCTAATCTGCCTTTTGGCAATGCTATATTAAGCATCTAGAACCCTCCCTTTAAATTTTTAAGCTCTTTATATCTTATATTTCCTGTATCGGCATTTTGCACCGAAACGGTTTTGCCACTGCTTATTATCTGATTTACTGTGTTAACCAAAAGTGTGTTATCGGTAACTTCCCCGCAAAGCAGTAGAACATCAACATCATACGCTGATTTCTCGGTTGGTAAATCTTCCAAAAGGTCAAGATATGTTGCAAAACCTATTGCTCCCGAATCTCTGCCCATTTTAGAAAGCAGATTATCATATTGACCGCCCGTAAGTACACTTTGCGAAATACCCGAAATATAGCCTTTAAAGACTATGCCGTTATAGTAATTCATGTCGCTCACAGCCGAAAAGTCAAACACTATTTTACTACTATATGAAAGATTGTCAAGCAAATAAGAGAGAGTTTTTAAGGTATTTACTGCTTCGCACGATATATATTTGCCTATTTGGTCTAATTTTTCTAAAACAAGACTTCTCTCTCCATATATAGAAACAAAGCTCAAAAGAGTATTTTTAAGGTCCTGTTCTACCCCGTATTCATCACAAAGACAGGATAAATCATGACTGTTTTTATCAGAAATATACTTTATTGCTTCACTTTTAAATGTTGCATTATCGCAAATGTTTTCAAGTAAAGAAGAAAGCAACCCTAAATGCGAAATTTCAAGTACAAAATCTTCCGATAAAAGTTTCAGAGTTTCTGCCGCCATCAGTATCATTTCGTATATGTCATACAAGCCGATTTCACCTATACACTCAACGCCAGTTTGCATAATTTCTTTAAACTGGTGTGTGTTTTCAGAAACGCGATAAACATTTTCGTTATAGCAAACTTTTTGCTTATAACCGTTTATATCTTCGCCGTTTTTTATTATAGAAAGCGTAACGTCGGGTTTAAGCGCCAATAATTTGCCATTAGTGTCGTTAAAGGCAATAATTCTATCACTTACCAGAAAGTCCTTATTCTGAATATAAAACTCGTACTCTTCAAATTTACTCATTTTAAACGGCTTGTAACCGTATTTTGCATATAGGGAACGCAAAGTAAATATTGCTATTTCTTCATTTTTAAGAATTTTATTATCAAGCATCTTTTTCATCCTTACATCTACTAATAACTAAATCATAACCGCCGCTACCGTATTCACAACATCTGCTTACACGGCTTATAGTGGCCGCACTAGCGCCTGTCTCTTTATTAATTTTTGTGTAACTTATACCTTTTTTAAGCATTTTTGCTACCGACAGTCTTTGTGAAATATCTAAAGTTTCTTTAATAGTGCAAACATCCTCTAAAAACGAATAGCATTCCTCTATTGTTTCAAGGGATAACAGAGCCATGCAAAGCTCGTCTGTACTCTTACTATGCCAACCGTTCATAATGTCCCCCAATCACTTTATCGTGATAAAGTATTAATACAATGAATTATACTATCTAATTTTGTTATTGTCAAGCAAAATTTAACATAAATGATTAAAAATTTTAATAAAAACAAAAGGCCCAGAATTGTGTAAATGTGCACAAATCTAGATACCGCTCTTTTTAATATAAATAGGTATTAAATTTTGGAATATCAATTTTTTGCGACCATATTTTTTTGCACATAAAAAAGATCTCAATCCGATTTTTTGAAATTGTAGGTGTTACAATATTTATATATACACGGCATTTAATTCTGTTTAATTTTATCTATTCAATAAACAGTTGTAGGGGCAGACGCCCACGATTAATTAATTGTTATTTGGATAAAAAACACCCTCCGTGCGGAGGGTGTTTTAAATTTTAAATATTTGTTACTCTGTCGTTGATTTCGGTGGTGATTTTTGCTACCAACTCATCAACACTCATTGAAACGGTTTCATCGGTATCGCGGTTGCGAACTGAAACAGTCTGTGTTTCAATTTCCTTGCCGCCGATAATTATCATATGCGGTACGCGCACCTCTTGGCGAGCCTCGCGGATTTTGTAGCCGATTTTCTCATTACGGTCATCGAGTTCTACCCTAACACCGTTTGCCTTAAGTTTCTCATAAACCTCGGTTGCAAAGGTGTGGTCGGTTCCGGGCAGAGTCATAACGCGAGCCTGAACGGGGGCTAGCCATGTCGGGAACTTACCTGCAAAATGCTCGGTTAAAATTCCTATAAATCGCTCGATAGAGCCGAAGCATACGCGGTGAATCATAATGGGCTGCTGCTTCTGACCGTTTTCATCGGTATACTCAAGACCAAAATTAATAGGCATTTGGAAATCAAGCTGAATTGTGCCGCACTGCCAGGTTCTGCCAAGGCTATCCTCTAGGTGGAAGTCGATTTTCGGTCCGTAGAACGCACCGTCGCCCTCGTTGATAATATAAGGCAGTCCCAGCTTATCAAGCGCGCTGCGCAGACCCTCTGTTGCAGCCTCCCAGTCGGCATCGCTTCCCATACTATCCTCGGGACGGGTTGAAAGCTCAACGAAATATTTAAAGCCAAACTTGGAATAAACCTCATTAATAAGATTAACAACGCCAACAATCTCATCGGTAATCTGGTCGCGACGCATAAAGATATGCGCATCGTCCTGTGTAAAGCAGCGAACACGGAAAAGACCGTGCAGTGCACCCTTTAGCTCATGGCGGTGAACGGTACCAAGCTCTCCGGCACGGATGGGCAGCTCGCGATAGGAATGTGGCTCACTAGCATACACCATAACGCCACCCGGACAGTTCATCGGCTTAATGCAATATGTGTCCTCATCTATAATGGTGGAATACATATTATCCTTATAGTGATCCCAATGTCCGCTAGTTTCCCACAGCTTACGATTCATAATCATAGGAGTTGAAATTTCAACATATCCGCTGCGGGTGTGTATTTCGCGCCAATATTGGGTAAGCGCATTTTTAAGCACCATACCACGCGGCAGGAAGAACGGGAAACCCGGTCCCTCCTCGCAAAGCATAAACAGCTTCATTTCTTTACCGATTTTGCGGTGGTCGCGACGCTCTGCCTCCTCAAGAAGCTTGAGATAGTCATCTAACTCGGCTTGGGTGCGGAATGCGATACCGTTAATACGAGTAAGCATTTTATTATCCTTATCGTTTTTCCAATAAGCACCCGATTGCTGTGTTAATTTGAAGGCTTTAAGTGCTTTGGTGTAGCAAATATGCGGACCTGTGCACATATCAACATAATCACCCTGTGTGAAGAAGCTGATTTCGGCATCGGGGTCGAGATCGCCAATATGCTCAACCTTATATTTAGCACCGCGCGACTCCATAAACTTAATAGCCTCCTCGCGAGGCAGAATGCTTGGCTTAATCGGAATATTTTCTTTAACGATTTTGCGCATTTCATTCTCGATTTTAGCTAAATCCTCATCGGTCAGCTTGCGGTCGCCTAAATCCACATCGTAGTAGAAGCCCTTTTCGGTTGCGGGACCATAGCCGAAATCCGCTTCGGGATAGAGGCGGGAAATAGCCTGCGCCATTATATGGGCTGCAGAATGGCGAAGCACCTCAAGCTCTAATTCCTCGGGGCACTCGCAAACGGTGCCGTCTTTGTAAATGATTTTCATAATATTTCCTCCTGAAAGGTTTTTTAAAAATAAAAACGTCCCAAAGCTAACGCTTTGGGACGAAATAGATTCCGCGGTTCCACCCAGATTATACATTTTAAAAAAATGTATCACTTAACACCCTTAACGCGGGAAAACGGCTCGGTTCACCGAGCACTCGGGGTTGGTTTTCACTAATCCTGCCTTAACGGCTCACACCAAATGCCGCATTCTCTAAAAGGCTCGAAAAAAGCTACTCTTCCCTTCAACGCTTTAACATAATTTATTATAACAGCAAAACAAGAAAAGTCAAGTGGTATTGAATAAGCTGCCAAATTACAATGGTTTGGGTGTTAAGCAATTAATACCATATTTAAAAATCAATGTTATTAAAAACAAAGCATTATCGCTCACATTGATTTCATAAACTTATACCAGTTCAAATGTTTTATACTCTTTTACACCGCTATCATGACCGATATATACCCAAGTCTCACCGGGCTCCCAAACATAGTTCATATCATTATCATAGAAACGAAGCATATCAGCGTTTATCTCAAACTCAACTTCTACTGTTTCGCCTGCCTTTATTTCTACGCGCTTAAAGCCCTTAAGCTCTTTATAGGGGCGCGAAACGCTTGCCCAACGGTCTCGGAGATATAACTGAACTACCTCTACGCCATCGCGATCGCCTGTGTTTTTAACTGTAATGCTGGCGGTGAGGGATTCTCCTTCGCCGATTTTCTCCTTATTGAGCTTTAACTCACCATATTCGAATTCAGTGTATGTAAGACCTTCACCAAATTTATACAACGGCTCTGTTGGACCATCTGTATATTTAGTAATAAAGAACTCGAGGAATTCAGTAGAATGGTCTGTGGGTAAATGATTGTAATATACCGGGCACTGACCAACAGAATACGGGAAGCTCATAGTAAGACGACCGCTAGGTGCAGTGTTACCGAAAAGCATATCGGTGATACCTTCAGCGCCCATAAGACCGGGGAACCAAACACTTAAAACAGCCTTCGATTTAGCTGATATTTGTCTTATATCGAGCGGTCGATGATTAAATAATACAACGATAATATTATCGTTAACCTCGCTAACTGCTTCAAACAGTTCTCGCTGAATTGCAGGTATCTTTAAGAAAATCTTTGAATTTAATTCGCCGCCGGTTGCTGGGTGTTCACCTAAGAACATAACAACCTTATCCGCATTTTTTGCTATACGAACAGCTTCTTCAATATCAGCCTTACGAGCAGCCTCATCCGTTTGCACATAAGTACCAAACCACTGATGATCATAAGCTTCGCGTGAATTTTCAATTCCTAACATCCACGAGCCGTTAGCAAAAGTGAAATCCGAGTCAGGATAGCGTTCGGAAATTACCTCTCCCACACTTCTTGTAGGAATACGGTCAACATTATTGAGTGTCCAACCGCCCAAAATCTCATTTGAATTTAAATAGGGACCGATGAATGCAATCTTTTCCTTCTTGGTATTAAGCGGTAAGATTTTTTCATCATTTTTAAGTAATACGGAGCACTCACTAACAGCCTTACGAGCTAATTCTAAATACTCAGGGCAATTATTAAGTTGCTTTGCCTTTTCAGCATCTGCAAACCTATAAGGATTCTCAAACAGACCTAAACGATTTTTAAGACAGAGTATGCGCCAAACCGCATTATCTATCTGCTCCATTGTGATTTTACCATCAGCCAACAGTTGCGGTATACCATTCCTATAGCGGTTTACACACATCTCGAGGTCAACCGTTGCATCAAGAGCGAGTTTAGAAAGGTGGTCATCCTTATAACCGATGCTGTGGCCCTGCATAGTATTGATTGAGCCGTAATCGGTGATAACAACGCCATCATAATTCCATTCGTCTCTCAAAACATCTTTCAAAAGGCGTTTGCTGCCAGTTGCGGGAACTCCTCCGATAGACACAAATGCCGACATCAACATACCCGATTTTGCATCACAGGCAGCTTTGTATGATGGGAAGTGGTACTGTCTGAGAGTTCTTTCAGACATATCAACACTATTATATTCGCGACCGGATTCAACAGCGCCATAGCCTGCAAAATGTTTAACGCAAGCACTTATAGTGCCCTCTTTGCTTAAGTCATCGCCTTGATAACCGCGTACAACAGCATCTGCCATTACCGAACTCAAATACGGGTCTTCGCCATAGCCCTCCATAACTCGACCCCAACGAGCATCACGGCACAAATCAACCATGGGAGAAAAAGTAACATGCATTCCCGAAGCACAGGATTCAGCCGCTGTAGCTTTAGCCATTTCTTTTACCAAATCAGCATTGAACGAGCAGCCTTGTGCAAGAGGTATTGGGAATACAGTTCCATAGCCATGAATAATATCGAGCATAAACATCATAGGAATATGATGCGGATGTCGCTCAATATGTTCCTTTTGTACTTTTATAATTAGATCCGGATCCATAACATTTAAGGTGGAACCTATAACATCAATTTCATCCTGGCTAAGCTTTAATTCGGCATTTATGCCTGTTACAGGACTTCTATCACTATAAAATTGGCCAGGCATTTGGTGCATTTCGCCAATTTTTTCCTCTAATGACATGTCGTTTAATAACGCCCTTAATTCTGTCTCTAACATAATTTTTAACTCCCCAGAAAATATTTGTTGCACCGTTAAATAGAATAGGAAATTTGTTAATTATACAATTTTTCTATTGCTTTTATCATAACAAAATCAATAGAATTAACACCGCAATTCTTTCAACTATAAAACAACTGCAATGTCTAAAGTATGTAGTGGCGATTTATTATTTTGCCTGGATTACTTCTTGAGTAATCGCCACCACCAAAACCTACTCTATCATCAGTTCCCAACAATGTAAATGATACACTAGCAGCAACAAAAAGTCAATAGGTAAATACGAATAATGCTAAAAGCGTAATTTAGAAAATTTAAGCGCTCCGCTCTTACATTTTAAAAATCAAAAAAAGGTAAAGCATATACTAAAAAAGAAAATTTTAACTAAAAAAATAATACATTAACCAAAAAATATAATCAAAAAGTGTTAATTGTGCTGCTTTTACTTTTTTACAAAAAAATGCAATTTTTTCTTTATTTTACCTATAATATCTTTTAATTTTTTCAGCACAATAATAATACAAACGCGAAATTTGAAAATTAAGGAGTGAATCAGAATGGCTAAGAAAAATGTAGTACCCGAGGCTAAAGAGGCTCTCAACCGCTTTAAGATGGAGGCTGCTAACGAAGTAGGCGTTAACCTTAAGCAGGGTTACAACGGCGACCTTACCTCCAAGCAGGCCGGATCTATCGGTGGTCAGATGGTTAAAAAGATGATTGAATCTTACGAGAATAGCATGAAATAAGTTCTCAAACAACATGGAACGCTCCAATAGGGGCGTTCTTTTTTTGGGAAGCGAGAATATTATTTCAATTTTCGGCAAAACTAACTACGCAAAGGAGTTGAGAATGATGTTAGACCGAATTTGTCTTATTCTTGTTATCATCGGTGCGCTTAACTGGGGCGGTATTGGTTTATTCCAATTCGATGCAGTTGCTTGGATTTGCGGTTCAAGCTCATCTATTGTAGCAAGAATTATTTACACAGTGGTAGCTCTTGCAGGAATTTGGTGCATTTCACTACTGTTCAGAGAGCGAAACAAGGTAATTTCCGACTAAAAAATCAGCCGCAAAAGCGGCTGATTTTTATTACATATCCAATTTAGGAATTTCGACTTCGTCGTTTTTTGAAAAGGCATAAAGCAACAGCTGCTTTATGGGTTTGCCATAAATTTTACTGCAAGCGGCGGCATATATATTAAGCTGCCCACTATACGCTGTAATCAACTGTTCACTATCTGTAGTGCGGTCGGTTTTAAAATCTAAAATCACAAGTCCATCTGCTTCCTCAAAAACCAAGTCAACAGAGCCTTGGATTATAACCGGCTCATCCGCTATCTCTTTTGGCAGAGTATTATCGAACCTACCTGCCGGCATTTCGGTTATAAAGCGTTTTTCGCGCTCATACATAATCGAATTTTTAATTCTTTCATAAATTTCACTTTTGAAAAATCGCTCTACAGCCCCTATATCAACCGCATCGTGTTCGGCGAGCGATATAAACTCCCATTCATACAGGCGGTCAAGCTCCGCTGATACCGATTTTTCTGCAGAGGCAAAATCGGCAAACTGCATAAAGCGGTGCGTTGCACTACCGCGCTTGGCAGGAGAAAGACCTGCTGCCGACATAAAGTCGGGTTTTGCAGTAAAGCAATAGTCCTTATCGTCTGCCGCACGAGAAAGCTTTGCTGCGGCGCCCTTGGTTTCAATATTTTTCACGCTTTCATACGGATACTCAAAGGCTAGGTTTTGACGCAACCGGTTTACGAGCTCGATATCGGGCACACAATTTTCTTTAGCCTCGGCAGCTGCAATTTTTTGCTCAATTTGCGAAGCGGAAGTCAAACAAAACAGCGCTTTACTGTCGGTATCGGCGATATAGCGCTCGCGAATTTCACACAGCCTAAAATCGGGATGAGAAACAGCGGCTGTGAGATACCAACCAAAATAGCTGCCCGAGCCCTCGGCTATTGCACGAAGCTCATTTATACTGTCGCATATAAGACTTAATGCTGCAGCGGTTTCGAGCGCCTCGCGCATTTTCCGAGCCGCATTTACAATAACCAGTTTCTCTTTAGCGCGCGTTGCTGCAACATAAGCCAGGCGCAGCTCCTCCTCGTATGAGGTCGCTAAATTTCTCTGTTTTATAAGCTTATAGTGAAGCGATTCTTTTTTGGCATTTTCTAAAAAGTCAAAATATCTGAAACCAATACCCTTTTGACTATCTACTAAAAGATTTTTGCGGGAATCCTCGCCCGAAAACCTTTTTTGAGTATCAGCCAAAATACAAACGGGATATTGAAGTCCCTTTGATTTATGAATTGTTAAGATTTTTACGGCGTTATCATTGCCCGATGTTGCCTCGGCTACGGTTTCACCCGATTGCTTACGGATGAAATCAACAAACAGCAGTGCATTTTTTGTTGGCTGCGCATTTTGGAAATCAACCGCAGCGGCATAGAGGCTCTCAAGATTAGCGCGACGCTCTGCACCGTTTTCCAAAGCCGATACAAGATTTAAAAACTCGGTTTGCTCATAGAGATAATCAAGCAAATCGCCCACACCCATTGTTATCGATGCGGTGCGGTAGAGATTAAGCTTCTTAAGAAAATCGGCAGCCTTTATATTACCGTTTGTCGCAGCATTTGAAAGTGCGGCAATAAAGGTCGATTTACGAGATGCGGCGCGAATTCCGGCGAGCTCATCGGCCGAAAAACCGAAAATCGGCGACATTAACACCGATATAAGCTCGATATCGCGCGAGGGGTTAGCAATTACCGTCAACAACGCCAACGCTATTTTAACCTCCGACGAGTCAAACGGAGAATCGGCTGAAAAGTTAACCGGAATGCCATTTTGTTTTAGCGCCTTCATATACACTGCGCCCTTGGATTTTACTCCACGGAGCAGTATAGCAAAATCACTAAAGCGAGGCTTCCGCAGCGTTTGCTTATCAATAGGTCCTTCGGTTATCTGACCGTTTTCGATATAATTTTTAATATACTGTGCAATATATTCGGCTTCATATTCAGTGGCTGTGAGTTCATTTGCATCCACATCGATAAAATGCATTTCGGCAGCAGGCTCGTCGATTTCGGGATAGGTAGCTGCGGGCTGCAGAGCCTCTTCACCACCATATTTAATCTGGCTTTTCTCTCCATTCATCAAAATTTCGAATAGATAATTCACAAATTCACAAACACCGCCACGGCTGCGGAAATTACTTGCAAGGATAACCTTTTTAAGTCCTGTTTGGTTTTGATCCTCCATTAGCGGATACGCATTTTTCTTATTAAGAAAATTATTGGGATTAGAGCCACGGAAGCCATAAATACTCTGCTTAACATCGCCAACTGCAAACAGATTAGTCTCTTTTTTAGATAGTATGCCAAATAGCAGGTCCTGCATATCATTGATATCCTGAAACTCATCCACCAAAACCTCATCAAAGCGATTTACGATTCCAGCACCGCTATCACGAAGTTTAATTTCTCCATTATCAATTTCACACAATAGATTAAGAGCAAAATGCTCCGCCTGCGAAAAGGTTACAACATTTTCTTTAAGACATAACGCCTCGAATTCATCGGTATAGCGAATTACCAATGAAATCAACTTTTTAACAAGTGTTAAAGAGTCCTTTATATCGGACACAATCTCACATTCCGGTGCATAGACAATATCCCGTATTTTTGAAAAATCATCTTTCGAAGCCTCGCGCATTTGCTTGGCAGCATCTTTAAGCGGTGAATCGCAATTTCTGATAGTTGGCCAACGAGTAAACGATGATGCTCCAATTTTAAGAAAAAGTTCGTTCCAGTCGCGCTCATCAATAAGCTTTAAAATGCCCTCAAAAATCTCCTTATCTGACGACAATACAGGCGAAAACGCAGAATATAGCTGCTCATCATCAGCCAATCTTTCAATGGTTTTCTCAAGTCTGTTTTTAGCGGTTGACGTGCACTTTTTAAGCTCATTGAAGGTAGCTAAAATGATTTCGGCGACATATTCATCCGTACCCATTTTTTCAAGCTGCTCATTCAGCCACTCGCGCGGGAATGGGAGGTTTTGGGAATAGGTGTAAATCGAAACGATAGCATCCTTAAGATCGGTTTCATCAAATCTTGAGCAAAGAGCATTCAGCAGCGCCACGAACTCGGGGGAATTATCAGAAAACTCCTCATTTAATACCGAAGCTAAAGCCTGCTCTTTAATTTTTGCTACCGAAACATCATCGCCAATACTAAAGTCGGGCGCAATACCTAAAATATCAAAATTCTCACGAATCAACTCAATACAAAATGAATCAATTGTGCAGATTTTGGCATTCTTAATTTTAAGCCTCTGCTCATAAAGTCGACGGTTATTGGGAATAGGTGTAAATCGAAACGATAGCATCCTTAAGATCGGTTTCATCAAATCTTGAGCAAAGAGCATTCAGCAG
>JAZRMU010000044.1:0-11470 GCA_045647785.1 Acutalibacteraceae bacterium
GTGAGACAGGTCTCACAGTGATATTTTCTTTTGAAAATCCTCGCCTACGGCGAGATATTTTTAAAAGGAAAGTGATATTGAAACCTTACGGTTTCAGTGATATTATATTCGCCCATTTAACTGTCCGAAGGACAATATCACGATGCGTAGCATCATATAACTGCTTTAGCAATATAACTCGCCTTTGGCGAATATAACTGAGGCACCTTCCTTGCGGAGGGTGCCTCTACGGTGAGTCTTTTTTTATGCGAAAATTAAGTCCTTCCCCTCCGGCTCATAGCTCCAAAGGGACTGTGAGTGCACGGCTAATTCATCATATCTTTTATAATAATAAATACCCTTTGTCGTGTTGCAGCAGCTCGAATATATGGTCTTGTGCACCTCGCCCTTTTCGGTCAGCACGCTGCCGCTAGGCACAGCCACAACGCCCAGCAGTGAGAAATAATGTGCCACACATTCATCACCATCTCCCCCGCACACCGAGTTTTCCTTTGTGAACACAGCCCGCACAAAGCGCGACATTGAAGAAAAGTCGCCCGGCAACGAAAAAGAGCCCAGCCCGTTTGAATATGGCTCACTCCTCACGCTCCGCGACAGTCTGTTCACCTGCGGCGCTGCGGATAGATGCGCAAAATTACTCAAATTTATCAGCTGTATAGGAAATTCAGGATTATTGGTAAGCACCCCAAAGGGATTATCATATACGCAAATTCCCGCCTCGGTTGGTGAGACCGTTATCGCCGAAAACCTATCCGCTATTATAAAATGCAAACCCGTCGATTTATAGTCGGGTGAAAATGGAGTGTCGGAAATTTTAATTTTGCGAAGTCTCTCCCTCACCGAGCTCACGCTGTGATTAAGCGACAGCACCCACAAAATAAATTCATAGGAAGCAATATACTCGCTACCCTTGCCCTTTACATATTCGCTTTCAAATTTGAGTGCCGCGCAGGCCAGCCCCTTTTCATTAACGGCATCAAAATACAAGGGATAGCTATCCACCGCTATTCCCATACCAATTATCGCATAGTGGCGCGAAGCAACATCGCCGCCCGAAAACCTTATTTCATAGTTGCGCGGGGTTATTATAATACCTGCATTATAATCTGTGTCCAAATCGAGATTTCTGCCAAAATAATTATCCCCCAGCGAAAGGCTAATCGCAGTACACATAAAATCACCTTATACTAGTTTAGGTTATATACACATATTTTATGCAAAATAAAACAGAGGGCAAAACCCTCTGTTTTAATTCATTATTCTGCGGGGCTGAAGCTATCCTTACCTACGCCGCAAAGCGGGCAAGCAAAATCCTCGGGTAAATCCTCGAACTTTGTACCGGGCTCGATACCCTCCTCCGGAATACCGGCGGCCTCATCATATTCCCAGCCGCAAACATCGCAAACATATACCATCTCTTTCACCTGCCTTTTATATCTATTTTACCAATTCTAAACTCAAATTATTAAGCTGTTCTTCGCTTTCGCTGTTTAATGCCGATATTATTTTAACCGTGTTTTCACAGAAGGTAATATTCCGACATTTAGAAAGTGCCTCGCGCATTACCTTTGCTGCCATTGGCGCCCAACTGCCGTTTTCAATAAGACCAACCGTTTTATTTTGGAAATTGCGCTCGCTTAAACTCGCAATAAATTCACGCATAAAGGGGAATATTTCGGCATTATATGTTGTGGTTGCGAGCACCAGCTTGCTATACTTAAATGCATCCTCAACCGCCTCTGCCATATCCTCGCGCGCTAAATCACAGCTCGATACTCGAACGCCCTTTTCCTTTAACAATCCCTCTAATTTGAGGGCTGCCTTTTTGGTATTTCCGTAAACCGAGGTATAGGCAATAAACACACCCTCCACCTCCGAGCGATAGCCCGACCATATATCATATAGATTCACATAATACCCTATATTCTCCTCTAAAACCGGTCCGTGCAAGGGGCAAATAATATCAATTTCCAACTCGGCAGTCTTGCGAAGCAGCGACTGCACCTGCGCACCGTATTTACCGACAATACCAAAATAATAGCGCCTTGCCTCGCACGCCCAGTCCTCTTTTGTATCAAATGCTCCGAACTTGCCAAAGCCATCAGCCGAGAAAAGCACCTTATCGGCGGCATCATAGCTAACAATAACCTCCGGCCAATGCACCATAGGCGCGGTAATAAATTTAAGAGTATGGCGACCAAGACACAGCGTATCGCCCTCGCCCACTACAAGTGCGCGACCCTCATAATCAGTACCGAAAAAGCCGCGCATCATTGAAAACGCCTTTGCAGATGCCACGATTTTAGCATTTGGGTAGATTTCCGAAAACCTATGGATATTTGCCGAATGGTCAGGCTCCATATGGTGAACTATCAGATAATCGGGCTCCCTACCGCAAATCGCATCGGCAAGTTTGCCAAGCCACTCATCCGAAAATGCAACATCCACCGTATCCATAACGGCGATTTTCTCGTCCAATATAACATAAGAATTATAGGAAATTCCGTTTGGAACAGAGTACATTCCCTCAAACAAATCTATCTTTCGGTCATCCACACCGATATATTTAATATCCTTTGTTATTTCCATTTTATGCTCCCATCAATTATATTATAAGGAAATTTTCCCGAATCAGACACAGCAGAATTCCGAGCGCCGCCGAAATCAGAATTATAACTATCGCCGAAAGCTTCTTTTTAAAAAGGTGCTTTGCACCATAAAAAACGGTAGCCGCTACTAAAAATATAATGGTAGACACTATATCGAAGCTAAAGCTTTTAATGCTAGCGTAGCCTATCGCTTTGGCAAGCAGAATCAGTCCCGTCGAAGCGATAAGAGCGATAACCACCGGCTTAACACCCGAGAGAAAGCCCTTAACAAAACGGTTTTCATTAAAGTTTTTAAGCAGCGCTGCAATCAGCAAAATTATTATAAACGAAGGCAGCACAACGCCCAGCGTCGCCAATACAGAGCCCGGAAGTCCTCCGTTTACCGAGCCTACATAAGTTGCCATATTTATGGCAATAGGTCCGGGGGTGGATTCGCAGACACCGAGAAAAGCATAAAACTGCTGCTCATTAAGCCACGAATGCTTTATAACCGTTTCCTCAATAAGCGGAATCATAGCGAAGCCGCCGCCAAAGGTGAAAAGACCGATTTTAAAAAACTCAACAAAAAGTAAAAGATAAATCATTTCTTTTCCTCCTTGCCGCTGCCCGATAAAAAGGCAATACCTATCACGCCGCCTATGAGAATGAGCACAACCGAGCTGAAGATGACCGAAAACAGTTCAAAGGCAAGCATCAAAGCCATCACAAATGCAAATGCCACTATATAGTAGGGCTTTTTAGGCATTTTGGCCAGCAGGTCGAGCCCCGCTTTTATAATAAGAAAGGCAACCGCCGCCTTTATGCCAACAAAGGCATATCCAACAAGCTTAACCGCCATAAATGCATCTAAAAATAAGGAAATTATATAGATTATAGCAAGCGAGGGCAGCACAACGCCCGCCGTCGCACAAGCACTCCCAAGTACACCGCGCTGCTTGAAGCCGACATAGGTTGCCATATTTATAGCAATAGGACCGGGGGTGGATTCAGCAATAGCAATCATTTGAACAAACTCATCATCGCTCATCCAGCCATATTTCTCCACAACAACCTCTTTCACATTGGCTATCATAGCGTATCCCCCGCCAAAGGTGAATGCGCCTATTTTAAGAAAAGTTAAAAAAAGTTTCAGCAGCATTTTATCCCGCCTTTTAATATATTTATTGTCATCATTTTATCATATTATACCCCATCAGTCAATAAACAAGCGGGTAAAATAAAATCCGCCGTTTAATATAAACGGCGGTAGTTTAATTTTATGTGTTTTCTATGCTACAAAATCAGCCTAATATATCGGCATTATCAAACCGTTATCGGCAACTGTTTCGGTACCCGAATAGCTACCCCAAACGGGAATAAAATTAATGTCCACGGGTTGTGTTCCCGAAATATAAATTTTAACGCGAAGCTCGTTATCGGTAATCTCCTCACCGTTTACAAGATAGGTGCCTATAGGCGCTGTGTAGAAGCTTTGAATATCACCTGCGCCGGTAAAAATATTTATCTTGCAAAATCCCACGCTAGCGGTACTCTGCTGTAACCTTGTTATCGTGAACTCAACCTCTTTTGCCTCGCCGCCAGAGGGGAAAGCATAGTATTTTGAATCTGCGCTATCTGATGCAACGCTTACATCAAAATACGCCGAGCTTATCGTTCCAAAGAGAAGTGAATCGGTATGCGAAAAATATGCATAAGCCGTAACCGCCATCGCCGCCAGACTAATCATCATAATCGAAATTGAGATACCCATGCGCATCAAAAAAGTTTTTTCACTCATTTTTCCGTGCTTTGGTGTATACACATTTCTTTCTTCCATAGTACCGATTCGCCCCCTTTCGGTGAATTTTATAAATTATCTATTCTGTTGCACCCAACTGGGTTGCCTTCACATTTACGCCAAGCGAAATACTAGGCTGCTGCAAAGAGTAATTAGCTATATTTCCAATACCTTCGGGCATATAAACCACAAGTGCCACATAAGCCGTTTCGCCATCCGCAAGCTCAAGCGAATTTGTTGAATAGGTGTTAAGCGGAAGCCCCATAACCGCATGATTTTGGGATACCTCTCGGCTTCCCACAATCGCTTCAAGCTCCGACAGGCTCGCCGCATTAACTACACCGCATTTAAGATAATTGCTTAAATTAAAATTAGCGCCCAAAGCGGTAATACCCTCGGTATAATCGAAAACGGTAATCGCAGTTTTATATTCAAAGGGCACATCGCCAACATTTCTTATTCGAAGTTTCACAATCTGTGTGTATCCCGGCTCGTACAGGGCGGCATCATCGAAAACATCGGTTGCAGCCTCAACATTCTTCCAATTTCCGTCCTCATCAAGATAATCAACCTCGGTTTCAAGCACACCAACATTAAAAACATTGCGGTCGGCAGGGGTAACATCTGTAAACCACGCAAGCGAGGTACCGGCACCCAAAGCCACCCATATAAACACCATAGCTATGGAGAGAATTAATGCAATTTTAGTGTATTTTTTTCTTAAAAACTTACGCATTTTTACCCCTCCTTAACTAATGTGGTTTATTTTTTGTTAATTATGTGTGCGTTTTTTTCGGTAAATGGCAACTATAAGCAGCATCGCTGATACTGATGCTATTACTATCCAATTCGTAATGCCTGTATTATCGCCCGTGCCCGGTGAATTTTCATCGGGGAACTCCTCAACCTTGAACTCCCAATCCAGCATACCTATTTTATTGGCATAAGCGTTATCAAGCTCGGCAGGCACGGTTAATATAACCGTTAAATCGGTAATTCCGCCCGAATAAAGCGTTCCGAGCTCTACCCAATCGGTAAGCTGCGCCGTCTCACTTGCTGCAGCCTCAAACAGTGTGGTGTCATCCTTTGCCTTCACGCTCAAGAGCAGTTTAGAAAGAAAAGCCTCACTCTCATCGTGAGCCCCCAAGGAGCGCAGATAAATTTTAACCTTAACCTTATTTGATGCATCATTTTTAACGGTTATTGTTTGTCCTATAGTGTCGCCCGGCATAACACCCTTAAAATCGGTGAAAAGGTCGGTTACGGAATGCTCGCTGCCCGGAGCGAAAATAAAGTCGCCCGCATCGCCCGAATAGGTAACATTACCCGCCGCAGAGGCATTAAATGCAAAGCCTATAATTAAAACAAAACTTAAAATGAGCGAGATAACCTTTTTCATTAGCTGTTACCTCCCGCCTGCTCGGATGGCCAGCCCAAAACGGCAGTAGTATCGCCGTCGGGTGCAGGATTATTCTCACTCTGCACCGCCTGTGCATCAACGGTCAACCGCAATGTTTTTCCTATATAGCTGTTGTCAACCTTGCTGCCAACTATCTCAACATTTGAGAATATAAAGGGTGTGGTTTCTCCGATTAAAAGCTCTTTATTATAGTAATACCAGCCGTCCTTCAAGGTCCAGTCGGTATTGTTTATATTAAGCTTAAAGCATTCCTCCGCAGGCAAAACCTCGGAATCTATGCCATACACGATTTTAACACGCAAATAGAACGGGTGCTCACACACATTTTTAATCGCAACCTGCTTACTCACAACATCACCGGGAATAATGTAAACACCCTCCTCCGGAAACGGTGTGCCCTGATTAGTTGTTTCAATAATCTGTAGGTCTACTCCGCCCGAGGTGATAACATTGGTGGCTTTACCAACTGTGCTATAGTAGGCAAGTGTGCCTTGAGAAAGCAGCGTTATAATAATCGCTACCAAAGCTATAACCGTAAGCCTCAATTTTGCCATTGGTAAAACCTCCTTTTGGAATATTATCGGTAACCGAAATGCAAAGCGACTTTGCACTTCGGTCGCCGCCCATCCCCCAAAGGGGATGGGAAGCAAACAATTATAATTTTCTTAAATTAACGGTACATACCTTTCAGCCATATAAGCAATATCCTCCCAAGTGAGCATACCCTTGCCAATCGCTACCTTCAGGTAATCGCCATTGAAGGCTTCGAACGCAATCTCGGGAATCAGTCCACCGAAATCATCAAATGTGAACAGACCGTAGGTTTCAATATCCTTCTGCATTTGTTCTTCATCATAACGCATTGTATCGGTATCAACCTCAAAGATATTGAACAGTCCCTCAACACCACCCGGCATAGAAAGAACTCCGTTGGTGTAGTAACATAAATGCTCAAAGGTAACAGGCGACCATGCAGTAGTTGTATCTTTTTCAATTACTACATTATCAAGTGTTGCAGTGCTCCACTCGCCGGCTGCAATATCACCCTCAACAATAAAGCTATGACCTAAATATTGAGCATAATTTTCAGCATCAATATAAACATACTTGCCAAGCTCAACATCAAAGAATCCGTGCTCGGAAATCACCTTCACATCAGAACCGTTTGAAAAATAGAGGTGAATAATCTCATACTCACCTTGAGCATCGTTATCAACAAATACTATCGGTGCATAATCATACTTACCGGTTTTAAGATTCCAAACAAGCAGCTGCTCATTTCCGGTTAAGCTGTCAACACGAACCTTTCTGCCATCAGCCAATGTAATGAGCGTATCAGGAGTTACACAGCCACTACCCGAGCCACTATCCTCAAGTTTAGTTAAAGTTCCGTCTTTTACAAAGCTATTGTAGTTATACTGGTTCGTTTCGTCCTGTGCTATATTCCAAGTATGATTAAATGTTAAGGTTTCTCCGCCGTTATTATCAGTGAACTCATACTTAATAGCTATGCTACGCGATGAAGTTCCGTTACCAACAAATCCTCCCGTACTTGCAATCGTGAAGTATAGCTTGCCGTCTTTTCCGGCTACAGGAATACCAAACGTATTGCTACCGCTGTGAATCGCTGCGGTGTTAGTCAGCTTAAGAGTGAAGTCGTTATTGGTGTGTGTGTATTCCCAATAGCTGTTTGAACCGTTTAGTTTGCCTGTATTAGCAAATGTAATGCTGCTTAACGGGAATTCTTTATATGTGCCTTCGGCAACACTCCAATATCTGATTGTAATACCGTCCAGAACCGGTGCAGCAGCACTCCAGTCTCCATTATACTTATTTGCAACACCGAAGCCCGTTCCGTAAGACGGAGTTCCCACTAATGAAGGACTATCCTTGCTGGTTTCAGTTCCTATAACCTTAAAGGTTGTTTTATAGTCCTTGCCATTTATAGTTGCATTTAAGTCATAACTGGTTCCGCCTGCCGCAACCGCTACGGGAGAGGCCGGCTTATTGCTTCCGTTCACCTTGAAATCAGTAATATTTTCACCGTTCACAGTCATTGAAAGCTTGCTGAAATCAATTGCATACCCTTTCAGCTTATCAAGGTCTACATTAAGCTCATAAATCCATCCGTCAGTACCGAAGGTTTTACCAATAGTTAAACCATCAGCCGCATCAGCATAGGTTACAGTAATAATATCACTGTACTTGTTAGGCTTATAATTTATATCATTAATAAAGGATGCAGCTGTTCCATTTGTATTTTTATATGAGTAAACATACACTGTAGTGCCTAAAAGGGATATCTGAATTTTTACATCCTTCATCTCATAAGGAATAGTAGCCTTATCTGTTCGATTGTCAATAATATTATCAGGTGCATCTACTGTTTTAGTCGTGTCCTCCGGCATATATGCAAAGCCAAGATTTAAGTTATCCTTGCCTTCAATGCTATGAATGTAGCTAGTTTCCTTCATAACCGAATCAACTATACCCTGACCTGCCGAAGGTACGTATTGTTTATCTTCAGCATTTACCCAAGCCTGCTGAACAAATGAGCCCTCTAATGTAGTTTTAGTAGCTTTTCCATCGGAATCGCAGATATATAACACACTGAAGCCCATTAATTTTTTGCTTGCATCAACAGTTGATGCCGTTGGCTTCTGAACAAGGGTTACGTCTCGCATGGTTAAGGAATTGGCTGTACCAACAAGAATTGAAGCAACTGCTCCGCCCTTTATATGAGAGTTATCAATAACCAGATTACCATTTGTTACGTTTACAGCCGCACGAGCTCCGGAGATAAGAGAATTGAGAATTCTACTGTTTCCGGAAGCCATAACACCGCTCTTTGCATTATAGTAACGAGTTTTGTCGGTTGTTTGTGAACGGTTTTCGGAGCTCTCAAGATTGCTCTTATATAAAGCTGCATAATCGTAATTGGGGCAAACAATTTGAACATTGTCAAGTGTACCGTCGCTTAATGTAACAAAGCTATAACCGAAATTCAAAACAGGTGAATCGCTGCCTGCGGTCATCGTAAATCCGTTACCATAAAGGGTGTAGCCACCGGAAACCTCGATTGATGAAAATCCACAGTCATTCAAAAGCACAACGTTATTGCTTGTTGCACTTACAGCAGCGGTTGAATTCACTGCATCTACTACCTCTAAATCAATGCTGTAAGCGTTGCAATAAACGTTATCCACAATAGTAACCGTTACAACACCCGTTCCATTAAACTTAATGGTTCCTTTTGTCCAGTCGTTAGTATTTGCGGTAAAGGCTCCGCTTGCATTACCCTTATTATTTGTAATTGCTACGCTAACAGAGTTTGAATCTATCGGTCTACCGGTAGCGCCTTCTTTAGCCTTAAATATAGTGCCAAGCGTTACTGTTCCCTCGTTACCCACACGGTAGGTAAACTCACCTGTAAATTTAGTATCAAACTTATCACTGTATTGAGGCTCGATAACACTTATTACAACCTTTGTCGGTTCGCAGAAATAATAGTCGGTGATAGTAATCTGTGCTGCACCAATACCGCTAAAGGTTAGTGTACCATTTTCCCAATTTTCTGTATCTGCAACATATACAGCATCGGCTGTGCTATCAGTGCCAACAGGAGAAATGAATACATTAACTCTATCAGATTTAATCTCGAATTTTTTCTCGGCAACCTCCTTGAACAGATCACCAATTTTAATTGTAGTGTCAGTTTCAAAAGAGGTAGTATCACCTTGAACTGCAAACTTGATTTCGCTCTTTGCATCGCGCTCGAGAATTGTTATTCCGGGGAAAGAATTATTATCATAAATCGGGATATGCTTTACGCCCCAGCCATCGCCCTGGAACAGCTGATTAAAGGGCAGATAAATATGCTGATTATCCTCTTTTAGAACCTCTTTGCCATTAACCATTTCGGTGCCTGCCATATCGTGCTCCCACTGATTGCCATCAACAAAATGGTAGCAGGTTGCGCGTTCGCCCGAATAGTTGCCCTCTTCTAATACTACGAAATTGTATCTACCGGTTGCCGGAATATCCTTTTGGCTACCGCCTACAGGAGTATATTTTCTATTTCCTACATCAACCGCTGCAACTATTTCGAGTCTGCTCATTTGATGGTCGTGAGTATAGGATGCCAAGGAATTGGCAACGAGCTCACAGTAATAGTAGTCGTTCCATTCATCGAACTTAACGGTGCAGTCCTTGCAGGTAATACCCTGCATATCGGGAACGGTATAGCCGTCCTTATCGGTTATGTTTCTGCCGCGCAGCGAGCCGATAATCATACCCGAATAGCGATACCAATAATACTGATAGTTACCGCAAACATCGTTAAATACATCAATTTGCGCTGCAACATGGCAGTTTATAAAATCAACCTTGCTATAGCCGCGGAACATACCCATAATACCGCCGCAAGCAACATCCCAAGAGCCCCAAAGAGCTGAAATCTTATTGGTATTATCAACGGTAATATTGGTAAAGCTCATTTGCTTTTCAGCGGTCTCACTGCTGCTGCCGCCGATACCTACAATACCGCCGTTACCGGTATTATAAACGCGGGGATTGCAGTTTGTGATAGCAATATTCTCGAATTTAGCGCTGTTTGCCGCATAGGCTGCAATCACACCTGTAGGTGTGAATTCACCGTCTGATTCAAAGCTATCAACAGTAAGATTCTTGATAGTACCGCCATATACATAACCGAACAGACCCATTGCAGCATCCCAATAATGGCCATCGTAGTCGCCCTTCATGGCCCAGGTGTTCTGATAGAAATTACCAATTTTATGACCATTTCCGTCGAATACACCTCTAAATGCGCCACCATAGGTATACCAAACGCCGTCATTCTCATCCGAGATTGCGGAAACGCGCATATCCTGCTCGCCTTCGATATGTATCGCTAACGGTTCTTCCTCTAAACCAACAGCGGCTACATTTCCGCCAACCTTTCGATAACCTATAGGATAGAAAATGTGTGAATCCTCGCTATCGGCTCCAAGATTAATATCGGTTAAAAGCTTATAGTGCTTTGCGCCATACGCTTCGCTCTCATTAGAAATAACCTCATTAAGATATGCCAACTGGTCAGCATTTGCGATTAGATAGGGGTCGGCTTCAGTACCTGTACCGCCCGAAAAGCTTTCAGCAATATTTCCCTTCCAATTCATCTCCTGGTCTGCAATAAGGGTTACTTCAGAGAAGGACTGCATAGCCACAGATACTTCACCCGTTAAGGGGTCATAGGTGAAGGTGTTGTGAGCAGTCAGCTCATCCTCGCTGTCCACCAAGGTCATAAGCTCCTTAGAGCCATTCTCAATGTGATAAATGCGATAATTTCCAAGGTTTAGGTATTTGGGCATAATAGCGCCAAGATTAACTATAATCGGAACATTATTATCCTCGGCAACGCCCGCCATATGAACATCAACGGGGATCATAACCTCTTGGTTAACAACCGTTATACCACTTGTGGTTTTTTCAAGGGGAGTTACCGTTAGTGTTACACGCTCGGCGCCGTCCTCAAGGGAAACACCTGCGGGCACTGTAGCCGAAACACCGTTACCGGCAAAGGTTAGCTTTTGGGCAACAGTATTGTTTACATTTTCCACAACAGCAGAAGTTGTGGTGTTTGTGAGAATAATGGGCATTTCG
>JAZRMU010000045.1:0-17649 GCA_045647785.1 Acutalibacteraceae bacterium
GGCATAGCTGGGCAGCTAAGTGCGGATTGGATAAACGCTGAAAGCATCTAAGCGTGAAGCCAACCTCAAGATTAGATATCCCATAGTGTTAAACTAGTAAGGTCCCCGGTAGACTACCGGGTTGATAGGCTGCGTGTGTAATTGTAGTGATACATTTAGCTTGGCAGTACTAATAGACCGAGGGCTTGACCTACTTTTGATTCTCTGGCACTTCCTTTGTTCAGTTTTTTGGGTGCGATACCACCTTTAATAATTTAAGCCTTACTGTAAATCAGTAAGGCTTTTTGTTATTTTATCATCAATATTAATCCGTTTACGCCGCGTTTGCCGCCGGTGGCTCTGTGCGAGTGGAAGAACTCGCTTTGGCAGTTGGTGCAAATATCCGTAATATCCATATTTTCTCTTTTGATTCCTACACTCTCTAAAATTTGTGTGTTGGCTTCCCATAAATCGAGCATATATTTGCCGTTTTCTTTAGAAAAAAAGATTTTATTTAAATCAAGATATTCCAGTTTTTTAAATTCGTTTAAAACGGGGTCGTCGACCTCGTAGCAGCATTTGCCTATAGAAGGTGCGATGGCAGCGAGAATGTTTTCAGGATCGCAGCCGTATTCATTAACCATTTTTTCAACAGTTTTTTTGCCAATTTCGGAGGCAGTGCCCCGCCAGCCCGCGTGGGCGGCTGCGATAACATTTTGAGTGGGGTCAAAAAAGCCAAGCAAACAGCAGTCGGCGCTATGGGTTACAAGCGCCACACCCGCTTCGTTCGTTATCAGGGCATCGATATCGCTATAATCACGCGCGCGCCAAATATTTTTGCCGCAGTCAGCTTTAGTTACTGCCAAAATATTAGTTTTATGTGTTTGGTGGCTGATTATAAGGTTATTGGCATCAATACCGATTGCATCGCAGAGCAAGCGATAGTTTTCATTAACGGTGTCGGTATTGTCTCCAACATTGAAGCTCAAATTCATAGTCGCAAAACAGCCCTTGCTCCTGCCGCCCAGCCTTGTTGAAAAACCATGCACAAGCGATGGATATTGCGCGAATTTCGGGAAGGTTAAAAATGTAATGCCTTTTTTGGTATTAATTCCGTGGATACTCGATTTAATCATTATTTTCCTCGCTCGGTGTAACATAAACTGTGCTGTTTGTTGAATAGATTACCATTCCCGCTTTAGCACCTGCGGGCTTTTTAACGTTTTTAATTCGTGTATAATCAACAGGCACCTGTGCTGAAGCGTGTGCTTTAGAATTTTTTGCAGCAAGCGCAGCCGCAAAAAGAATATCTTCTCGCGGAAGTTCTGCACCGCCGCACATAACTATTACATGGCTGCCTGCTATATTTTTGGTATGAAACCACATATCGTTTTTCTCTGCAATTTTTGTAGTTATCAGGTCGTTTTGCAGGTTGTTTTTACCAACTAAAACCCTATGTCCGCTAGGAGATGTAAATTCTGTGAATTTAGGCACAGGTTTTTTGGATTTTTGCTCTCGAGGTGCGCGGATATAGCCCGCCGCAGCTAATTCCTCGCGGATTTCAGCGATATCTGCTACTGATTCGGCGCGGCTTAAATTAAAGCTGACCGTTTCAAGGTAGGCAAGTTCCTTTTCATCACATTCAATAAGAGTGGTGAGTGTCTGTTCAGCAGTGTGCGCCTTTTTGTAGTCCTTGAAATATTTTGCCGCGTTTGCTTGCGGGGAGAGCGCCGGGTCAAGTGATATTTCGATTTCTCTTAAATTTTCATCATAAAAATTTTGCACCATAACACGCGTAGCGCCCGATTTTATCAAATGCAAATTAGCCTTTAAGAGCTCACCGGAGATGCGCAGCCGCTCGCGGTCGGCGCATTTTTGAAGGTCAAGCCGTCGCAGATGCATTCTGCGGGCGATGCGTGAGGTGAGGACGGACAGCAGCTTTTCAATGTCGGAAGAGCGCTGGCGCAGATGTTGCAGTGTTGCTTTTTTTGCATAAAAAGCATCGAGCAGTTCGCTGAAGGAGGGGAATTCCTCTGTCGGGTAGCCATATTGTTTTATCGGAATATACGAAAAATCCATAGGCTCGCCGTCTGCGGTTTTCAGCATATAGGCAGAGCCTGTTTGTGCCGCTTTAATAACGCTGTCGAGATCAGCATAGCCACCCGTTATTTCGCGGCATATAAGCGGAGAAAATCCTGCCACCGTGGATAAAAGTCCTCGCTCGGAGGTGTCGCTCATAAGAATGGCGGAAATGTTCTCGGGAGTGGGGGATAGTTTATTTTGCTTATCAGGATAGAGATAAGTAGCACCCGGCTGCAGGAGTCTGCCGCCCGATTCAAAGCCCCCGCGCTTGAGTGCATCTATAATTTTTCCATCCTCATTCACCAAAACAACATTTGGTGAGGCGGAAATAAGCTCTATAATAAGTCGCGGGGTTATAATATCGCCCATTTCGTTAAGGGATGAAAAGCTAATTTCAACAAGTCTTTCAAAATCGGGCTGGGTAATGTTTAAAATCCTGCCCGCCCCAACATATTTTCGAAGCAGCATACAGAACATTGGCGGCTTATCGGGATTATCGTGCTTAATAGTGCTGAAATGAATCCGTTGCTGACCTTGTCTTGTGCTGATTAGAAGGCGCTTATTAAAGCCCGGTTTGCGCAGCATTAATACCAGCTCATCGGCTGATGGCTGGTGGATTTTATCGATGTGTGCGCCTATTGCGTCGTTTAGCTCGGCAACGAGATTTTTAATAAAAACGCCATCTAGTGCCATTAGTTTCCTCCGAGTAAAAGAGTTAGTTTTTCTATAATTTGTGTGAAATATTGCCAATCGGCATTCTTTTCGGGAATATTTTTAATATCTGCTGCCAATCGGCTGATTCTGGAAAGCTGCTTTTCAATATAAAGTCTGCTTTCCTCAATTTCCGGTGTTAATTCGCCTATATAAAGCTTTTCGGGCGCAAGAGGAATATTTTTACCCGAAAAGATTGCAGTCATAATGCTATAAAGCTTGCCGTTTTCGCTGCAGGCGGTTTCGGCTTTTACCGAAAAGCCGTTATTAAATAAAAACTCGCGCAGCTTTTCGGGTGAGGTGGTGGGTTGCAGGATGAGGGTATAGCGGGAGCTTTTAATCCACTTGCAGCGGTCAAGTATTCCCGAAATAACCTCGCCGCCCATACCCGCAATAATCGCACAGTCAATTTCACTTGGATTAATAGCGGCAAAGCCGTCGGATAATCGGAGGTCGATTCCGTTTATCGCGGCGGCTTTAATATTCTTTCTTGCAACCTCTAAAGGTCTTTCACCGATATCACAAGCAATAGCGTGATTTATGAGCTTATTGCCTAAAAGATAAATAGGCAAATAAGCGTGGTCGGTGCCAATATCGACAATGCGAGCATTTATTGGTATAGCGGCGGCTATGCGGGACAGTCGCTGACTTAAAGCTTTCATTATTTGTTGCCGAAATAATCGTTTAGATTAGCTACAAGCTCATCGCAGTCTGTGCCATGAACAGCGCATGCTTGCTCTATGGTTTCGCCTCTGGCCGAGGGGCAACCGAGGCAATGCATACCAATTTCGAAAAAGTATTTTGCAGCGCCTGTGTCCATATCAAGAACATCGCCAATGCACATATCTTTTGTAATTTCCATTTTTATTTCTCCTTTTTATAATATGTTGATTTTTTTATTTATATCAGTTCTTGCGTGATTAAACAGCTTGCGGTTATCGAGTGCCCAAAGCTTTCCGGTGAATTCGCCCTCTGCGGTGGACTCCAGTGCCGCTCGCATCTCATAAATTCTCGCATCCATAAGGTCGAGCTCGGATAAAAGCTCCGCCTCGACAAACATTGGTCTCACTGCAGCGCCGAATTCGGGCTCGCCGTGATGCGATAAAATCATATGCTCGAGCAAGAGAGAGGTTTCAGCGGGAATTTCGAGCTTTTCGGCCGCTTTTCGCACCGCCATAGCACCGTCCGCCAAATGACCTATAAGGTTTCCGCGCACGCTGTATCCGGTGGCAACACCTGCGCTACTCACTTCAAATTCGGCTAATTTTGCAATATCGTGCAAAATAACACCCGAAAGCAGCAGCTCGCGGTCGATGAAGGGATAAATATCGCAAACCGACTCGGCAAGGCGCACGATTGAGAGTGTATGCATAAGCAATCCGCCGCGTACCGCGTGATGCAATTTAAATGCCGCGGGCCAGTAAAGCAGCGCCAGACGGTTTTCCTCTAAAATATAGGTAACAAGGCGACGAAGCGATTCATCCTCAAAGCTGCTTGCAAGCGAGTAAATGGCATTATACATATCATTACCCTCAAAATCCGCACTTGGAACAAAGGCGGAGGGGTTGATGTTATCGCTGTCGTTGGATTTGCGAATGCGCTCGATTTTCAGTTGGTCGTTACCGGCATAAACCGAAATAGTGCCGCGAACCTTAACTATATCGCCTGCGGTGTATTCGCCAAAGGCTGCCTCGCTATAGCTCCAGATTTTGGCATTGATTTCGCCTGTGCTGTCGGTAAGGGTCATATCAAGATATCGGTCGCCTTTTGATGAGGTTTTAATGTCAGCGGTTTTAACAAGGCAAAAGCCCTCTACCATACCGCGCGAATCAGGCGCAGAAAAGTTCATAAAATCACTCCCTAATTATTATAAATAAATTTTACTGTATTTTACATTTATATGCAAATTAATATTTAACTAAATGAAATTTTCATTATATACTCCGCTTTCGTGCCCGAGGAAAGCTTGTCTCCGATGCAGCCGATAGTGCAAAGATTGCAGTATCGGCTGCCCGACACAAGGTTTTCAATGAGTTTTTCGCTATCATTTTTCATATAATCACTTCAAAAGGAGTATTAACGAAAAGGTTGGTTTAATAGAATTTTTTGAAATAGTGTGAGCTTTTGGCAAGCTCTGCATCCAAATATTCATAGCCAAGCTGTTCTGCGAGTGTGGAGTCAGCCGAAAACATATCTGTGCCAAGCCCCAGTCTGCTGCTGTTCCACTTTATTCCCAAAGCCGAAAGGGTGGTGGGGAATATATCGAGGCTTGTGAAGATTCGGTTTGCGGTAGAGACAGGAGCTGCCTGTGAATTTATAAAGCAGTTATAAATAGTGCGGTCGAAATAATCGACATTTTCCACCATATCGGTATCCATTCTTGGGTGGTCGCCGGTTATTATAATAACCGTATCCTTAAAGAATTCCTGCTCTCGGCACCAGTCAATAAAGCTACCGAGCTGCCTATCGGCGCAGCGCACAACATTTTCGGTTTGCGTTGCAAATTCGTCGGTACATTCGGAACACAGATAACCCGAGACATGGTGAGTATCAACCGTCAGCATAGTGAGGTTAAAGGGCTTGTCCTCCTTGCTTAAGCGGGTGAGCTCATCCTTTGCAATTTGATAGAGGTATTTATCTTCATATCCCCAAAATTCAAAATAATCCTCGGGGATATAGCCCTTTTCTCGGGCTGTGAACAGGTCGAAAATCTCGTAATTTCCGTGTTGTTTAAAATAACAATCTCTGCCCGCAAAGCTAGCGTCCGAGCCGCAAAGAAACTCTTGATTATACCCTAAATCGTAGAGTATATCGCCGAGTGTGGTGAGACCCGAGGCAAAAAACTCGCGACTGCTCATATCGTTATATCCAACGGGAAAAGCAAAAGGTACACCTGAAGTCATGGACAGCAGTGCTCCCATAGTAAAGCCTGTTTTTATGGTGTTGTGGAAGCCGCCGAGAAGATTGGAATTGGAAAATGAAACATTATCCTTTGCAAGCTGCGATAAATACGGAATATAGTTTGTGTTCTGTTTTCCGCCATCCTCGGTGGAGGCATAGGTTGTTTCCAGACTTTCAAGATAGATGTATAGGAGATTTTTATATTCGCCGTCCTTGTTTTGCAGGGTGAAATCTATTGAATCGGGGGACACATAGTAATCGTCATAAATAGTAGTATGATTTACCTGATTTTCTATATAGTACACAAGGTTATAGATGTTATTTACATACATAAGTGAACTGAAAATTGAAAGCACTGAAATAATAACTAATGCGTGGCGCAAAAGCTTTCGCACATCGGTCTTGAAGGAGCGCTTTTTGAGTTGCACAATAAGCTTGACCGAGACGCCGAGGCGCACATCTATAATGGCAACAACCGTATATGCGGCTATTAGTGCAATAATCCTTGGCAAGCAAAACGAAAAGGCAGCTGCCGCAACATTACCGTCGGCGCCCTTGAGGGGTGAGGTAATGGTGAAAATAATTTCATCAAGACCTACACCAAAGGTTTCAGATGACCAAAGACATACTATGTATATAGCAAAGGCTATAGTAAAGCAAATCCCGCTTAAAACATGCAATAAAATTCGTTTTTTCATGCTAATCCTTTTTAATATCGAATTTAATTTTATCGGCAATAAAAGGCAAAATTACGGAAACTGCAAGCGCAATTACAGAATGGTAGGCCGAGCTTTCGGGTATGGGCTCCATAGAAAAAATAAAACGAGCCGCAAAAATAATAAGCTTGGTTATAACCGCAACGAGCGCACAGGTAATCATATAAGCTGCCGCTGTATTAAGGTTGGGTTTCAGTTCAATGGATTTGAGTTTATTAAAAATACAAAGTGCAATAACGGGAATGAAAAAAAGATTTATAACAGTCATAATTTACTCCTTACACCGTGCGATTATATATTTATTATATTATAACATAAGATTTATAATAAATCAATATTTGTAACATATTGCCGAAAAAGGAAAGCGGTGCTATAGGGGTTGTGCCCATAAGGAAAGTAAAAAGGATGTGTAGAATTTTTCTACACATCCTTTTGTCGTAAACTTTAATAAGCGGGGGAAATGCATATCACTCTTTCCCGCCTGTTAGGATAACCTAAAACCCTTTATACCGTTTTATTTGTTGCAATAAACCATCACTGCTTCCAGGATAAACTCTGCTGTACCATCCGCATGCTTGTCAATGTTGTTCTTGAAGCGTTCATCCGCAACATACATCTTACCGAGACCCGCTAAAATCTCGTTTGTACAGAGATAGTAATTTTCGGTGATATGGTGCTGAAGCATTTTAACAAGGTTTTGTGCGCAATGCGAATCAGGCTTTTCACCCTTTTTCATACATACTGCAAATTCTGCAAGAATATTATTCATTCCTTCAGCAAGACTATTCCACTTCTCTTTTGAATAATGCTTCGTTTTTTCTGCATGTTCATTGTACGCAGGAGTTTGTCCCCATTTTTCTTGGACTTCAACCTTGTATTTATCAAATTCGCTGTTGTCAAATGCTTTCATAACATTTTCCCCTTTCGCGGCATCGTCAATGGCGCAAATCAGTCGTTCTAACCTTTCTTTTTTGAATGTGAGCAGATGTTTTGCTCTGCTAGGGGAAGGTTTATTTTTTGTTAATTTCTTCAAGGTATCCTGCGGTTATAACGCCAGAGGGTAAAGCAATAATAGCAATACCAAAAACAGAAGAAACCATAGTTACGATTCTACCAATTGTAGTTACAGGATAAATATCTCCATATCCCACCGTTGTTAGTGAGATTGTTGCCCAATAAATTGCATCAAAAAAGGTTTTAAAAGATTCCGGCTCAATATTATAAATAATTAGCGCAGATACCAATACATACGCTACAGCCATTGTTGCAACGGCGGTTAAAACTTTTTTCTGCTTTTTAAATACGTTTGAAATAATATCAAAACTTTTGGAATATCTCAAGAATTTGAATGCTCTTAAAACTTTAAATGTTCTTAACAATCTAAAAAGTTTTAATAATCTAAAACTACTATTTAATACTGTTAATGAGGGTAAAATAGAAATTAAATCGATAACAGCCATAGGAGTTAGTGGATAGATAAAAAAAGAAGTAACTGATTTTTTTAGTTTGTAATCAGCTGTTAATAATCTTAAAAGATAATCAAAAATAAAAATACCAACAGTGATATAATCAATCCATTGAAAAACAACCGTTGTTTCTTTAAATGCAAGTGGTATTGTGCTAACAACTATGGTTGCCATCATTATAAAATCATATATGCTGCTTAATTTATTCTCGTTCTCACCAGGTTCTATAACTGAATATAATTTTTCTCTCATAATGACACCACCGTCCAATTCATTATATTTATTATATCATACAGCTAAAATCATTTCAACGGATATAAAAAAGAAAAAACCAACCATAGGCATTGTACCCGTAAGGACAGTTAAAAAGGAAGCACAAATTTTTTGTGCTTCCTTTTAATTTTGTCTTATACCGTAACAAGCAGGGAAAATGTACATCACATTTTCCACTTGTTAGGAGAACCTAAAACCCTTAACCGCACTCATAACTAATTGCGGTCTGTAGTGCAGTACACAAAAAGAGGGAAATTAGCCATTGGTAAATCTCATATCTTATTTATACTTTTAATAAATTGAAATATTGTTGACTACTCTATAACTCCACTTTTAATTAATTCACAAACAAATTCGTCTGACAGTTCATAAGATACGTCTTGTTCTACACAATACCAAATATTATCTATTAGGCAAATTCTTCTAACTACCCTTATTCGTGGAATATCCTTCATAACGAATTCAACCCGTACAACCTTCGTAAACTTATCTTTCATAATATGATTATCGTAATCAACCTTATCTGTTTTTATAAAAGCTGATGATATTTCAAACTCATAATTCGTATTTTGCAAAACATACACAAGGTCGTTATTGTATATATCTTCTTTTAAATATACAAAAGTTGCTATATCTATGGAGGTACTGCCGCCCATTATGAAGATTGGTGATTCATCACTACTTGCATAATAAGAAAAGTTTGGGAAAAAAGAAAAATTACTTGTTTGACCTAACAAAATATCTTCATCTGCAATATCAAATTCACAATCTCCATTAATTTCTTCTACAAGAATGTACTTGTTCTCTTTATATATGAGCACTCCCTTTTCTTCACCAACAGAAAAATCATCCACAGGGTCAATAATCTCTCCTGAAATAGAATGTTTTAACGCATCAAAAGCATCAACAATTGCACAAGAAGTTAACGAGAAACACATTAGAATTAACAAAAAAACAGTTATAATCTTTTTCATCGCATATACTTCCTCTCAAACTGTAATTTCTAAATTTGATTATATCACGTACATATAAAAATTGCAACAAAACAGAAAAATTCCTCTGCCGAAATCGGCAGAGGAATAAATTTTGCTTTATAAATCTAATTGCTTAGATTCCATGATAACAGCCCGTGGTGTAATACAACGAGCAATGAGAATAATCTCAAAACTGTCCTCAAGAGTACAACCCATAAAGGCTGGTTTTTTGTTCTTGGTGGAGCTAAGGGGATTCGAACCCCTGACCCCCACACTGCCAGTGTGGTGCGCTACCAACTGCGCTATAACCCCAAGCAAGACTTAATATACCACACTTCTGTCTGTATTTCAAGAGAAAATTTAAAAATTTATATTTTTTTTGAAATAATTGTTGACTTTTTGAAAATTTGCGGTATAATAACTTTGTTACAAATTTTGGGGAATTGTGTAACGGTAGCACGACAGACTCTGACTCTGTTTGTTGGGGTTCGAATCCCTATTCCCCAGCCAATCGACACAAGGTCGAACCCACCGTTTTTGTTTAATGGTGTGTTCGGTCTTGTTTTTTTCTTTAGTGAATAAATGCAGAAAATGGATAGTCGATTATGGCTGTTCATTTTCCTTTTATGGTTTATTTTTTGCTTTTTCTTCTATCGCTTGAATCTTGTGATGGTGGGAATAGACCTGATATTATATTTTCGCTATCGCGTGCTCGATAAGAAAAAACGCACAAAATTAATTTGTAAATTTAAAGGGGGGCAAATGCCCTCCATTTGTTTTTCTAATGACACGCTCGTTTGTGTCGGGAGAGAATATGAATTCATCGTCTACAGCTCGGGTCAATTCCACCTGCTGCTCATTCAAGACCGTTTCTGCGCTAATATTCATTCTATTTTTAAAATGCTCGGCTAAAAGCTTAATATTGGCGGCGGTTTCACAGTCGCTCACCGATTTATCGGCAGCGCAGGGTATTTCCAAAAGTCTGATATCGCCCTCATAGAGTGCCTCGGCAAGTGGAATCAGCTTTTCGCGGTCCACTCCGCGGACTATAACTATAAGCTTGTTTTCTGCGATTTTTCAATAACTGTACTTTTCATTTCATTTCACCTTTAATGAAAAATTTTTCTTATGATTAGATTTTATTTGTATTTCAAGGCAAATAGTGCTATAATGCAAGTAATATAATGCATAAAACAGGACAAAAAAGGCAACGAGGGGTGTCGGAATGCAAAAAATTTTCAGAGAGAGCAGAGATTCAATATTTCTGGATAATAAAGTTACCCTGGATTTTCCCGCGCATATTCACGAGGATATAGAGCTTGTATTCGTCAAAAAAGGCGGAGGAACAGCCTGCTGCGACGGTAAAAAGTATGCCTTAAGGGAAAACAACATTTTTCTTGTGTTTCCCAATCAGGCGCATTACTATGTAGGCTTCTTGGCGGGCGAATATATACTTCTCATCCTTAAGCCCGACGATTTATTGGCATACAATAATGTTTTTTCACAAGGCGTTCCGGCATCTGCGATTTGCGATTTGCAGGATGAAGGAGCAGTATCTTTGTTGGAAACCGCAAAGCGTGAGCTTAATAGCGATGGTCGCAGTCCAATAATCGAAGCTTATCTTACTGCATTTTTCGGGAAGCTGTTAAAGAAATATACCATAGAGAAGAGCAATGTAAAAAGCGATACTGTTTTAAGGGTTTTGCAGTATTGCAAAAAGCATTATATGGAGGATTTATCGCTCGGCACTGTCGCCAATGAACTGCATTTAAGTCGCAGCACGCTCTCGCACATATTCAGCAATAAACTGCAAATGAATTTTTGCGATTATATCAATTCTTTGCGTCTTAATGAGGCGGTGAGATTAATGGAAAACAAAAATTATTCCATAACCGAAATTTCATATATGTCGGGCTTTTCCACAATTCGTACATTTAATCGTGCATTCTTTAAGCGTTATGGCAAAAATCCGTCGGCGTATAGAAAAGAAATGTAAAAAAACAAGGCTTTAAAGCCTTGTTTTTATTTCGGTATAAATTTTATTTTTGGTGTAAAATTCGCTAACTGCTTTTAAGTACCCTTCGGTATCAGCGAGGTAAGCGGCGCCATGCCCTGCATTTGGTACGGTGAATATGCCTTTAGGCGATGCTACTGCCGCGAAATTGCGGTGGCTCATTTCGCACGGCACAAAATCATCGGCCTCGCCGTGGATAAACATAATTGGAAGCCGACAGTTTTTAAGAGCTGCCTCGGGGTTAGCCTTATCGGGGTCAAAGCCACCAAATATTATAGCACCGAGCCGTATTAGAGGGTAAAGCAGTTGGGAGGGCAGATGCATCTTTTCGACAACGCTTGAGATAATTTCTCGGGCACTTGTATATCCGCAATCAGCCAGCACACCAATTACATTTTCGGGTAGCTTTTCGCCACAGGCCTGCATAACGGTTGCTGCGCCCATTGAAATTCCGCAAAGAATAATTTCTTTGTTTTCTCCGAACTCTTTTCGTATAAGTTCAATCCAGCTCAAGCAGTCGCGAGCCTCGAAAAGACCGAAGGTTATAATGTTTCCGTCGCTTCTGCCGTGGGCGCGCTGGTCAACAATTAAAACATTTCTGCCAAGGCTGAAGCAGCGCTGAATGCCGCCGCACAGGTCGCGCTCTGCACTGCCGCGATAGCCGTGAAACATTAGCTCGATGGGGTTGTTTTTGTTTTGCTCGTAGTATCTGCCGCGAAGCGTCAGTCCATCAAACGACTTTACCGAAAATTCCTTAAAATCCATAGCCTTGCGCTCGGTCATCCATTTTCTCATAAGCGGGTAGTAGGGCTCGTATTCTTTTCCTGGCGGCAGCTCGTCCTTTGGGCGAATTTTCTTTTTGCTTGGGTTGTAAAACGCCATATAAAAGCAAATAAATGCCCCCAGCAAAATTATTAATGCAAGCGCCAAAAGCAAAGCGGCTATGTAAATTAAAATTTTCATAAAATCACCACATCATATTATACACCTTTTCTTCTAAAAATCAAACATCTTGCTTTTTTTATCATTTTCGGGTAGAATAGGCGAGGGGAGATGAGAGTATGAATATCGATGTTAATTATAAAAATAAGAAACGCTATAATACAGCGCGCTATCCTATCCGACAGCCGATTATAATTGTTTGGTTGATTTGGCTGCTTTCAAAAATAATGCTTATAGGAAAGAAATATAAGGTTGAGAAAATCAATATGGAAGGTCTAAAGCCGCCGTATATGATGTTAAGCAACCATATGTATTTTGTTGACTTTGAGTTAGCGGCAATGGGCACGCTGCCATATAGGGTTAACAATGTGATGAGTATTGACGGCTACTACCGCCGCCCTTGGCTCATTGAGCTTATAGGTGGCATCTGCACAAGAAAGTTCACAATGGATTTGCATTTAATTAAATCTATCCGCCATGTGCTTAAAAAGGGTGATATTCTTTCTATGTACCCCGAGGCTCGCTATTCGCCCTGCGGCACAACCTCATATATGCCGGAATCGCTCGGAAAGCTTGTTAAAATGAACAAGGTTCCCGTTGTGGCTGTGGTGCATAGGGGCAACCATTTAATGACACCGTTTTGGAACTTTAGAAAGCCTCGAAAAGTGCCGCTTCATACTACTATGACACAAATTTTAACCGCCGAGCAGGTTGCTAAAATGTCGGTGGAGGAGATAAATGCAGAAATTCATAAGGCACTTTCCTATGATGACTATCGCTACCAAAAGGAGAACGGAATTTTAATAACCGAACCCTATCGCGCCGAGGGATTGCACAAGGTGCTTTATCAGTGCCCGAATTGCAAGGTGGAATCTAAAATGGGAAGCCGCGGCACCGAGATTTTTTGTAACGAGTGCGGCAAGCGCTGGAACCTGAATGTAGACGGTACACTTTCAGCCCTTTCGGGTGAAACCGAGTTTTCGCACCTGCCAGACTGGTTCGAGTGGGAGAGAGGAGAGGTGCGTCGCCAAATCGAAAACGGAGAATATTCCTTCAGCGATGAGGTTGAGGTGTATTCATTACCCCGCACCTGGAAATTCATCCCGCTGGGCGATGCTACGCTAACGCATGACCCCGAGAACGGATTCACATTAAAGGGTCATTATCGAGGCGAGGATTACTTTATAAATCGCAAGCCAATAGAGACAAACAGCTTGCATATCGAGTATGATTACTGCTATATAAAACCGTTTGACTGTGTAGATATTTCCACCGAGAACGATTCGTTCTACTGTTATCCTAAAAATAAGACCGATGTTATAACAAAGCTTGGATTTGCTACCGAGGAGCTTTACAGGATAGCGCTGGAGAACACTAAAAAACAGAAGTAAAAAAGTCCCCGAGTATTCGGGGATTTTTTGTTTGTCGGCGCAATTCTACCGTAGGGTTGCAAGAAAAATTGACTGTTTTAGATTTATAGTTAATTTTTTCTTGAAAAAACGGCGAATTTATGGTATAATGATGCTAATTAATTTTAAGGAGTGTATTTTATGAAAAAGATTCTTGCGATTGTTTTAGCACTTTGCACTGTGCTCTCTCTTGCAGGCTGTGCATCAGGCGGTACGCTTATGACAATGGGTACAGGAGGTTCGGCCGGCACATATTATGGCTACGGCGGTATTCTGGGCAACCAGATTAAGACCAGCACCGGTATCACCGTTAATGTTGTATCAACTGATGGCTCAAAAGCAAACATTTTAGGTATTGATGCAGGCAACTATCAGCTTGGTACAGTTCAGTCCGATGTTATGGCTTATGCTGCAGCAGGCACCCGTTCCTTCGAAGAGGGTGGCGCACTTGATTCCTTCCGTGTAATCGGTGGTCTGTATGCCGAGGCTGTTCAGCTTGTAACTATGGACCCGAGCATTAAGTCGGTTGCCGATTTAAGAGGTAAAAAGGTATCTATCGGCGCGCCCGGTTCAGGCGTTTACTACAATGCTATTGATATTTTAGGTGCCGCAGGTCTTACTGAAGCTGACATCGTAGCACAGAAGCAGTCCTTCGCTGATTCTGCCGATGCACTTAAGGACGGCAAAATCGATGCTGCATTTATCGTAGCAGGCGCACCCACACCCGCCGTTACCGAGCTTTGCACCGCTTCGTCTGCTTATCTCGTTCCGATTGATGGCGATGTAGCAGCTAATCTTATCAAGGCATCGCCCTATTACACAACCTACAAAATTCCCGCCGGCACCTATAAGGGTCAGGACGCTGATGTTACAACAGTAACCGTTAAGGCTACTCTTATCGTAAGCACTACTGCCAGCGAGGATGATGTTTACAACATTACCAAGGCTATTTTCGATAATATCGACACTATTACAGCTGCTCACGCGAAGGGCGCTGAATTAAGCCTTGAAAACGCAACTACAGGTATGACCGCACCCTTCCACAAGGGCGCTGCTAAATATTTTGCAGAAAAGGGAATTACCGTAGAGGCAAAATAGTCAGCTGAAAAGTTAACTAATTGGCTGCAGACCTTTGCTGCAGCCAATTTTTATGATTTTTAGAATTAGTTTAGGAGAAAGTTATGTCGCTTTTTAAGAAAAAAGCAGTAACCGAGCCTGCCGAGGAAATGACCGTTGAGTCGGTTATGAAAAAATATGACCGAGAGTCAAATACCCGCGTTTGGGAGGGTACTCCAAAGCTTATAGTAACCTGCATTTTAGCAGCGTTCTCGGTTTTCTGCATCTATGTAACGCTTTTTGCATCGTGGCTTGATGAAATCAGGCTCACCTCGTTTATGGCGTTCATTATGTTTATAGGTTACCTCGTATTCCCTGCGAGAAAGGGTGCTCAGAGGACGAACTACATACCATGGTATGATATCGCGCTAATGGTAGCGGGTACGGGAGCTTTTTTGTATTTTACCATTTATGCCGGCGAAATCATTTCGCGTTTTAAGATTACCACCCCCGAGGTTATAATCGGTATAGTTGGTATCGTTTGTTTAGCAGAGCTTTGCCGCCGCAGTGTGGGAATTCCCATTCTTTGTGTTGCAGGCGCGCTTATGGTTTATGCGCTTATTTGGGGTTCAACTAACCCTAACTTTATGGCTCGCATTACAGAGTATGTAAGAACGCTGTTTTATTCCAAGGAGGGCGTTCTAGCCACGCCTATTAATGTATGCTCAAAGTATATTGTAATGTTCATTATATTCGGAGCATTTCTGGAACGTACAGGCATTGCCGATTTCTTTATTAAAATAGCCAACGCTTTGGTTGGACGTTTTTCGGGCGGACCCGCAAAGGTTGCGGTCGTGGCATCGGCTTTGGAGGGTATGGTTTCAGGCTCCTCGGTTGCTAATACCGTAGGCTCGGGCGCGGTTACTATTCCGCTTATGAAGAAAACAGGCTATAAGCCTGAATTCGCCGCCGCCGCCGAGGCATCGGCTTCAACGGGCGGTCAGATAATGCCTCCTATCATGGGCGCTGCCGCATTCCTTATGGCGGAAACCGTTGGTACAAGCTATTCAAATATAGTTGTTAAGGCGATTTTGCCGGCTGTGCTCTATTTCGCAGGCGTTTTCATTACCGTTCATTTAGAGGCTAAAAAAGAGGGCTTGCGCGGTCTTTCAAAGGAAGAACTTCCGAGACTTTTACCGCTTTTAAAGCAGACTTATCTGCTGCTGCCTCTTATTTTGCTTATCTATCTTGTAGGAACGAGCACTCGCTCTATTGCTTATGCGGCTGCTATCGCTATTGTTGTTGCAATTATAGTTAGCATGTTCAACAAGGAACACCGCATAACACCTAAAAAACTGCTTGAGGCTTTGGCTGCAGGCGGTCAGGGCATGATAACCGTTGCAGCAGCCTGTGGTATTGCAGGCATAATTGCCGGTATAATCAGTATGACAGGTCTTGCCTTTATGCTGTTTAACGGTATTGTTGCTTTGGCGGGTAATCATGTAATTATTGCACTGTTTTTAACAATGCTTTGCTGCATAGTGCTTGGAATGGGTGTTCCCACAACCGCAAACTATTGTATTATGGCTGCAACCTGTGCACCTATTCTTGTAAAGATGGGCGTGCCGATTATAGCAGCGCACTTCTTTGTTTTCTATTTCGGTATTGTTGCCGATTTGACCCCGCCTGTAGCCCTTGCGGCTTATGCGGGAGCGGCTATTGCGGGCGCCAACCCGATGAAAACAGCGCTCACCTCAACCAAGCTTGCCATTGGTGCTTTTATTGTTCCTTATATATTTGCGCTTAATCCTGCAATGCTGTTTATAGGCGATGTAGGTGTATTTGATATCATTCTCATTTGCGTAACCTCGCTTGTAGGTATATTTGCAATTTCGGCTTCGCTTGAAGGCTATTTGCTTAAAAATATGGCGTGGTACGAAAGAATAGTTGCCGCTGTTGGCGGTCTGCTGTTAATATATCCGGGTCTTGTTACCGATATTATCGGTGTGGCTTTGGTAGGCACAGTTGTACTTATACAGGTTGCAACCAAAAAGACAGTGAAGCAATCAGCATAAAATTTACCGCCGAACGCGAATTCGGCGGTTTTTTAATGCAAAAATATCAAAATTTGCGAATGAGTATTTGCGAGGAAAACGGAGGAAAACGGAGTAAAACGGAGATTTCGTTTTTTAAATTAATTTTTTCAAAAAAAGGTGTTGACAAGTGCAGCACCGTGTGGTATTATACTAGGGCTCAACAAAATTATGGAGGTAAAAGTTATGTCTACATTTATGGCAAAACCTGCTGAAGTTCAGCGCAAATGGTACATTGTAGATGCTGCAGGTCGTCCTCTTGGTCGCACCGCTGCAAAGGTTGCCGACCTTTTAAGAGGTAAGGGCAAGCCCGAATTTACACCGCATGTTGATTGCGGCGACCATGTTGTTGTTATTAACGCAGCAGATGCAGTTTTAACCGGCAAAAAGCTTGAAAAGAAATTCTACTATCGCCACACCGGCTATATCGGCGGCCTTAAGAAGGTTCAGTATTCAACCCTTATGGCAACTCGCCCCGAGCTTGCAATGGAGCTTGCAGTTAAGGGAATGGTGCCCGATACTACTATTGGTAGAAAGGCTTTAACAAGACTTCACGTATACAAAAATGCAGAATATGCTCAGGTTGCTCAGAAGCCTGAGAAAATCGAATTCTAACGAAAGGGAGACAGAATAATGTTTGAAGGAAAACCTTATTTTTACGGTACCGGCAGAAGAAAGAGTTCTGTTGCCCGCGTACGCGTATACAACGGTACAGGTAAAGTTACCATTAACGACCGCGATATCGATGATTATTTTGGTCTTGAGACCTTAAAGCTTATCGTTCGTCAGCCTTTAGCACTTACTGGCACAACCGATAAGTTTGACATTGTTTGCCGTGTAAACGGTGGCGGTGTTACAGGTCAGGCAGGTGCAATCCGCCACGGTCTTTCTCGTGCTCTTCTTCAGTATGACGAGGAACTTCGTTCCGAACTCAAGAAGGCAGGCTTCCTCACTCGCGACCCGAGAATGAAGGAAAGAAAGAAGTACGGACTCAAGGGCGCTCGTCGTGCACCTCAGTTCTCAAAGAGATAAT
>JAZRMU010000046.1:0-11342 GCA_045647785.1 Acutalibacteraceae bacterium
CCGCCAAATTGACTGATTATAATTTTAGCCAGCTTCGGATTAGGATTTTTAATATTAACGGGATATTGAAGCTTTTTATTATACTGCCACATTACTTATTCTCCTCCCCATTAAACTCCCAAGGCCAAGGGTTATCTACCCAATTCCATTTGTTGCCCTGCACCTGCGTGCATTTAACAATATATGGTCCAAAGCGCCTTTCAAAAGCCGCTACCAATTCGCGGCGCTGTTTCTGCAGCTCCTGCCTTTTAGCAAGTGCCCTACTATCCCACGGGTGGGTATCAAGATAAAGACCGAATTCAAGAATCGCAAAATCTAGGGCGTGTATTTGTCGAAGCAATGACTGCTTATTCATCCTGCATTACCCCCTAAAAACGGCTTATCGAGCTCGGGAAAAATTGTACCCGCCGAAAATCCCTTTTCGGTGCTATACATATCTCGATAAAACTGCATTGGCACATAGCTCATTGCAAGCACAGGGTTTGCAGGCAGAGCCGACATAGTTACATCTGCATTTGACCGCGCCTCCTCAAGCTTACCAAGGGCTGCCCTGATGGCGCTATCATCAAACATTGTTTGAAAATTTTCCACTTTACTACTCCTTTTTCTTTATTTGTGGACACACCACATTACATAATATGAAAGCCGCGAATTATAGGTGCTTTATTTTTCTAAATTTTGTTAATTTCCGCTTGACATTCCCCCACTTTTCCTTTATAATATCTATGGTTAGCCGCGGCTAACCGAATTTTACGTCTAACAGTTAGCATAGACTAACTGTTGCACAATATGGTGGTAATTAGTATGAATTTAAAAGGTGCCGAAGAAGGAAAAGAATATATTATCAAACAAATCAATACAGGCGATGAGGAGCTAAATGCTTTTTTGTTTTCTCTCGGCTGTTATAGCGGTGAGGCTATCACTGTGATTGCACACCGCAAGGGTGGTTGTACTATTTCGATTAAGGATGGTCGCTACAGTATTGATAATCCGTTAGCTGAAGCCATTATAGTATATCGTTAAAATAGGCTGCGGCTTATTTTTTTGAGATTTAGTTAGCGGTAGCTAACTGCTGTCAATAATTTTACACAATAGGATTTATATCTAGTTAATATCAGGAGGATACACAATGAGAATTGCTTTAACAGGCAACCCAAATTCAGGTAAAACCACAATGTATAATGCTCTGACCGGCAGTAATGAAAAGGTTGGTAACTGGGCAGGTGTTACCGTAGACAAAAAAGAACACTTGATTAAAAAATCGTATACCGGCGGCAAGCTGCTTACCGCTGTTGACCTACCCGGTGCATACTCTATGTCCCCTTTCACCAGTGAAGAGAGCATCACTAGCGCTTATGTAAAAAGTGAAAATCCCGATGTTATTATCAATATCGTGGATGCGGATAACTTAAGCCGCAGCCTTTTCTTTACCACTCAACTTTTAGAACTCCAAATCCCTGTTGTTGTTGCTCTTAATAAAAGCGATATCGGCAAAAAGAAGGGTAATAAAATTGATGCGGCTGCTCTATCGCAAAAACTAGGCTGTCCCGTTATAAAAACCGTTTCCACCTCGGCACACGGTTTAAAGACTCTCGTTGAGGCTGCCATTGCGCTGATAGGCAAAAAGCAAGCCGCTCCTTACATACAAGAAAATATTCATATTACTGATAAGACACAAGCTGAAGCGGCTGACCGAAAGCGCTTTGAGTTTGTTAATAAAATTGTCAGAGAGGTGGAATCCCGCAGGGTTCTCACTAATGAAAAGAATTTAGGCGACAAGATAGATGCCGTACTTACCAGTAAATGGCTCGGTATCCCGATTTTCGCTGCCGTAATGTTCCTTGTTTTCCACATTTCACAAGCGGAAGGTCCGCTCGGTCTTGGAAAATGGCTTGAAGGAATACTTGCCGGCGCAGTAGAAGTCTTGCAGGGTTATATCGGAGAACTTTTAGTAAATGCGCATCCACTGCTGCAAGCCATTGTAGTTGACGGTATTATCGGTGGTGTTGCTGCGGTTGTCGGCTTCCTGCCTCTAGTTATGATAATGTACTTCCTCATTGCCCTTTTAGAGGATTGCGGATATATGTCCCGTGCGGCAGTTGTTCTCGACCCCATTTTCAAAAAAGTCGGTCTATCGGGCAAGTCGGTTATCCCGTTTGTTATTACTGTTGGTTGCGCTGTTCCCGGTATTATGGCGAGCCGCACCATCCGTAACGAACGTGAGCGCAGAGCAACCGCAATGCTCGCACCCTTTATGCCTTGCGGCGCAAAGATTCCCGTTATTGCACTGTTTGCAGGAGCATTCTTTGATAATGCCGGTTGGGTCAGCGCTCTTATGTACTTTGCGGGTATCGCTCTTATCTTCATCGGTGCACTTCTTATCAATCTCATCACCGGTTATAAAGCGAGAAAATCCTTCTTTATTATCGAGCTGCCCACATATAAGGTTCCGTCGCTGTGGCTCGCATTTAAATCTATGTGCAGCCGTGGCTGGTCTTATATTGTAAAGGCAGCAACAATAATTCTCCTATGTAATATGGCGGTGCAGTTAATGCAGACCTTCACTTGGAAATTCACCGTTGCAGAAACTGCAGACCAATCTATCCTCGCAGCAATCGCTACCCCCTTCGCTTATCTGCTCGTACCTATTGTTGGCGTACTTTCTTGGCAGTTGGCTGCTGCGGCCATTACCGGATTTATCGCAAAAGAAAATGTTGTGGGCACATTGGCGGTTTGCTTTGTGGGTCTTGAAAACCTTATCGACACCGAGGAACTGGCTCTACTGCAAGGTGCAGGCACAGAGGTTGCTGGAATTATGGCAATCTCAAAGGCTGCGGCACTAGCTTATCTTATGTTTAACCTTTACACCCCTCCCTGCTTTGCAGCTATCGGCGCTATGAACGCCGAAATGAAAAGCGCAAAATGGCTTTGGGGCGGTATCGGACTTCAGTTCGCGGTCGGTTTCAGCGTTTCATACCTCGTTTACACTATCGGCACGCTGATAGTTTCCCCTCATTCATTAAATATTACTACGGCTCTGTTAGGGCTTGCTGCAATTATCGTTTTCGCTTCAATAATCACCATTTTTATTCTTAAAGGCGAAAAGAACTCTAAAACGGAATATGGTTTAAGCTAATGGAAAACTTTATTGTGATATTAATAATTTTACTTATAGTTGCTGCTATTGTTTTTTATTTGATAAGGGCTAAAAAGAAGGGGCAAAAGTGCATCGGCTGCCCATATAGCAACGCCTGCGGCGGAAAATGCAGCTCAAAAAAATAAATTTAAGCTCGGACAACAACTGTCCGAGCTTAAATTATTTAATATTTTTAATTGCATTAAAAGTTTCTTCGCTGATTATATGCTCAATTCGGCAAGCATCATCATTCGCAATATTATCAGGCACGCCAAGCTTCATTAAGAAATTCGAAATAATAGTATGCCTCTCATAAATATTTGTAGCAAGCTCAAGCCCTACTTCGGTTAGAGTTAAGAAGCCGTTCTCATCAACATTAATATATCCACCGCTTTTTAAAAGCCCAACGGCGCGGCTGACACTGGGCTTTGAGTACCCCATATATTCGCCCACATCTATTGAGCGTACATTACCGATTTTACGACCTAAAATGTATATCGTTTCGAGATACATTTCGCCCGATTCCTGCAAATGCATTTAATTAACCCCTTTGCGGTTTATTATAATTATTATATACCATTAATTTAGTTTTTTCAAGTAGTAATAAACGATATAAAAACCTACAAATTTTTTCTTAAATTAAATATTTAAATATTGCACGAGATTTAAATTTATGATAAAATAAGATGATAAATGTGCGCCATTAGCTCAGCTGGATAGAGCACTGTCCTCCGACGGCAGGTGTCGCTGGTTCGAATCCAGTATGGCGTGCCAGAAAAGAAATACCTTTTGTCTACCGGACAAAAGGTATTTCCTTTTTAATTATTCTTTTGTTTTGGGGTCTTCGACTGTTTCTGCTTCTGCGGCAGAGGCTACGGTTATTAAGCCGCACAATCCGCAAGACGGTATTAACGAAAATACCGCAAGAAAAAATAGCTTTTTCATAAAAAGCGAATATTTTGAAATTTTATCTATTGGTTAAGAAAATAAATAGCTAAATTTAAATACCCTGCAAATGCCACCCAAGCGATATAGGGTAGCAACAAAACACCCGCTAGCGGCTTTATACGATAAAAGCGAAATGCTGTTATGATAATTAAAGCAAGCAATAAAACAAGCCAAATAAATGCTAATAGATACGCTTCAAATCTAAAGAAAATTATTGACCACATAAAGTTAAAAAACAGCTGCACTCCGTAGGCTAACAGTGCCCCGTTTTTGAGATAGGTTGGCGCAGAAGCCGAATAAATAAGATAGCTGGCAATACCCATCAGGACATAAAGCACCGACCAGACTACAGGAAAAAGCCAACCGGGTGGAGAGAGCTGTGGCTTTTGGAGTGTTTCGAACGAACTCATCCCCCCTGCAAGAAGCGCTGACAGTCCACCGACAAGCACTGGAATCACTATTGCAACTATAAGATTTTTAACAGATTTTTTCATACATATCACCCATAGGATTTTATGCAGAAAAAGGGTCGGTTATTCATTAAAAAAGGAGGGCATTACCCCTCCTTTACATCTTAATAATTAATATAGCTTAATACCTAACAATAATTATATTGAACTTTATTTTTTAATCTCCAACTAATCAAACAAAGGTGTTGAAAAGTATCTTTCGGCAGTATCCGGCAAAACAGTAACTACCGTTTTACCCTTGCCGAGTTTTTTGGCAAGCTTAATTGCGGCGGCAACATTTGTGCCACTGCTGATGCCGCAAAGAATACCCTCCTTTGCCGCTAGCTCTTTGGCTATGAAAAGTGCTTCCTCATCGTTTATAATGCAAACATCATCATAAATATTTTGGTTAAGTATTTCGGGAATTATGCCATCACCAATCCCCATTTGAACATGAGTGCCTATTGAGCCACCCGAAAGAATAGCAGCATTTTCAGGCTCAACAGCCCAAATGGTCATATCGGGGTTAGCCTCTTTAAGCACCTCGCCAATACCGGTTATAGTACCACCGGTGCCGATTCCCGAGCAAAAACCATTTATCTCGCCCGACACCTGCTCTAATATTTCGCGGGCAGTTTCTGCGCGCTGAACCGCGGGATTCGCGGGATTTTCAAACTGCTGCGGAACAAAAACATTGGGGTTTTCCCTCTTCATTTTAAGGGCTAATTCCAAGCATTCCTCGATACAAAGACCGATATTGCCCGCATCGTGCACAAGAATAACCTCTGCGCCATACTGCCTGACAAGCAGCCTTCTCTCCTCGCTTACAGAATCAGGCATAATAATTTTAACCTTATATCCGCGCACAGCACCGACAAGTGCAAGACCTATGCCCTGATTTCCGCTTGTTGGCTCGACAATAATTGTATCTTTATTGATAAGCCCCTTGCTCTCGGCATCCTTAATCATATTAAAAGCAGTTCTTGTTTTTATAGAGCCGCCGACATTCAGACCCTCGAACTTAACAAGGATTTGCGCCGAATCGGGACCTACCATACGATTAAGGCGGATTATGGGAGTGTTCCCCATTGCCTCTAAAATATTATTGCAAATCATTAAGCAACCTACCCTACAAAAATTTACTAATACATTATACTAAAGGCTGCAGAAAATGTCAATTAAATATACTGTTTTAAACAAAAAAGCCTACCAAAAAGGTAGGCCGAGATTTTAGTCTCGGTTGATACGCCATTTCGTATTCGCCGAGTAATGTATTGCGAAACTGTCAAATACAGCCTGTCGGAATAACTGCAGCATTTGCCGCAGTTCAGCGGTTGAGCGCGCCAACCCCTCGCATCTACAATTATATTGTAGAGCAAGAATTTTAATTACAAATAAACTAAATTTAAATAAAATGTAAATCTATCGGGTGCTCGGTCGCCAGCCATATACACGCAGGTCTATTGTTCCATCAGCTTGAAAAACAATGCCCTCTCTTTCCAAAAGCGCCCTTTGAGCAGCCCCGCCGCCAAACACAAAGGCATCTGCGGGTCTTCCCTCGCGGTTAACTACCCTATGACAGGGTATAACACCCGGTGCGGGATTACTGTGAAGCGCATATCCCACAACGCGCGCCCAACGCGGGTTACCCGCTAGCGCAGCAATTTGCCCATAGGTCGCAACCTTTCCCATTGGAATAAGGCAAACCTGCTTATATATTCTATCGAATACCGACATAGTATACCTCCGTTAGTGCCAGAAAATATATCCTATCCCCATTAGTATGTATAGCGGTCCAAAGCAATATACCATAAACATTTCGGTATGGGGTACCTTGGTTTGGAAGCAGTCGGTAACGGCCAGGCACTCGAATATATACGCGGCAGCACCGCAGAAGTAACCTATCGCTTTTAAAATATTATATGCGCCGCTTATGAAAAACGCCGCTAAAAAAAGCAGAACCGCCAGCGCGACAAACAGATTTCTGAAAATGAGCAGCACATAGTCGATTTTAGGGTGCAGACCGTGGGTCAGCTCCTCTTTGTCCGGTATTGTCGCATCAACAGTATGCTTGATTTGTTCTATTAGCTTTGGCATATTTTTTCTCCCTATAATTTTACCAATTTTCCTCATAAAGCATAGGCGGCGCTACATCAGTCCAGCCAATATAAAATGCTGTTGCATCGCCTAAACTATTTAAAAATAAATAATATTCACAAGAAAGCATAATATCGTTCGGATAATATTTTTTCGCTATCGGTTTACGCTCGGCAGGCGAATAATAATCCTCCGCACCATATAAATGAAGTGTTTCGTGTGCGATAACCGAAGACTGACAACCGACAGGATCACTACCTGTAGAGTTCAAATCGTACGCAAATATGAGACAATGCTCGGCAATATTAATGCTACTTCCCCTTTTCGGGTTAAGCGCGTATGCTGTACCATTTTTATTAAAAACGGTATAGCACAAAATTTCAGTGCCGTATTTTTCTTTATACTTTGCCACAAGGTCAAGGTCATCCTTAAACCCGAGTGCTTGTGCGGCAATGCGCAGAGTATCAATAGTTGCATAGCCGGATTGCTTAATGCTAATTTCAACCTCATTATCATAGTATATCGAAGAATGCACCTCGGCTATTTCTATATCTAAATCAATATTATATTTCTTTGCGGATTTTTCAAGAAACTCGAGCCCCGGCTTAATTTCCTTTTCCGTGAAAGAAGCCATTTCGCTCTCCGACCAGCTGCTTTCAAAATCGTCCAGATAAAAAATTACAGCTGTAATATCCCCTTTAAGATTTCTATTGCTACCTAAATCATAATCAGGGCGCAGCTTGTTAATACCGGTAGGTTCAGGTTCAGGAACAATTTCGGGTTCAGAAGTAGTATTCGGTTTGGTGGTGGTGCCGGGCGTTATCGCAGTTTCGGGTTTATCATCTTTATTTTCACTAGGATTTGATGGGGTCGGGTTATCATCGAGATTATTTTTCTTCTCATTATTATCTGTTTTATTTTCTAAAGCTTCGCTGTTTTCAACCTCATCGACAGGCGGCGTAGTTACCGAATCATTACCACTATCGATCTCATTGGTTGGCTTTTGCGTGCACGCCGCAGGAAGTATGAGCAGCATAGCCACAAGAAAAATAGAAGCAAGCCTTGAAAACACATTGTTTTTCACAATTTATCACCATCGCCATTATAGCACATAAATCATAGCTTTTTCAACAAAAAAATCCCGAACACCTTGTAACTAATAAAAGCCATCCGACGGATGGCTTTTAAGTTAAAGGTGAATATAACTGAAAAACAGGTATTTTCTTAATTTAAGTATGTTTTAATCAGCTGCACAGTTTTACCTCAAAACGATATTTTCTCTACCTATTTCAAGCAAAAAATCTCCTTCTTTAAGAAGTTTAGCAAGAGAAAAAGTATTTTCGGGCAGATATGTTGTTCTTATTGCCGCCAGTCCTTCATGGTTCATATTTGGATGGTGAAAATCCGAACCCGCTATTGCAATTAAATGATTATTTTCTTTAGCATAAAGCGAAGCTAATCCCACTCTGGAATTATGGTTAGGATGCATATTAAAAACCTCAATTCCATCTAACAGAGCCGGGTCAACCGTTTCCATTCCGTTTCTCATCGGATGTGCTTGCATAAAAGCACTATCCGGCATCATATATTTACTTCTAAAATTTTCTATGCCGTAAGGGAGATAATCATAAATCTCTTCGAGAATTTTTTTATCCACTCCAAAAACAAGATAATCATTATTATTTTCTGTAAACCTTATTTCTGCACCAAGGTAAACCTTAATTCCCAGTTCTTTACCATATTTTTCAGTTTGTTCAAAATCGTTCAGAAAATAGTTAATATATTCTTCTTTTTCCCACTTATTATTCTGATACTCAAAATGATTTGTAACAACAACCGCGGAATAGCCGAGATTTTTATATGTTTCAGCCATCTCTTTCGGCGTAATATCGCTGCACCCACTTACGGGAGATGTGTGTGCATGAAGTTCTATTCTATATTTATATGTCAAGGATAATTCCGTTTTAAGTTCTTGCAAATCCATATAATTCACTCAATTCCCAGATAATTTTTAGGTATATTTATTATAGCATCATTACGAAAGATATACAAGCAAAAATCCGCCCTCTTACGAGAACGGAATTTTGGGCGCCCCAAACAGGGCTCGAACCTGATTTGATTAAACTACCACGCTTATGCGTTGCTTATGCTTTGTGCAGACGACTCTTGCGGTGCCCGAAAGTTGTTACCCACTTGGAGCGTGGGCAACTTTCGACCGCTGCGCCTTTCCGCCCTTCTCTGCATCTCACACCGTGAGCGTTCGGGCGGAAACTACCTCCTTCGCCCGCTCAGTCGGTAAAACACGGCTGTTAACCGTAATATTACACGCTGAAACTATATTTAAAATGCCAAAAAGAAAAACCATCCACAAGGGATGGTTTTCTTTTTGGCTCTACTGACCAAAAAAGAACTGGTCGAAAACCGAGGATTTTTTTAATTATTCACTTGTCAATGATTTAGAAAACTGATAGCACATACAATCACTTAATTTTGACTCATCATATGCACTGTTCATCTCATCCCTTGTTCCATTATAAGTACGATTTGTATAAATCATATAATATACATCATTTTCTGTATCTGCAAAAGATATCGAGAGTTTATTTTCCTTGCTGAAATCAGTTCTAATCATATTTTTACAAGCACGTTCAAAATATTTATTTGTCTTTTTTACAGCTTTTTCATAATCTTTTGGATTATCAAAATCAATAGAATTAATAATAAATTCCACACAATAAACATTATCTGTATCATCAAGATAACGCACTTGGATTTCGCCGTTAACGCCTAAGTACTCCACATTATATACATCATAGAATTGACCTTCGGGATAAATATACTCAACCGTTTCATCCGGTTCGCCATAAATAGATAATATATCTTCCCTTGTTGTATCCTTATTAAGCCCTTTAAAGTGTTCTATCTGTGTTAATTTTATATTAGAAATGAAACTTATTAACACTCCAAGAAAGACAAGAGCGACACCTATGGCAAAAAGTATTTTTGATAATCTTTTCATATCATCACCGCCTTTTTATTTATTATAGCATAAAAGCGGTGGAGAAGCAATACTTCTTCACTATTCACTGTTACTTATTACCTTCCAAAAATCCCGAATGCGAAATTAGTGAAGAGTGAAAAGTGAATAGTGAAAAAGTAAAATCCCGAACGCTTTCGCATTCGGGATTTTTGTCTCTCGTGTCCGAAAAAGAACTGGGTGAAAACCGAGTATTTTTCAATTTTTACTCTTCAAACCATATCCTATTCGCTTTAGAAACGTTTTGTTCACATCAACAAGAAGTTTTTTATAAAAATTTACATAACATATTGTACTACTGTTCTCATTGCCACCACAACTCATTATAACATAGTTCCGGTGGTGTATTATACCAACCAACTGAGTACGCTGTTAAATCTCCTACAGAGTATGTTAATATAGATAAATTCGGTGAAAGCAGCATTATATCATTATAATAAAATCGTGTCGCTAATAACTCTCTGCTAAAGGTTGTATACATATCCTCTGCCCCAAAGAGATGTAATATTTCATGTGCAACTGTCGATGCCCTGTCTTTTTGAACTGCCTCACCTAAATATCTGCTAAAGATAACGGCATGCTCAGCATAAGCAGCATATCCGATAGAATTGCAATTTCGCGCATACGAGATACCGTCTTTATTTAGCAGATTCAAAAAAATCAAATCATTTTCTCCCTGTTGATTTTTATAATAAGAATATATATCCCAGTTGTTCTCAAACCCTAATTTTTGTGCAGCTTGGTCTAATACATCCTTTGAAGAACCGCCCACATTTAAATTTCTATTCACCGTACCGTCATATTTTAAAGACTTGTTTGTATTATATTTTGATAAGCTTTCAATTTTGAATTTCAGGTTATTGTTGTGTTTTTTTGCTTCATCTTCAAGAAAAGCTAACGCCGGTTTAATGGCCGTTTCTGTAAAATCATCAATTTCTTGTTTTGCCCAATGGCTCTCATTATCATCAATAAATAATATAACAACAAGAACATCATCCGAAAGTTTTTTATTGTTTCCCAACCAAAAATTAGGTCTTAATTCTTCTTGTGTCATATCTGTTATTCCAGGCAAAATTTGATATGATTTTGAACTACTTGTTTCAGTATTATTTGACGATGACACATCACTGTCGATGTTGGGATTTTGTGTACTGCTGTCAAAAGGTGTTTCATCGGATGATACTGAATTTGATGATGAATCGCTGTTCGTCTTGCTTTCTGAAGATTGGTGGTCTATTGGGGATGAATTATTTTCTGTGATAACCGAACTGTTTTTGAATTCAGGCAGGTCATATTCTTTACTTACTCCCTCTTTTTCACAACCCGAAAAAGACAACAACAAAACAAAAATCAAAAAAACAATGGAAAAATTTTTCATATAATCACCGACCTTAAGTGTATTATAGCATAAAAGCGGCAGAGGCGCAATACTTATTAATTCTTACCTATTACTTCTTACTTTCCAAAAATCCCGAATGCGTTTTTTAGTGAAGCGTGAAAAGTGAGTAGTGAAAAAGTAAAATCCCGAACGCTTACGCATTCGGGATTTTTGGAGGTGACACCCGGATTTGAACCGGGGAATCAGGGTTTTGCAGACCCACGCCTTACCGCTTGGCTATGTCACCGTATGGAGCGGACGACGAGGCTCGAACTCGCTACCTCCACCTTGGCAAGG
>JAZRMU010000047.1:0-18083 GCA_045647785.1 Acutalibacteraceae bacterium
ATTTTATATTTTACCTTCTTTTTATATTCGCTGTAGCCCTCAAGTTCTTTTTCCAGCAGTGCCTCCTCGCTTTTTATTCGCACTGCGATTACTGCAGGATATGCAAGGAATATTAAAGCTGATATGAGTGAGCCCAAAATAAGCGGAATGGATAAAAACATAAGTATCGTTGCGGCATACATTGGGTGGCGAACGATGCCGTATAGTCCTGTAGACACCACCTCTTGCCCCTGCTCTACCTTAACGGTGCGGGATAGATATGCATTTTCTCGCAAAACCTCGGCATAGAGCAGATAGGACGCTAAAAACAGCAACGCTGCCGCTATACTCACGGCTCTTGGAAGTCTTGACCAGCCGAAGCGAAAGTCCAGCCCCGCCACTATAAACGCGGCTAAAAATATGAGCCCCGAAAAGGCAACCACACCCCTTTGGGTTGAAAGCTTTTCTCTGTTTTCCAGCCTGCGCTCAAGCAGCCTTGGATTTTTAATAAACAAAACTATCCCGAGTATTAAAATTGGGATAAACAGCAGCAGCATAAAGGCTATTCCGCCCGCGTAAAAGGCTCCTGCAGGCAGAAAAACAAGAAGTGCGGCAAGCAAAACTCCGAGCAAAAATTTAGATAAAGCATTAATTATGAGCTTCATTTCTATCACCCCAGCAAAACATCGCTTATGAGCATTACGCAAAAGCCCACTAGCAGAGCGTAGGTAGCCCCGCGCTGCGAGCCGTGCGCATGGGTTTCGGGTATCATCTCATCACTTATCACATAAAGCATAGTGCCACCCGCGAAGGACAAGGCAAAGGGCAGCACCGCAGCCGAAATGCTTACTGCAAAATAGCCAATAAAGGTGCCCACAACCTCAACAACACCGGTAAGAGAAGCGCAAATAAATGTAGTTTTAGGCGATACTCCCGCCGCCAGCATCGGCGCAATTATAACCATACCCTCGGGTATATTCTGCAGCGCTATGCCGCCCGCAATTAAAAACGCCTTGCTCATATCGCCCGAGCCGAAGCCGACACCTGCGGCAACACCCTCGGGTAGATTATGAATCGCAATAGCCATCACAAACAGCAGCACCTTGTTAAGCCTTGCATTATTGTGCGATTCGCTTTCCGTTCCCATAATTTTGTGCAAATGCGGAACTAATTTATCTATTAAATTAAGACAAGCAGCGCCCGCAAATATACCTGCCACCACCGTTAAAAGTCCCCATTTGCCGCCATATTCAAGACTGGGAAGAATAAGACCGAGCACTGCGGCTGCAAGCATTATTCCCGCGGCGAAGGACAAAATAATATCCGAAAACCTATGCGAAATATTTTTAAAGGCAAAGCCTATAATAGCACCTATAAGCGTAGCACCGCCAACGCCCAGTGCGGTAAGTAACACGATTTGCAACTTAACTTCCCTCCTTCTTATTTTCTAATTAAAATATACCACACCTGTTTCTTTTTTTCAATGGCATAATATTTCTCTTGCAAAATACATATATTATTAGGTATAATATATGTATAATAACTTTTAGGAGTAGACTATGAAAATTTGTGTTTACGGTGCGGCATCGCCCACCATTGATGAAAGCTATATAAAAACTGTTGAGATACTGGGTAAAACACTGGCAGAGCGCGGTCATTCGCTCGTGTTCGGTGGTGGCGGAAACGGACTTATGGGTGCTGCAGCCCGCGGCGTAACTGCAGGCGGCGGCAATATTTTAGGTGTTGTTCCAAGCTTTTTCAATGAGGACGGCAATCTTGTTGAGGCACTATACGAAAAGTGCGATAAAATGGTATACACCAAAACCATGCGAGAAAGAAAGCAGATTATGGAGGACAACGCCGATGCTTTTATCGTCGTTCCCGGTGGTATCGGCACATTTGAAGAGTTCTTTGAAATTTTAACTCTAAAGCAGCTGCGCCAACACGAAAAGCCTATTGCGGTTTTTAATATAAACGGCTATTATAACGAGCTCGAAAGTATGATGCGCGCCGCTATCAATAAGGGCTTTATTAAAGAAACCTGCTTAAAGCTTTACAGAGTTTCAGAGAATATCGACGAAATATTTGATTATATCGAAAATGATAAGCTGAACATCAGTAGTGTTAAGGAACTAAAGGACGGTTAATGAAAATCCCCGCGACTGCGGGGATTTTTTTATTTGTTATCAAATTCGTTCCAAAAATTAATTACTGCCTGCTCGTAGCCCGATTTATCCTCAAGATAGCTCATACCATGTTCAGCCCCCGGCACTATAAACAGCCGCTTTTCATTACTGCACGCCTTATAATTTTCAAATGTCATTTCTATGGGCACGAACTTATCGTCGCTACCGTGAATAAACAGTACGGGCACCTTCGAATTTTTAAGTGCCTCGGTTGTTGAATAGGAATCTGACGCCACTAAAATTTTTCTGCGACACAAATCCTTGGCGGCGGCGCTATATATTCCGTAAGGTATTTTAAGATTATTTTGGGCAACATGCCGCCAGATAGCGTGGGGTGAGGTAAATCCGCAATCAGCGATTATACCTTTGGTGCTTTCGGGTAAATCGTCGGCAGAAGCCATAAGCACAGTAGCAGCCCCCATTGAAACACCGCAAAGGTACAACGGTATATTGCTGCCTATCCTTTCCGCCACATACCTTGCCCACTGAACACAGTCGTAGCGCTCAAGCAGCCCAAAGCCCATATATTCGCCCTCGCTTCCGCCCTGCCCGCGCTGCTCGGCAAAGAGTATAGCCGAGCCCTGCTCCGACCAAAAGGGTGCTATCGCCGCAAAATCCTGCGACCAGCTCGAGCGCCAGCCGTGCATAGCCACTATTACTCGTTTCGGGTTTTCCGGGCAGTACCAGTGCCCGATAAGCCTTATTCCGTCGTTCGCTATGACCTCCACCGTTTCCATAGGCACTCTTTCAAGCTCGGCTGCCGCCTGCATTACTGTTTCGGCAATGAGAGAAAGCTTATCCGAGCCACTTATAAGCCTTTTGCCACGCTCGGTAGTTTTTGGGGTCTTGCGTGAAAGCGCAATTTCCATCAGCTTATTTATTGTAACTGCATAGGCTGTCGCGACACCCGCCGCAGCAGTTATCGCCCCCGCAGCGATTAAAATTTTTTTGGTGATTTTTTTCATATTATCCTCTCCCTATTTTATATTAACACATTTTTCCCCATTATTCATTAATTAATCGTAAATTTTTGTTTGATTGATAGCAAAAAAGAATCGAACTTATTTACATTAAAAAGGTAACGGCATTGCTATATGCGACGGGAAGGAATACCCGTTTAGCGGCGGCTCGTTTTTTTTATTGTTTTTCCGAATCAGGTGCAAGCCTATTCGAGTTATGACCAAGTGTCGGGCAACGAATTTTACAAAGAACGCTCACACCGTTAAACTCAAACCAGCACTAACCCCGAAAAAATTAATATTTAACGAATTTTTCGCCCAAAACAACTAAAAAGCCCCCATAAAAATGTGCATTTCTTTTTATTCTTGACTTTTTTATCGGTTTATAAGAAAATAATAACTGTAATTTGTTTTTTTGGAGGTCTTTATGAACAAGGGAAGATTTTCGGCACTGCTGCCGATAGGTGTATTTTTAGTGCTTTACCTCGGACTTGGAATCACATTTCAGTATATATTGGGTATTGAGCAGGGCTTTTATAATATCCCGATAATTGCGGTGTTTTTAGCCGCACTCGGCGTTGCGCTGCTTCAGAACAAAAAGCTTAACTTTGATAGCAAGCTCGAAATTATGGGTCGCGGTATCGCCGATAAAAATATCATAACAATGATACTTATTTTCCTGCTTTCGGGTATGTTTGTGGGAGTTGTCGGTCGCAGCTCGGCAGAAAGCGTTGCCTACTTTATGCTTTCACTTATTCCTGCAAGATTTTCGGTGGCAATGCTGTTTATAATTTCGGCATTTGTATCGCTCGCTATGGGCACCTCGGTAGGTACTATCACCCTCATAACCCCTATTGCGGTGTCGCTCTCCGCGGCTTCAGGCTTTTCGCTGCCGCTTTGCGTTGGCACGGTTGTGGGCGGCGCAATGTTTGGAGATAATCTTTCCTTTATATCCGATACAACCATAGCAGCTACGGGCGGTCAGGGCTGCAAAATGCGCGATAAATTCCGCGAGAATTTCCCGATAGCGCTACCCGCCGCCATTCTGACACTTGTACTTATTTTAGTTTTATCTCTGGGTGCCGATATCAACTTTGCCACAGATTTTAACTACAATCTTTTAAGTCTTATTCCCTATATTCTCGTGCTTATAGGCGGAATTGTGGGCGTTAATGTGTTTATTGTGCTGCTTATCGGCATTCTCTCGGGCTCGGTAATATCATTACTCACCACCTCGCTCACCATCCCCGAGCTGCTCGGCAATATGGGGGCAGGCGCAAGCGGTATGTTCGAGACCTCTATGGTGGCGATTCTCGTATCGGCAATTTGCGCGCTCGTCCGTGAATACGGCGGCTTCGATGCGCTGCTTCACATCATTGGAAGAACCTTCCGCGGGAAACGCGGCGGTATGCTTGGAATGGGCTTGCTCGTTGGCGCTATGGATATTGCAACGGCTAATAACACCGTGGCAATAGTTATGGCAAACCCAATAGCGCGGCAGATGAGCGAAAGCTACGGCATAAAGTCCTCGAAGGCGGCATCGATTCTCGATACCTTCTCCTGCATATTCCAGGGCATTATCCCCTACGGTGCGCAGCTGCTTGTTGCCACCTCAATCGCGGGCGGAACAATGTCGGCATTCGATATTATCCCATATCTATTCTATCCGTATCTGCTGCTTTTAAGCGCGCTGTTATTTATCGTGTTTGATAGAAAAAAATAAAAGACAACCCCCACAAAAATTGTGGGGGTTGATTTTTATAAAAAACTTCAATTATCCTTTGCTAAATTTATTACCCTTTTATGTTGCTTCTCCGCTTTTTCTGCAAACTTCCCTGCCCCACCCATATAGTGGGTAACGTAGCAAATTATATAGTTTGCTTTTTTTAACATATAATCATTACGTTTGTCTATGGCAAATTTTTTTGGGACTTTCTCAAAATTATCAGGCAGTATGCTGTTTTGCGGTGTTCGTTTTTCTTTCGGCACATAAGCTAAAACCACATTATATGAAAAAGAATAATTTTCGGATAGCTCTTTAAGCGCTTTATAAACGAGCGAATCAAAAGCCCCGTTGTTACCAACCAAAAAATAAGAAACCCGCTCTTTCGTTATTAAATCAACTATCGCTGCTTTAAGCCTTTCATATACGCTTTCAGGCGAATTCCTATGCCCGAAAAAAGCACAAACATTCATAACTATCACCTTTAACTAAACGTATGGGGATTATATCCCCTTAATATTTATGATTATAACCCCCATAATAACTATTGTCAAGGAGGGGTTATATGATAGTTTTTGACAAGCTTTGGAAAACAATGAAGGAAAAGAACATATCCACATACGTTTTGCGTGAAAAATGCGGAATTGACAGCAAGACTGTCAGAAGACTTAAAGCAAACGAAAATATTGAAACAAAAACCCTTGATAAATTGTGTGAAGCGCTTGACTGTCAAATAGAGGATATCGCAGAGTATATTAAATAATAAATCCCCCGCAAGATATAGTCCTTGCGGGGGTTGTTTTTATTCGATAACTATAATTTCAATACTATCTATAGTCATATCGTAAACCGGCTTATCGGCAGAGCCGACTGCGGTGTTTGCAATAGCATCTACTGTATCCATACCCTCAAACACCTGACCGAAAACGGTATGGCGGAAATCGAGCCACGGTGTGCCTCCGAGCGCCTTATAGTCCTCGGCGGTTTCCTTCGGGAAGCCATTATCCTCAAGGTCCTCCATTTGAGAGAGCATACTCTCGGGGCAGTCTGCCGCGTGAACAATAAAGAACTGGCTGCCGTTTGTATTAGGTCCTGCGTTTGCCATTGAAAGCGCGCCGCGGATATTATGAAGTCGGGGGTTGAACTCATCCTCAAAGGTATCTCCCCAAATGCTGTAGCCTCCGCAGCCTGTGGCTGTGGGGTCGCCGCCCTGAATCATAAAATCCTTAATAACGCGGTGGAAGGTTATTCCGTTATAATAACCGTTTTTCGCGTGGGTTACAAAGTTTTCTACCGCCTTTGGTGCCTCCTGCGGGAAAAGCTTAATTTTAATGTCTCCCTTGCAGGTATGCATTACCGCTACGGTATCGCCCACTACGGGCGCATTAGTCTGATAGCTCATAAAAATACTCCTTTTAATTTAAAATGCTACAAAAGTATTCTACCATTACTTTCGCAATTTTACAACACTAAATTTTTACTTGCTAAATACAATATGTTGTGATAAAATATTTATAAAACAATATAGAGGGAGTAAAAAGTTATGAAATGTCCTTTTTGCAACACCGAAGACAGCAAGGTAATTGATTCCCGTCCTACCGATGAGGGCGAAAGAATTCGTCGCCGCAGAGAGTGCCTTGCCTGCGCAAAACGCTTCACCACCTATGAGGTTATTGAAAGCCTTCCGATTATAGTTATCAAAAAAGATAAGTCCCGCGAGACCTTTAATCGCGACAAGCTGATGAACGGTATTTTAAGAGCTTGCGAGAAACGCCCCGTATCGATTAACACGCTCGACAGCCTTATTGATGAAATCGAATCGGCGCTGCAAAACTCGCTCGACCGCGAGGTTACAAGCGATAAAATCGGCGAGCTGGTTATGGAAAAGCTTAAGAATATCGACGAGGTTGCATACATCCGCTTTGCATCAGTTTACCGCAAATTTCAGGATATCAGCACATTTATGGAAGAGCTTAACAAGTTAATTTCCAAATAATAAGGTAAAAAACGGCAAAATCTTTCGGTTTTGCCGCTTTTTTTATGCTAAACACTTGAAATATCCAAAAAAATTTGCGATAATATATAATTGATAAATAATATTTATATATCTATAAAGGGGTATTATATGACAGAGTTTGAAAAAATGGCGGAGCTGCTGCTTCCCAATATTACTAAAGAGCCGGAATATTACGAAAGCCTTTATCCTGAAAGGCAGCTGCCCGAGGGTGCGCGAGTTGTGCGCGTTGCCCCCTCTCCCACAGGCTATCTGCATTTGGGTACTCTATTTGCGGCACTTGTAAACCGTATTACAGCCACCTCATCAGGCGGTATATTCTTCACACGAATTGAGGACACCGATAAAAAGCGCGAGATTGAGGGTGGAATTGAAAATATAATCGGCGGTCTTGACCGCTTTGGCATTAAAATCGATGAGGGCTTTATAAGCGGCACTGAAGAGAGCGGTGAATATGGACCCTATCAGCAAAGCCGCCGCGCCGAAATTTACCAATGCTTTGCCAAGAGCCTTATAAAGCAAGGTCTTGCCTACCCCTGCTTCTGCACTGCGGAGGATTTGGACAAGGTTCGCACCTACCAAGAGGAAAATAAAATCAGAACAGGCTACCACGGCGAATTTGCCAAGCACCGCGATATCACCGTAGACGAGGCTAAAAAGCTGCTCGACGAGGGCAAGGAATTTGTTGTTCGCTTGAAGTCGCCCGGAAATGAAGAAAACCGCATTACATTTGAGGACGGAATTAAGGGAAAAATTGAAATGCCCGAAAACGATGAGGACTTCGTGCTCTTAAAATCCGACGGAATCCCCACCTACCACTTTGCTCACGCGGTGGACGACCATTTAATGCACACCACACATGTTATGCGCGGAGATGAATGGATCTCCTCCGTTCCGAAGCACATTCAGCTGTTCAAATTGCTCGGCTTCCGCGTTCCGAAGTTTGCACATGTAGCCCCCATTATGAAGCTTGACAACGGGGCAAAGCGCAAAATATCCAAACGCAAGGACCCAGAGGCTGCAGTTCACTTCTTTGCGGAGCAGGGATATGAGAGCGAGGCTGTTATTGAGTATCTTATGACCATTGCCGCCTCCGATTTTGAGGACTGGCGCCGCGCCAACCCCACCGTTTCCTACAAGGATTTTAAATTCAACCTTAAAAAGATGAGTGTATCAGGCGCGCTGTTTGATGAAAACAAGCTGCTTGATGTCAGCAAGAATTATATCGCAAAACTGAAATCCTTTGAAGTTTACTCTCGCCTTATCGCTTGGGCAGACGAGTTCGATAGCGACTTTTCCGCTCTGCTTAAAAAAGATGAGCAATATACCCTATCTATGCTGGCTATCGATCGCGACGAAGCACAAAAGCCGCGCAAGGATTTAAGCCGTTGGAGCGAGGCGAAGGATTATTTCTCATTTTTCTTTGAAGAGCTTTATACCCCCGACTGCACCCTGCCCGAAAACATAAAAGCTGCAGATGCTATAGAATTTTTAGAGCAATATAAGACTGTTTATTCCGAGTCGGACGACCGACAGCAATGGTTCGACAGAATTAAGGCTATTGCTCCGCAAATTGGATTTGCTGCCGAAACAAAGGAATATAAGGCAAATCCCGAAGCCTTTAAGGGACACGCGGGCGACTTAAGCACCGTGCTTCGAATAGCACTTACAGGCCGCCGCAACACCCCCGACCTTTGCAGCATTATGAAGGTATTGGGAAGCACCGAGGTGCAAAACAGAATAAACTCTGCCATTAGCAGTATTAAGGAGTAGAATTATGGAGGAAAATAAAATTATCGAGGAGCTAAAGCCCTCTAACTTTATACACGATTTTATTGACGAGGATTTAGCCGAGGGTGTATACGAGAAGGTGCAAACCCGCTTCCCACCCGAGCCTAACGGATATTTGCATATCGGTCATGCAAAAGCTATTTGCATTGATTTCGGCACTGCCGAAAAGTATGGCGGTAAATGCAATCTGCGACTCGACGATACCAACCCCACCAAAGAGGACACCGAGTATGTAGACGCTATTAAAGAGGATATTAATTGGCTCGGATTTAATTGGGATAACCTTTATTTCGCATCCGATTATTTCGATTATATCTACGAATGCGCACTAAAGCTCATTGATTTAGGTCTTGCCTATGTTGATGAATCAACACCCGACCAAATCCGCGAAATGCGCGGCACGCTGACCGAGGCGGGCATCAACTCGCCCTATCGCGACCGCCCCGTGGAGGAAACCCGCGACCTTTTCGCCCGTATGACAAAGGGCGAATTTGAAAACGGTGCAATGGTTCTGCGCGCAAAAATTGATATGGCATCCTCCAACATCAATATGCGCGACCCTGTTATTTACAGAATTTTACACGCTCATCATCACCGCACAGGCGACAAGTGGTGTGTATACCCGATGTATGACTTCGCTCATCCGCTTTCCGATGCTAAAGAGGGTGTTACTCATTCTCTTTGCTCGCTCGAATTTGAAAATCACCGTCCGCTGTACGACTGGTTCTTAAAGGTGCTTGACATTCCTACCCCGCCCAGACAAATTGAGTTCGCGCGTATGAATGTTAACTACACCCTCACCAGCAAGCGCAAATGCCTGAAACTCGTTACCGATAACCTCGTATCGGGTTGGGACGACCCGCGTATGGCAACCCTTTGCGGCATGAGAAGGCGCGGCTATCCCGCCGAGGCTGTGCGCGAATTTGTTAATAAAATCGGTGTTTCAAAGGCATACAGCGTTATTGATTACGCGCTGCTTGAATCCTGCGTTCGCGATTTTCTTAATACCAATGCCGACCGCGCTATGGCGGTGCTTCGCCCCTTAAAGGTTATCATTGATAACTATCCCGAGGGCAAAACCGATGAAATTTCGGTTGATATCAATCCGAACAAGCCCGAGCTGGGCAAAAAGACGGTTTCCTTCTCCCGCGAAATCTTTATCGAGCAGGATGACTTTATGTTAAACCCGCCCGGAAAATATTTCCGCCTCTGCCCCGAAAAAGAGGTTCGCCTAAAGGGCGCATACTATATCAAATATGCGTCTCACGAAACCGATGAAGAGGGCAACATAACCGTAGTTCACGCGACCTACGACCCCGAATCCTTTGGAGGAGAGACACCCGACGGCAGAAAGGTTAAGGGCACTCTGCACTGGGTTAATGCAAATGACTGCGCTAATGCTACAGTTCGCCTTTACGACCGCCTTTTCAATGTTGAAAATCCGTCCGATGAGGAGGGTGTTTCCTCCTTTGCCGATAATTTAAACCCCAACTCTTTAGAGGTGCTTGAAAACTGCAAGGTTGATGCCGATTTGGCAAAGGCGAATGCCGGAGATACCTTCCAGTTTATGCGTCAAGGCTATTTCTGCCTTGATAAGGATTCTGGCGCAGACAACCTTATCTTCAACCGCACAACAGCACTTAAGGATTCATTTAATATTAAGGGATAAAAAATGAAAGTTAATGATATTTACCGCTTTCTTAATGAGCGCTTCCCGTTTGACAAGGCACTCGAATTTGATAACTGCGGGCTGCTAATAGGCAGTGGCAGCGATATGGTAAAGCGCGCCGTTGTGGCGCTCGACTGCACACAAGAGGTCATAGACTTTGCACGCGACAACAAAGCCCAGCTGCTCATTACTCACCACCCCGTTATTTTTGAGGGCGTTAAGTCGGTAACCGACGACAGTTTAATTTATGCCGCCATTAAAAATGGGATTTCGGTTATAAGCGCACACACTAATCTTGATACTGCCGACGGCGGTGTTAACGATGCGCTGTGCGCCAAGCTGGGACTGACCGGCGTTGAAAAGGTTATTTGCGCCGACGGCTACACCTTCCGCAAGGGTGTTTTGCCGCAAGCTATGTGGGCAGATGAGCTGGCGCTCTATTCTAAAGGAAAGCTCAACTTTAATGTCCGCTATGTGGATGCGGGAAAGCAAATTCGCACTTTAGCCGTCAGCTCCGGCAGCGGCTCCGGAGTTTTTGAGGATGCAATAAATTCGGGGGCTGACGCTTTTCTCTCCTCTGAAATTAAGCATAATTTATTTTTAAAGGCAAAGTCTGCGGGCTTTACCGTGCTTGATTTAGGACACGAGGCTACCGAGCAGCTTATTGTTCCGCACCTTACCGAAGTATTAAACCAAGAGTTTGGGGATATCGAGTTTATCCCCTATCTAAACCAAAATATTAAGTTTTTATAAAGGATATTATGATTACTAATTTTTTAACCGTAGCATCACAGGTACTATCGCTCTTTATTATGATAGCAATAGGCTATATACTCGGAAAAACCCGACTGCTCCGCGAGGAGGCAACTCCGGGTCTTTCCAACCTTATACTATATGTTGCTACCCCCGCCGCTATTTTGCAGGCGTTTTTGAATGAAGAACGCACGGCAGAAAAAATATTTAATTTGGCACTTGTTGCCGTTTTCGCAATACTCACACATTTGATAGGCATTTTAATTGCTAAATTTTTCATCCGCGCCAAGAATGCCGATACTGCCACGGTGCTTCGCTTTGGGGTCATTTTCTCCAACTGCGGATATATGTCCTTCCCGCTGCAAAAGGCGCTGCTCGGTGATATAGGTGTTTTCTACGGTGCTATGTATGTTGCTGTTTTCAACATTTTCCTATGGAGCTACGGTATAGCGATTATGGGCAGGGACAAAAAATTTCCTTGGAAAAAAGCGATATTCAGCCCTTCGGTTATAGCGGTTGTAATCTCGATTGTTTTGTATCTTTTGCAGCTCAATTTACCGAGCGTTGTAGGTAGTGCGGTGAGCGCATTCAGTGCCCTCAACACCCCGCTGCCAATGGTAATTATAGGCTATTACCTTTCAACCTCTAATCTGCTTGGTGCTCTTACCGATAAAAGAATTTATTTATCCGCGGCACTGCGCCTTATAGGCATTCCCGCCATTATACTCGCTATTTTGCTGCTGTTTGGCGTACGAGGTGCACCGCTTATTGCAAGCACGGTTGCCGCAAGTGCCCCCATTGCCGCCGCAAGCTCTATGCTTTCGATTAAATTCAATCGCGACACTATATGCGCGGTAAACGGTGTAACACTTACAACCTTGCTTTCGATAATCACAATGCCGCTTTTTGTGGCAATAGCGCAGCTGTTTTAAGGCTAGCCCCAACAATATTTTACCACTTGACAAATATTTGCTATTCTCTTAAAATGTGAATAGCTAACTATAAGCAAACACAATTAAAGGAGTTTTAATATGAATTTTTTAGAAAGTGTTAAAAACTTTTTCAAAAAAATAGGCTCTGCCCTAGCCAATAACAAGGTTATTGCTATAGTTGTAGCGGTTGCCATAATTATAGGTACTGTCGGCATTGTTTTAATTGTCGATTCCAAGAGCCCTGCATCGGGAAATAACGGAATTGTGGAAAACGGCGGCTCTACCGACCAGCCTGCACAGGGTGGTCTTGACAATGTGCCGGATGATACTAATCCCGATGATAACCCGAACGATAATCCCACACCCCCGCCTGCCGAAAACCCCGACCCGCAGCCTGAAAATCCCGACAAGGACAAGGTTGGCGACACCGATAAGAATGTGAATGGCACAACCTACCCCGCAACGGTTTATCCTCCCGCAGGCACAAACTATGTGTTCCGCACCGATATTGATATGGACGACAATATCTTTATGGATTCGCTCGGCTACACAGGCTACAACCTTGCGAAGCACCGCGCAGACGGACTTATGTGGACCTACATACTCTCCACCGATAAGCGCCACCGCGGCTGGCTCACCGAAATTGGCTACGATTATGACGGAAGCACAACAGGCTATGAAACAAATGCAGAGGGTCTTCCCGATATTGATTTCTTTGTTAAAAAGGATTTAGTTTGCGCCTCGTACATCACCTATGTTTACTTTAACTACATTCCGAATGTAGTTGGTACCGATGTTTCGATGCTTTGCAAGCCGCAGAATCCGAAGCTTGCTAACGACTGGTACAAGGCTTCAAAGCAGTGGGTGCTTGACGGATATTCGGTTATGATACCCTTCACTGCAAAGCTTTCAGGTGGATTCATTAATTTCTCCACCGAACAGGAAATCCCGATTGGCTCGCTGATTTACTTCTGCGATGCTAAAAATAAGAGCGACTGGGCAAGCCATGTTTGCATTTATGCGGGATATAAAAACGGCAACCACTGGGTATACCATGTTGGTAATGATAACGGTCCTGAATTCTGCTCCATTGAGCGTATGCACTTCGGTCCTGACCCGCAGTGGCCAATAGGAGTTATCGCCACCCCCTCGGTTATTGAGTTTAAATAAAAAATTAGCCCCTCGGTCAAGCCGAGGGGTTTTGTTATATATTCTATCAGAAAATCACCATTAAAAGCCAAGACATAATATTCTCCCTAAAATACTTTTCGCCGATATTACACCACGCGGAAAATATTTCCAAAATAATATTTTAGTGTATTCTTGCATAAATTATTATAAATGGGGTGTTTTTGTGCGCAAAAGCTTCAGACTTTGGCAATTTATCGGTTTTTTTATTGTATCACTTGGTGGTGTTTTGCTGCATTTTTTATATGAGCTTTCGGGCAACTGCATTCTTTTCGCACCATTTTCGGGGGTTAATGAATCGACTGCCGAGCACATAAAGCTGCTTTACTTCCCGCTTTTGATTTTAGCTCTTATAGAAAGCAAATTTATAAAATCCGCTAATTTTTGGTGTGTGAAGCTGCTCGGCACCCTTGTCGGGCTCTGCCTGATACCCGTTATTTTCTATACGGTGAATGGTGTTTTCGGCAAGACCCCCGACTGGTTTAATATTTCGATATTTTTCATCTCTGCCGCTGCCGCACTCTTTGTGGAGGTGAAACTATTTAATGCCATCCCCTGCCGCCGCCCGCTTGCAGCAAAGCTGCTGCTTTTACTGATTGGCGCGCTTATTATCGTTTTCACATTTTTCCCGCCGAAAATCGGGCTCTTTCTAGACCCAGTAACAGGTCGGTACGGAATATAGCAAACAAAAAACGAGGGCACACACCCTCGTTTTCTTTTTAGATTTTTATCATCTTTTTTAACACTGCAGTTAACGGCTTGTGCGCTAAAAGGGTGATTAAAAAATTGGCTACTGCGTGAATAATATCGTACGGTATACCCGATATTATCCAAGCAATCCCTCCCGAAAGCCCCGTTGTTATAAAATAAATAGGGCTGCAAAGCACACCGAATAAAAGCCCGAAAAATGCGGTTAACACTGCATAAATCGGCGGTGTGGCTACTCGGCGCAGCAGGACTGCCACAACAGCCAAAAGCGCCCAAACATACAGATACATTACATTCCATATTCCGAGACCGAAAACCGCAATCTCTAAAAAAACATAGATATAGATGCTCGCGAGCACTCTCCAGCCAAACACTACAGCCAATACGGTTATCAGCATACTTACGGGTTCAACATTAGCCAAGGGTGAGAGTATCCATTTGCCAACAAACATAAGTGCGCCGAGAAGGCTTAAAAGCACCCATATTTTAAGCGGCGTACCCTCTTTAGAATATGAACTCGGTTGTGTATCTAACCTCATATTCGCCTCCATCGGTAACAGGGATTTGATTTATCCCGAGATTTGAGCTCTCTCCACCTACGAAAACTGCCCACCAGCCGCCGTCTACATTAAAGTCGGCTGTGATGCCGTTTACCGTGGTGTAAAAGCCATCCTCGCGGTATTCGATAATCCCCTCTGCTGCCATTACCTCGCCTAAATACTCCTGCTCGGCTGTAATGGTCTTTACATCCTTTGTGCCATCCTTATAAGAAATGGTGAGGGTAAAGGTTTTTTCGCCCGCAGAGGCTTCAGGTCTTGTTATAAACCATATACCTCCGGCAAGCGCGATGGCAAGCACAAATGCTACCACCGCAATTAATGTTTTTTTGTTTTTGGACATAATAAAAGTCCTCCTTGTATGGTATTACTAAACAACCGATACAAAGAGGATACAATACTCCCATAAATGCTCCGTATACCGCCAGAGCAAAATTTTTGTACTGCAACCAATTACTCGTGGTGCTTTGTACCGATACTGTAAAGCAAGTATTCCGACTAAGAGTCAACGCATTGCTTCGCCTTCCCAATTTCTCAGTGGCATAATGAAGCAACGCTCATCCTTACGGCGACGAGTTCGCGGGAGAATTGCACTCCGCTTCCTTTTTAAGCACCCGATACTGACGGGCGCACTCTACAGCCTTTATTCAGCCCTTTAATTTTAACATTAAATCGAAGCTATGTCAATAACGCGAGCGCCAAGCAGCTCAGCGTCGCCCGCAATGTGCGATACAGCAATTAATGTTTTTCCTGCAGTTTTTTTGTTTATAAATTCGGCTGCAGTCAGAATATTCTCGCGGTCGAGCCCCGAAAAAGGCTCATCAAGGATATAAATATCCGCCGCGCGCGACAACGCCCTTGCAATAGCGACTCTTCTTGCCATACCACCTGATAGCGCAGCAGGATACATATTGGCAGCCTCGCCGATGCCGAGTGCCTCGAGGCATTCAATAGCCTCTGCCTCACCGACAAAGAGGGTTATATTTTCTTTTACGGTTTTAAAGGGCAGCAATCTATCCTCTTGAAAAACCGCCGAAATTATGGCACCTTCGGTTTCCACCGTGCCGACTTGAGGCTTTTCCAATCCCAATATGAGGCGCAAAAGGGTTGTTTTTCCCACACCCGAAGCACCTCCGAGCATTACGCGCTCACCGCTACCGATTTCCAAATTCATATTGTTAAAAATGGGCTTTCCCTTATAGCCGAAGGTTATATTATTAAGCTTAATCATATTTCTTTTCCCTCCAGCAAATTTTGAGCACATTTTCAAGTATCAGGCTTAAAATAACAACCGTTAATGTAACAGCGAAAACCTGCTCATAATCGATAGTCAGCTTTGCTCCCGAAAGGAGCGCGCCAAGGCTGCCGACAGGGTTGCAGATGACCTCTGCCGCAATACCCGATTTCCACGCTATGCCAAGACCTGTTATCGTAGCCTCGCGCAAAAAGGGCATAACGGTAGGTATTTTGATGTTGCGCAGTATGTCTTTTTTACCCATACCGAAAACCTGCGCCATTTCAACCTGCCTTTTATCAACCGATAAAAGCCCTGCATCAACATGGCTTTTAATAATCGGGAATACCATTAAAAAAGAGATAAAGGGCGGCAGAATTTCGGTGGGCAGCCACAGCCACGCCACAACTATAAATGCCGCTACCGGCACAGAACGGATAAGGTGGACAATAGGTGCTGACAGATGCTTGAACACCGCAGAATAGGCTGCTGTAATCGAGGAAAGCGTACCGAACAGCACCGCAGCAAGAAAGCCCAGTGCTATATGGAAAAGCGATGTACCAACCGCCGACCAAAATGCCGCCAACCGCAGATTCTCAACAAACGCCAATAGCGTTTCGTGCGGCAACGGGATTTTAAGCAGTAGCCCCTTATTCGCTATACTCGCAAGTATATGCCACAAAATTATCCAAAATATAACAGAGCCTGCCGCTAGGGCAGGCTTTTTAAGCTTATTTTTCATACCAAAAATCTTCTCCGGGAAGCTTTCCGCCAACCGAGTTGGAGTCGGCTGTAAACATAACATTCAAAAAGCCCGATAATTTAGTTTTCATTTCAGCGCCATCAATATAGCAAAGACCAACATAGGGCAGTGCTGCCTTTGCAACGGCAGCCTTCGGCACCATACCGTGCTTCTCGCAGAGTGCTGCTGTGCCCTCAATATCGGTTTTGGCAGTTTCGATAGAAGCCTTGTATTCCTTTAAGAAGTTCTCAACCGCTTCGGGGTGCGCCTCTAAAAACTCGGTTCTAACAACAACGCAGCCCTGCATTAAAGCGCTCTGGCTATCGATTTTCTGCCATTCATCTGTAAGGCTTAATGCAAGCTTTGCACCCTCATACTTGTTCTTAATGGTTGTTGCAACGGGCTGGGGAGCAATTATAACAGCGTTCGGGTCAGTACCCCAAACAGGAACCAATTCCTCGCCGCTTGCCTTGAATTCTATCGTTAAATCGCTATCCTTGTTAATTCCGTTTTTATTGAGAATGTAATTAAGGATATATTCGGGGTTTGAGCCCTGACCGGTTGTATAAATCTTCTTGCCCTTAAGGTCGCTTATCGAGGCTACCTCTGTACCCTTATTGGTAATCACATAAAGCACACCCAATGTATTAACAGCCAGCACCTTCACGCCGCCCGAGGTCTTATTATAGAGGCTTGCGGCAAGGTTGGTAGGAACGGCTGCGATATCAGCCTGCTTGTTGGAGATTTTGGAAACAATCTCGGTAGGCTCCTTAACAGCAGTAAAGTTATATACCTCTCCACCGTTCATTCCGGCAGCCTTTTCCATAAAGTTAACAGCACCGATACCTGTAGGACCGGTTAAAACAAACACATTTACATTTGTTTTATTTGTAGGCCCGTTTGCCTGATCAGCTTTACAAGCGCAAAGCGATAAAAGCATGGCCACAACTAACAATAAACTAACTAATTTTTTCATTTGTATCACCTGATTGCTAAAATTTTAACTATCTTTATTCTATACCCATTTTTTCACTTTGTCAATAAGCCCTTATAAAAAATAATACATTTTTTAAATAATATAAGCCCTGCTTTTCATGTGGCGGACATATATAATAAAGGTAATAAAGACTTTGTTTTAAAGGAGATACCTTTATGGAAAGAAAAAGAAGAAAAGACAGTTTTTTCGGTCTGCATTTTGATTTTCACGCCGCTTGCTGCTGCAAAGCGTGTTGGTAACGGTACTGTAATAATGATAGGCACTGATATCGGTAAAGGAAGTAGACGGAATATACGAAATTGACCTGCCGAAGCTTCATATTCATTCGGTTTTTGAAATAGAATACTAAAAACACATAATCCCGTGGCTTACTGCTATGGGATTATTTTAATTTCCTGATTTTCGCACTATTAATACTGTGAAAAACAAGCATTCTAATAGCCTGTATTATTCATTATAACTAAAAATATAAAAACAGTTGCAGAAATGTTGTTTTTATGTTATACTATTATTAATTGAATGGAGGTCAATTTTATGAAAAAAATTATAACTGTAATTTTAGCTACTGCCATGCTGTTTAGCCTTTGTGCTTGCGGTGGAAACGGTAGCGGCAACGGCGGCGCAGCCGGTCTTGGACATGCCGCATCAGAT
>JAZRMU010000048.1:0-38910 GCA_045647785.1 Acutalibacteraceae bacterium
TGGGTCAGGTAAACAAAATTGTTACCAACGTTGCCCAGGCGTCTGATGTATCCGCTCTTTCCTCTATCGAGGTGTTCTCGGGCGTATCGCTTTATAACATTATTCTCGGTGCTATCATTATGGCACTTACCGCTCTTATCACACTTGGCGGTTTAAAGAGAATTGCCAACGTTGCAGAGAAGATCGTTCCCTTTATGGTTGTGCTGTTCGTTCTCGGCAGCCTTGCTATCATCGCTATTAACTATGCAAACATTATCCCTGCCTTCAAGGCTATCTTTGTTAACGCATTTAAGCCTGAGGCCTTCGTTGGCGGCGGTATCGGTGCCGTTATTGGCAAGGTTGTAACACAGGGCTTTAAGCGTGGTGTTTTCTCCAACGAGGCAGGTCTTGGTTCCTCTGTTATGGTACACTCGAACTCCAACATCAAAGAGCCTGTTAAGCAGGGTATGTGGGGTATTTTCGAGGTATTTGCCGATACTATGGTAGTTTGCACAATGACAGCACTTGTTGTTCTTACTGCAGGCGGTCTTAACGGCGGTGTGTTCAACGCTGTAACAGGTGAAATTGCAGAAGGCTATACCGATGCAACCCTTGTTGGCGGTGCGTTCAATTCCGTGTTCTCTTGGGGCGGAATAGGTGAAAAGTTCATCGCTATTGCTATGTTCCTCTTTGCATTTACCACTGTTCTTGGCTGGTCGCACTACGGCTCAAAGGCTTGGGAATATCTCTTCGGCGCTAAAACCACTGTTATATTCCGTATTATCCACGTTTGCACCGTTATCTTCGGCGCAATTCTTACCTCTTCACTCGCTTGGGATATTTCCGATACCTTCAACGGTCTTATGATGATCCCCAACCTTATCGGTGTGCTTGTATTAGCTCCGTTGGTTGTTAAAATCACTAAGAACTATTTAAGAAGAGTTAAGAAGAACGAGAATATTGAGCCTATGTATAACGTTGACCCCAAAATTCAGGCAGAAGAAATCGCTCGCGAAATCTAATCGCATAAGGGCATTTACATAGCGTAAAAGAAGTTTTAGAGAAAACTGAATAATAATTAATTTAAGCAGCATCCCACAGGGTGCTGCTTTTTTAATGGTTTAAAACAAACAGTAAAACACAGTTTTTATTATTGTTTTTTTGTTACCGCTTTGGTATAATTTGCTTGGAAGGGTGGTTCTTATGGACATTTCTAAAATTGATAAAAATTTTGCTATAAAAACGGCTATTGACGAGCCTGACGTTAAATGGTATTCGGTGCTTGAAGAGCCGTTTGATATATACGGTCTTTACAGAACTAAAGAGGACGGACTTTTCCGCAGAATGCCCGCCGAGGTAGCAGAGAATATACACTCCTCAACAACGGGTGAAATAAATCAAGGTGTTGCCTCGCTTTACACCTATACCTCCGGCGGCAGAATCCGCTTTAAGACCGATTCGCGATACATAATGCTAAAGGTAGAGTATGATACTCTGCATCTTTCCTCACATATGCCCGAGGCAGGTGTTGCGGGCTTTGATTTGCACCGCATTGAGGATGGCAAAATGATTTATATGAAAATCTTCATGCCGAATATGGACGACGATAAGGGCTACGTTCGCAAGACGAATGCTATGGGGAGAACGACCGAATATCTGCTCGGGCTACCGCTTTATAATAACATAACCAACCTTTACATCGGTGTCAGCGAAAATGCAAAGCTTGAGCACGGAACTGAATATACCATTAAAAAGCCGATTGTTTATTATGGCTCGTCGATTACCCAAGGGGCATGCGCTTCGCGTCCTATGAACGCGTATCAAGGCTATATTTCCGAATATTTTGATGCAGATTATATTAATCTCGGTTTTTCGGGTAATGCCAAGGGCGAGCAGGATATGTTCGACTATATAGCGGGTCTTGAAATGAGCGCGTTTGTGTATGATTACGACTGGAATTCGGATTATGCAGAGGTGTGTCAGCGCCATATTGAGGGCTATAAGACCATTCGTGCAGCTCATCCCGATATCCCGATAGTTATGGCGGGCTTCCCAGCATACAACGTTGGGGAGACAGGCGGCGGCAGAGGCGAGAATATCCGCAAAACCTATGAGTATGCGCTTTCTCAAGGCGATAAGAATGTGGCAATGATAACCACCGAGGATATCTGCGACGGCGACTTTAAGCACCATTGCACAGTGGATAACTGCCACCCTAACGATTTAGGTTTTTACCGTATGGCGAAAAGCTTTATTGAAAAGCTTGAACCTATGCTTAAGGAGAAAAAATGAGAGCGCAGGATATAAAATGTTTAGCTCTTGAAAAGATTGATAAAATAATAGATAAATTATAGAATGCAAAAACGGGAGGGCAGCGAGCCCTCCCGTTTTATTTTAGTGGTTTATTTAAACATAGTTTGAATTCCGTCCATAAGCTCCCCGACAGCGCGCATGGCTTTGGCAGAGCCCTTGGATAAATTGTGATTGTTCTGCATAACCATTTTGCCGACGGTCAGCAGTGCAGCACCCGCTATCATACCTGTTACTGCACCCTTTGCAAAGGTTGAAACAGTATTTTTTTGCATAATAAAAACCTCCCTTTCGCTTATAGTTTGAGCGGCGGGGAGGTGTTTTATTATTAATTTTCGAAATATTCCTTATACCATACAAGGAAGGTATAAACCGTCCAGATTTTGCGGCTTAAATCCTCCTTGCCGCTGCGGTGGCGGTCTAATAGAGCTACAAGCTTTTTAGTTTTAAAGAACTGCTCTGCAGCATCGCTTAAAAAGCGTTCTTTAACAATTTCATAGTATTTATCTTCTTTAAGCCAAACCCTGATGGGCACGGGGAATCCAAGCTTATCCTTTTCCGCGGTAACCTTTGGAAGAGTCTTTTCGGCTGCCTTGCGAAGAGCCAGCTTTGTTGATTTGCGGTTAACACGGCAGTATAGCGGTATCTGCTGGGCTAATTCCATAACCTTTTTATCAAGGAATGGAACGCGAAGCTCTAAAGAGTTTGCCATACTTGTTTTATCGGCCTTCAAGAGAATATCACCCATAAGCCACATATTAATATCGAGATACTGCATTTTTGTAACCGTGTCCTTATCGGCTACCTCGTCATAGAACCTTTTGCAGAGTGCTTGAGGGGCTGCGCTATCTTTACCGCGAAGCAAAATTTTCTCGCGCTCTTTTTTGGAAAAGATATTTGCGTTGCCGATAAAGCGTTCCTCGATAGTTTGTCCGCGGCGGATAAGATAGTTAATGCCGTGCACTTTCGGTATATGCAAAAGAGTGATGGCGCGGCTTACGAATCGGCGCAGGGCAAAGGGCAGTGCATCGTAGGAGGTGAGGGTTATAGGCTCTTGATAAATGCGGTAGCCGCCAAACAATTCGTCTGCACCCTCTCCCGACATTACAACCTTTACATGCTCGCTCGCCAGCTTTGATACAAAATAAAGCGCAATGGCGGCGGGGTCGGCAAGCGGCTCGTCCATAGTATACTGAATATCAGCGAAGCTGCCCCAATATTCCTCGGGGGTTATAATTTTGCTGATGTTTTCAACGCCTATTGTATCGGCAAATTTCTTTGCGAAATCGATTTCATTATAGCGATTGCCGTCGGGGCTTTCAAAGCCAACCGTGAAGGTTTTATCAACCTTTGCAGCCTCGGCAATATAACTTGAATCTATACCACTGGAGAGGAATGAGCCTACCTCAACATCGGCAATTTTATGAGCTGCAACGCTCTCGCGAACGGCGGCATCGATTTTATCGCTATAGTAATCGAGTGAGCCCTCGACCGCTTCAAATTCAGGTCTCCAATATCGGGTTTTTGTAAGCTCCTTACCGTCATACTCGAAATAATGAGCAGGGGGTAGCTTATAAACGCCGCCAAAGAAGGTTTCTTCGGTTGGTGAATATTGGAAAGAAAGATAGTGCGAAAGCGCATCCTCGTTTAAACGCTTTTCAAAATGGGGGTGCAGTAAAAAAGACTTTATTTCGCTGCCGAAAATAAAGGAATCCTTTTGGAAGGTGTAGTAAAGCGGTTTAATGCCGAACATATCGCGCGCACCAAAAAGCTTGCCGCTTTTCTTATCGTAAATAACAAAGGCGAACATACCGCGCAGCAGCTTCACAAAATCGGGACCATACTGCTCGTATGCGTGCAGCAAAACCTCGGTATCGGAATGGCTTGTGCTAAAGGTGTGTCCTGCGGCTAACAGCTCGCGGCGCAGCTCGCGGTGGTTATAAATCTCACCATTAAATGTAACAACAAGGCTTTTATCCTCATTGAACATCGGCTGTTCTCCTGCCTCAAGGTCGATAATGCTCAGTCTCCTGAAGCCGAGAGCGATGCTTTCATCCACATATTTTCCGCTGGAATCGGGTCCGCGATGGACAATTTTGTCCATCATACTGCCAAGCAGTGTACCGTCATCCGATATTTTATTTGTAAAGCCAACAAATCCACACATAGATTTTGCTCCTTTAGACTAACATTAAATTTAACATCCTTTATAGTATAACACACATTTCTTTTCTTTACAAGATAATAAAATAATGTTATAATCTTGTTATGAGAAAAAATTTAGCTTTTTGGTCGGCTGCGCTTCTTTTGCTAATCAGTGGCTGCACACCGCCGACCTATAACAATTCCTCAACCCGTATTTTAATGGATACCGTGGTTAATATAAGCGCAGAGGCTGAACTTCAGGTTATTAATGAGGCTATGGATTTAGTTGAGCGCTACGATAAGCTGCTATCTAAAACAAATAGCGGCAGCGATGTTGCGCGCCTGAATGTCGGTGGCACTGCCGAGGTATCAAGCGATACGCTCCGCCTTATTAAAGGTGCTGCCGTTTATTCCGAGAGAACCGGCGGCTGCTTTGATATAACCATAGGCTCTGTAACGGCACTTTGGGATTTTACAAACGGCGTTAAGCCGAAAAATTCCGATATTGCAGCAGAACTTCCGAATGTGGGTTATAAAAACATAAGTTATCAAGGAAAAACTGTAACGCTTAATTCAAGTAAAATTGATCTGGGAGCTTGTGCGAAAGGCTTTGTTGCCGATAAACTACACGAATTTTTTGTGGAAAAGGGAGTAGAAAATGCGCTTGTAGACCTTGGCGGAAACCTTTATATTATGGGCGGACCGCGCGATATAGGGGTTAAAAATCCTTTAGGGGAAGGCACGGCGGCGACCGTTAGAGTTTATGGCGGTGCGGTTGTAACGGCAGGCACTTATGAACGCTGCTTCAGCGATGAGGAAGGAACATATCACCATATTTTAGATCCCAAAACGGGCTATCCTGCAAATAGCGACCTTGCAAGTGTTACGGTGTTCAGCGAGAGCGCGCTCGAGGCCGATTCGCTATCCACAGCGCTTATTGTTATGGGACTCCAAAAGGGCTTGGATTTTATAGAAAAGACCGAGGATGTCGAGGCGCTTTTCATAACAAAAGAGGGAGAAATTTTTATTTCCTCGGGAATTTACTGCAAGGACGGAATTTATCGACTATAAGTTCTTTATTTCTTAACAATTAGGTTGTATACTGTTATCAAGTAAAGAAAAAAGAGGTATTAAAATGGGTTTACTTAAAAAACTTTTCGGCGACTATAGCCAAAAAGAGCTTAAAAGAATAGAGCCGCTTAAACAGAAGGTTTTGTCTTTAGAGGAAGAATACAGGGCACTTTCTGATGAGGCGCTTAAAAATAAAACTTTAGAGTTTAGGGAGCGTTTATCACTTGGCGAAACGCTAGATGATATTTTGCCCGAGGCATTTGCAACCTGCCGAGAGGCGGCGGACCGCGTGCTCGGTATGCGCCATTTCCCCGTTCAGATATTGGGCGGTATTGTGTTGCATCAGGGGCGCATCAGCGAAATGAAAACAGGTGAGGGTAAAACTTTGGTTGCAACCCTTCCCGCATATCTTAATGCGCTGTCTGGCAAGGGTGTTCATATTGTAACGGTTAACGATTATCTTGCCAAGCGTGATAGCGAATGGATGGGTAAATTATACCGCTTTTTGGGACTTAAGGTTGGTCTTATTATCCACGGGCTTACCAATGAAGAAAGAAAAGCGGCGTACGATGCCGATATTACCTACTGCACCAACAACGAGTTGGGCTTCGATTATCTGCGCGATAATATGGTGGTTTACAAGGAAAATCGCGTTCAGCGCGGACACAACTTTGCTATTGTCGATGAGGTTGACTCGATTTTAATCGACGAGGCCAGAACACCGCTTATAATTTCGGGTAAGGGCGATAAATCGACCGAGCTTTATTCGCGTGCTAACGCGTTTGCTCGCTCGCTTAAAATGGTGAGGGTTAAGGAAACAGACGCCAAAAAGACCGATGAGGAGCAGAACCTTTGCGGCGATTATGTTGTTGATGAAAAGGCAAAAACCTGTACGCTGACTCCCGAGGGCGTGAAAAAAGCCGAGCAGTATTTCGGTATTGATAATCTGAACGATGCCGAAAATATGACCGTTTCGCACCATATAAATCAGGCCATCAAGGCATACGGCATTATGAAACGCGATGTTGATTATGTGGTTAAAGACGGCGAGGTTATAATTGTTGATGAGTTTACAGGTCGCCTTATGTTCGGCAGACGCTATAACGAGGGTCTGCATCAGGCTATTGAGGCAAAAGAGGGTGTAACGGTTGCTAACGAATCCAAAACCCTTGCGACCATCACCTTCCAAAACTTTTTCCGACTCTATAGCAAGCTTTCGGGTATGACGGGTACTGCTATGACCGAGGAGCAGGAGTTCCGCGCAATTTATAAATTGGATGTTGTTGAAATTCCGACCAATAAGCCGCTTGCACGTATAGATGAATCGGATGTCGTTTATAAAACCGAGCGTGCTAAATTTTCGGCTGTTATTGATAAGATTGCAGCTTGCCACGAGAAGGGGCAGCCGGTGCTTGTTGGTACTGTAACTATTGAAAAATCCGAGCATTTAAGCGGGATGCTAAAGCGTCGCGGTATCGCACATAATGTGCTTAACGCGAAGCACCACGAAAAGGAAGCTGAAATTATAGCGCAGGCGGGAAAGCTCGGTGCTGTTACCATTGCCACAAATATGGCGGGACGCGGCACTGATATTATGCTTGGTGGTAATGCTGAATACCTTGCTAAAGCCGAGCTGCGAGCCCTCGGTCTTTCCGAGGAGCTTATTGCCGAGGCAACGGGCTTCGCTGAAACTGATAATGCCGATATTATTGCGGCACGCGCTCAATTTAAGGATTTTTACATCAAGCATAAGTCCCAAATTGCCCCCGAGGCAGATAAGGTTCGCGCTGTGGGCGGACTTTGCATTATAGGTACAGAGCGCCACGAATCGCGCCGAATTGATAATCAGCTTCGCGGTCGTGCAGGACGTCAGGGCGACCCCGGTAACACACAGTTTTTCATCTCTTTAGAGGATGATTTAATGCGTCTGTTTGGCGGTGAGCGTGTTTATAATATGATGGATTCGCTCAAGCTTGAGGAAAATATGCCGCTGCAGTTTGGTATACTTTCAAGCGCCATTGAGAATGCGCAAAGCACAGTTGAGGGTCGCAACTTCGGCATTCGTAAAAATGTGCTGGAATATGATGATGTTATGAATCAGCAGCGAGAAAAGATTTACGAGCAGCGAAATTTGGTGCTCGACGGCGAGGATATAAGCCGAAAGGTTGCGAGTATGATTAGCAGCACGATTGAGCAGGCTGTTTACACCTACTGCACCGATGATGTTGTTCATGATGAGTGGGATTTGGGAGGTCTTGGCAGATATACCTATGGCTGGCTGACTTCGGGCAACGAATTTAACTTTACAACCGAGGAGCTGGGTGATATTTCCCGCGCCGAGCTTATTGCTCGCCTTATAGAGCTGGCTGAAAATAAAATGGCCGATAAGGTGGACCGCTATGGAGAAAATACCGTTCGCGAAATTGAGAGATATATACTCCTGAAGTCGGTCGATACCCATTGGATGAATCATATTGATGCTATGGATGAGCTGCGCAGAGGTATCGGACTTCGTGCCTACGGTCAGCACAATCCCGTTGTTGCCTACCGAAACGAGGGCTATGAGATGTTCAATGCCATGAGCGAGGCTATCCGCGAGGAGACCGCTAAAACTCTGCTTTCGGCAGAAATCAGGCAGAGCACCCAAATTAAGCGTGAAAAGGTTGCCGAGGAAACGGGAACGGGTGATGACGGTACCGTTTCAAAGACCGTTCGCGGCAAGGGTGTAGTGAGCAAAAATTCACTTTGCCCGTGCGGTAGCGGCAAAAAGTATAAGCGTTGCTGCGGCAAGGATATCGATTAATATGAGTGAAAAGATTTTAGTTGCTATGTCGGGCGGTGTTGATTCCTCGGTAGCGATACAGCTGCTTTTACAGCAGGGCTACGAGGTGTCCGGTGCTATAATGCGCCTTTGCGGAACAGAGGCTATAGCCGATGCCGCTGCGGTAGCGAGCAAAATGAATATCCCATTTGAGACAATAGATAAAAGTGCCGAATTCGGTCGTGAGGTAATAGGCAAATTCGCTGCCGATTATTTCGGAGGAATTACTCCTAATCCTTGCATTGAGTGCAATAAAAAACTGAAATTCGGTGAGTTTTTAAAGCACGCGGTTGCCGGTGGCTATGATAAAATAGCGACAGGGCATTATGCGAGAATAGAGAAAAATGTTCAAACGGGGCTTTATGAGCTAAAAAAGGCTGCTGATGATAGCAAGGACCAGAGCTATTTTCTTTATTTTCTTTCACAGGCCGAGCTTTCGAGGATTCTGTTTCCGTTGGGCTCTTATACAAAGCCTGAAATTCGCAGTATTGCCGAGCGCGAGGGACTACTGACAGCCAAAAAGAAGGATAGTCAGGATATATGCTTTGTTAAAGATAAAGATTATGCCGAAATTATTGAAAAATATATGGGTAAAAGCTCGCCTGCGGGCGATTTTACCGATATAAACGGCAAGGTGCTCGGTCGCCACAGCGGTATTATAAATTACACCATCGGTCAGCGCAAGGGACTGGGTATTGCTTTGGGTAAACCGCAGTTTGTGATAAGTAAAAATGCTGAAAATAACACGGTTGTGCTGGGGGAAGAGGAGCAGCTTTTTAAAACCACGGTTAAGGTCGAAAATGTGAGCTTTGTATCGGGCGAAGTGCTGGAAGAGCCATTTTCTGCCGAGGTTAAGCTGCGGTATGCCATGAAGCCGATGAAGGCCACGGTTACAGTGAACGGTCGGTCGGCGGTGGTGGAATTTGAAACCCCGCAGCGAGCTCCAAGCGCAGGGCAGGCGGCAGTATTCTATAGCGGAGACTGTGTGCTTGGCGGCGGAACAATTGTAGATTAGGTGATATTATGGAAAACATAATCAAGGCACTCGAAAAAAATAATTTCGAGGTGCATTATTTTGAAACGAAATCCGAGATTTTAGCCTTTGTGGAGCAGCTTTTGCCTGCGGGTAGCAAGATTTCAAACGGCGGCTCGCAATCTATGGCTGAATGTGGGGTTTTCGATTTGATTAAAAGCGGCAGGTATAATTATATCGACCGCTTTGGAGCGACTACGCCCGAAGAGGAAAACCGAATGATAGCAGATTATTTCACTGCTGATTACTTTTTCTGCTCGGCAAATGCCATTACAGAAAGCGGCGAGCTTGTTAATGTTGACGGGCGTTCAAACCGCGTTGCAGCGCTGCTGTACGGACCGCGAAATGTCGTGGCAATAGTTGGCAAAAATAAAATTGTTAAGGATATTCCCGAGGCGCTTTACAGGGTTAAAACTGTTGCTGCGCCGAAAAATACGGTGCGTCTTTCGTGCGAAACATATTGCCGAGAGGCGGGACGCTGCGTAGCAGCGGATAATCCGCAAATGGCGTCGGGCTGCGGCAGCAATGCCAGAATTTGCTGCAACTATGTTGTGTCTGCTTATCAGCGCGAAAAGGGGCGCATTAAAATACTGCTCTGCGGCGAGGATTTGGGCTTTTAAGTAATTATGAAACCTCATTAAGCATACTCTTTAAGGAAAGGGGTATGAGTAATGAGGTTTTTAATTTGTATAATTTTATGCTTTTCGGTTTTGGCATTGCCTGTAAGTGCCCTTGGTGCAGTTACGGTTTCGAGTGAGTATATAAGCGATGATATGTATGAGGCGCTGCCTGTAAGCAACGCGGTGCCAACACCCGTGGGTCAGGTGTTGGAGCTGAAGGCGCAGTCGGCGGTGCTATTGGAGCCGAACACAATGCAGATTTTATACGAAAGCAACGCCGACGAACGGCTGTCTCCCGCATCTATCACCAAAATAATGTCGTTGTTGCTTGTGGTAGAGGCTATTGATGCGGGTCATTTAAAGCTCACCGATACTATAACCGCAAGCGAGTATGCCTGCAGTATGGGAGGCTCGCAGATTTGGCTTGAGCCGGGAGAAACTATGACGGTTGATGAGCTGCTAAAGGCTTGTTTTATAGCCTCTGCAAATGATGCCACGGTAGCCCTTGCCGAAGCGGTAGCAGGTAGCGAGGAGGCGTTTGTGTCGCTGATGAATGCTCGAGCGCAGGAACTCGGTATGACCAATACTGCATTTAAAAATACAACGGGACTCGACTGCGATGGGCATTATACTACGGCCTACGATATAGCACTTATGTCAGCCGAGCTTATCAAGCACGAAATGGTCAAAAACTATTCCACCGTTTGGATGGATAGTCTGCGCGGCGGCAAAAGCGAGCTTGTGAACACAAATAAATTAGTCCGCTTTTACGAAGGCTGCACAGGTCTTAAAACGGGAACAACCTCCGTTGCTGGCCACTGCCTTGCCGCAACAGCCGAACGAAACGGCTTATCCTTGGTTGCCGTTGTGCTGAAGGCGCCCTCGAGTAATGATAGATTTGAGTCGGCAAGAAAGCTGCTTAACTATGGTTTTGCCAATTATAGCTTTTCATATATCGAATATGATAATTCGCTGCCGCTTGAGGCAGCGGTTACCGCGGGTGTGGAAAGTGTTGTTCCGCTTTACCCCGAGAGTGGGCTCAATGTGCTGCTTAAAAAGAGCGAAAAGAGCAGCATTACCCAATCTGTGCAGCTGAACAGCGAAATCACTGCGCCTGTAAGGCAGGGAGATGTTATAGGCACGGTTACGGTATATAACGGTGAAATACCACTTGGCAGCATAAATCTTTTGGCGGGGAAGAATATCGAAAAGCTATCGTTTTTTTATCTTTTCAAAAGGCTTCTTTATGAACTCTTTGTAATGTAAGTATAAAAAAAGAAAAAAATTACAATATTTATATTGAAAAAATAAGGGTTTTAGTGTAAAATAAGAATAATAAAAAATTTGGAGGCACTATACAAAATGGCTATTAGTTTTAACACAAGCTTCGCAAAGGATTTTTTGCGTGAAAATGATATAAAGGGCTTGGCAGGTCAGGTTCGTTTAGCACACGATGTGTTAGAGGCGAAATCCGGTCTTGGCAACGATTTTCTCGGTTGGGTAAATCTTCCCACCGATTATGATAAGGAAGAATTTGCTCGCATTAAAAAGGCGGCAGAAAAAATTAAAGAGGATACCGATATTTTAGTTGTTATCGGAATTGGCGGCTCATACCTCGGCGCTCGCGCAGCTATCGAGTTCTTAAAGAGCCACTATTATAATAATTTAGCAAAGAACACACCTCAAATTTACTTTGCAGGCAACAGTATAAGCGGCTCGGCTTTAAATGAGCTGCTGACACTTTGCGAGGGCAAGAGAGTTTCTGTAAATATTATTTCAAAATCGGGTACAACCACCGAGCCCGCAGTTGCTTTCCGCGTTTTCAGAAAGCTGCTTGAGGAGCGCTACGGTGAGGAGGAAGCTGCAAAGCGTATCTACTGCACAACCGATAAGGCTCGCGGTACACTTAAAGCGCTTGCCGATGAAAAGGGATATGAGTGCTTTGTTGTGCCGGATGATGTAGGCGGCAGATTCTCCGTGCTCACTGCGGTTGGTCTTTTACCCATTGCCGCAGCAGGAGCAGATATAGATGCTTTAATGAAGGGTGCGGCTGCAGCGCAGGCTGAATATGCAAATCCCGATTTAGAGGCTAACGAATGCTACAAGTACGCAGCTGTTAGAAACGCTATGTACCGCAAGGGCAAGGCTATTGAAATGCTCGTATCATACGAGCCAAGGCTCACCCAGCTCGCAGAGTGGTGGAAGCAGCTTTATGGCGAGAGCGAGGGCAAGGATAACAAGGGCTTATTCCCCGCATCCGTAACCTTCTCAACCGACCTTCACTCTATGGGTCAGTATGTGCAGGATGGTGCACGCATTCTCTTTGAAACGGTTATAAATGTTGGCGACTGTGGCAGCGATGTAGTAATCGAAAAAGAGGAAAACGATGGCGATGGACTTAACTTCCTTGCAGGTAAAAATATGTCCTTCGTAAACGAAAAGGCATTTGAGGGCACAGTGCTCGCACACACCGATGGCGGTGTGCCTAATTTCGTTATAAATGTAGATAAGGCAGACGAGGAAAACCTTGGCCGACTAATTTATTTCTTTGAAAAGGCTTGTGCAATTTCGGGATATATGCTCGGTGTTAATCCGTTCGACCAGCCCGGTGTTGAAAGCTACAAAAAGAATATGTTTGCACTTCTCGGCAAGCCCGGCTATGAGGCTATGCGTGCAGAGCTTGAAAAGCGCCTTGGTAAATAGGTAAAATATCCGCTACGGCGGTAAAATATAAAGGAGATGGCAATTATGATTAAACTTATCGTTGGAAAAAAGGGTTCGGGCAAAACCAAGAAATTGATAGACTTGGTAAACGCTACTGTTGAATCCAGTAAGGGCAACGTTGTATGTATTGAACAGGGTGAGAACCTGCGTTTCAGCGTATCTCACAAGGCAAGACTTATTAACAGCGAAGATTTCGGTATTAAGGGCTATAATGAGTATTACGGAATGCTCGCAGGAATCAATGCAGGCAACCATGATGTAACCGATGTTTTTGGCGATGCAACACTTCGTATCGGCTCTCGCAACTATGATGAGCTTGCTGATTTCCTTGACAGAGTATCTGCATTAGCAGAGGAAAGCCATGTTAACTTCTGCTTTACAGTATCGGCTGATGAGGCTGACCTGCCTTCGAAGATTTTTGAAATTGCAGAAAAGCTGTAAATAAAAATTTGAACCCCCGAGCAACGCTTGGGGGTTGTTTATTGGCGATAAAATAAATTATTAAATATTTACTTGACAAATCGCACCAATACATATATAATAGTTATCGCGACAATTGGGGGGATTCCGTGATTTTAGATTTAAAAAAGGCCTTTGCGGCTCATAATTATGAGGAGTCCTTTCAATTCACTTTAGAGCTTGGCGATGTTGAGTTTGCAGGCGTAAGACCGTTTAGCAAACCCGCAAAGATAAGTGCCGAGCTTCGAAGCAGCGCAGGTGTGGTAACGCTTAAGATACATTGCGATGCCTGTTATGAAGCGCCGTGCGACCGCTGTGCTACCAATTGCAGCGAGAGCATTTTGGTGGATAAAGAGTATATCCTTGCGACCGAGGTGGAAAACGAGGATAACGATGATATCCTGCTTGTAACAGAGGGTGAGCTCAACTTGGCAGAGCTCTGCAGAACCGATGTATTGCTTCAAATCCCGATGAAGCATTTGTGTAGCGAGGATTGCCGCGGTTTGTGCTCTAATTGCGGAGCAAATTTAAACGCTGGCGACTGTGGTTGCAACACAAAGCAGATTGACCCCAGACTTGCAAAGCTTGCAGAACTTTTAGATTAAAATATTAACTTTTAAGGAGTGTTATTAAAATGGCAGTACCGAAGAGAAAAACCTCTAAAGCAAGAAGAGATAAGAGAAGAAACAATTTATGGAAGCTTACCGCTCCCACACTTGTTAAGTGCTCACGTTGCGGTGCTTACAAGAGACCTCACAGACTTTGCGCAGAGTGCGGCTACTACGGCGACCGCGAGGTTGTAAAGGTAGAAGACTAATTAGGGTAGAGGGGGACGATATCCTCCTCTATTTTGTTTTAATGCGAAAAAAGGCGAAAGGGAGGGAAAGAAATGTCGGTTATAATAGGCGAGGTTGCAAGATTTTCGCCCGCACATAGAAAAGGCATAAGGGCAGGGGATACTCTGCTTTCCATTAACGGCAGCGAGGTAATCGATGTTCTCGATTACCGATTTCTGGAAAATGATACAGAGCTTTTGCTTGAAATTTGCCGAAAAAACAAAATTTTCAAAAAGCAAATAACCAAAAAAGAAAACGAGGAGCTGGGGCTCGGCTTTGATACCTACTTAATGGATAAGCAGCGCACCTGCAAGAATAAGTGTATTTTTTGCTTTATCGATCAGATGCCAAAGGGTATGCGAGAGAGCCTTTATTTTAAGGATGATGATTCACGCCTTTCGTTTTTATTTGGAAACTATATAACCCTTACCAATATAACTGATCACGAGGTGGAGCGCATTATAAGAATGCATATAAGCCCCATCAATATTTCGGTGCATACAACTAACCCCGAGCTTCGTGTCAGGATGATGAAAAACAAAAATGCCGGAGAAGTGTTAAAGCTGCTCGAGCGCTTCAACAGCGCGGGCATAAGTATAAACTGTCAGCTTGTACTGGTGCCGGAGTATAACGACGGTGCAGAGCTTGAGCGCTCGCTCGGCGACCTGATAAAGCTGGAAAACGTCAGAAGTATAGCGGCAGTACCCGTAGGGCTTACGGGACATCGCGAGGGCTTACCCGAGCTTTCCCCTTTTAACAAGCAGTCTGCGGCGGCAGTGCTGGATATTATTGATAAATATGCGGAGAAAACAAGGCAGCTATATGGCGAAAACAGGGCTTTTGGCTCGGATGAATTTTATATTTTATCGGGCAGACCTTTCCCCGATGCTTCGCACTATGGGGAATTTCTGCAGCTTGAAAACGGTGTTGGTATGTCCTCGCTTTTGATAAGCGAGGTCGAAGACGAGCTCCAATACGCAAGTATAGAGCATACACCGCCCGCATCAACAATAGTAACGGGTGAGGCGGCCGAGTCGCTTATAAATTCACTCACCCAAAAGATATCCGAAAAATTCAGCATTAAATGCAAGGTTAAAGCAATAAAAAACGACTTTTTCGGTGGGCATATAACCGTTGCGGGTCTTATAACAGGCAGGGATATTATTAAAAATCTAAAGGGCGAGGAGCTTGGAGAAAGGATATTAATACCTGCCAATATGTTAAGACACGAAAACGATAAATTTTTAGATGATGTAACAGTAGAAGAGCTCGAGCGGGAGCTTGGAGCAAAGGTTATAATTGTTAATAGCGGCGGTGCAGATTTCGTGGCCGCAGTTTTAGGAAATGAGGTGGAGTAATGGCAAAACCTGTAATAGCGGTTGTTGGCAGACCTAATGTTGGTAAATCAACGCTGTTTAATAAGCTTATTGGTCAAAGACTGTCTATCGTTGATGACACACCTGGTGTTACTCGCGATAGAATTTACGGCGAGGCCGAGTGGGCAGGCAAGAAGTTTATGCTTATCGATACGGGTGGTATCGAGCCCAAAACCGATGATTTAATTCTTAAAAGTATGCGTTCTCAAGCGCAGCTTGCCATTGAAATGGCGAATGTTATAATATTTGTAACTGATTTGCGTGCAGGTGTTACTGCCGCCGATATGGATGTTGCGACAATGCTGCAAAAAAGTGGCAAGCCGATTGTGCTCTGCGTTAATAAGTGTGATAAAATCGGCGATATTCCGCTTGATTTTTATGAGTTTTATAATTTGGGTCTTGGCGATCCTATTGCGGTTTCGAGTGTTCACGGACACGGTACGGGCGACCTGCTTGATGCGGCGCTCGAGCATATCGAATTCCCCGAAAACGATGAGGACGAGGAGGAAATTATAAATGTTGCCGTTATCGGTAAGCCGAATGCGGGCAAATCCTCTTTAATAAACAACATTTCAGGCGAGGAGCGTTCCATTGTATCGGATGTTGCGGGAACTACTCGCGACGCTATCGACACAAGAATCACCAACAGCTACGGCACATTTAATTTTATCGATACTGCAGGACTTCGCAGAAAGTCCAAGGTTGAGGATATAATAGAAAAATATAGCGTTTTGCGCGCTAAAATGGCTATTGAGCGCAGCGATGTTTGCGTTATTATGATTGACGGTGTGGATGGCTTTACCGAGCAGGATTCAAAGGTTGCAGGACTGGCACTTGAGCAGGGTAAGGCATGTATAATAGCCGTTAATAAATGGGATATTGTGGATAAGGACGGGCGTACAATGGATGCTTATCGCAAGCGCCTTATGAATGATTTTTCCTTTATGTCCTATGCGCCGATAATATTCATTTCGGCAAAAACAGGTCAGCGTATTGATCGACTCTTCAGTCTTATTAAATATGTGCACGAGCAAAATACAATGCGCATATCGACAGGTATGCTAAACGACCTGTTGGCCGATGCTACCGCCCGTGTTCAGCCGCCCAGTGATAAGGGAAAGCGACTTAAAATTTATTATATGACACAGGCTTCAACCAAGCCGCCAACCTTTGTTTGCTTTTGCAATAAGGCGGAGCTTTTCCATTTTTCATATCAAAGATATTTAGAAAATCAAATAAGAACAACCTTCGGATTAGAGGGTACACCGGTGAGATTTGTTATAAGAGAACGAGGAGATAAGTAATGAATCACATTTTTGCACTGCTTACAGTAGTCGCCGCCTATTTGATAGGCAGCATAAATTTTGCAGTTATTTTTACAAGAAAGTATAATAATGTCGATGTGCGAGATTTCGGCAGCGGAAACGCGGGTACTACCAATGTGCTGCGCGTATCGGGTGTTAAGGCGGGCATTGCTACCTTTGCTCTTGATATTTTAAAGGGTGCGGTAGCGGCAGGCATAGGCTTTTTGGTGTTCAACCTTTTGTGGAATGACTGCAATGTAGGTATGACCGCTACCAGCTACCGCAACCCATTGTTTTTACCGCAGTACGGCGCATTCGCCAGCGGTTTTGCTTGTATGCTCGGCCATTGCTTTCCTGTGTTTTTCGGCTTTCGCGGCGGTAAGGCGGTAGCCACCAGCGTTGGTGTTTTTGCTGTCTGCTGCCCGCTTGCAATAATCTTGGGGCTTGTAGGCTTTGCGATATCAATGCTTCTTTCTAAAATAGTTTCACTTTCGAGCCTTTTTGCAACCTTTGTGGTTGTGGGGGTAACTGCATATCTTGCGTTTTCATATAAAATAAGCTTGAATGCCAATCCTTGGGTTATAACGATTATAACTATAGGCTGCGGCTTAATTGTAATTTTAAGACACCTCGAAAATATCAAAAGGCTCATAAAGGGCGAGGAGAAAAAAATTTCCGTTAAAAAGGAGAATAAAAATGGCTAAAGTAACGGTGCTTGGTGCAGGTGGCTGGGGTATGGCATTAGCGCTTGTTGCTCGTTCTAAAGGTCATACTGTTAACATCTGGTCGCCATTTGCAAAAGAGGTGGAGCAGCTATCGTCCGAGCGCACTAATCCCAAGCTGCTTGCGGGTATCTATCTTGATAAAGAGATAAATGTAACCTCCGATATTTCGGTAGCGGTGGGCAGTGATATAGTAATTCTTGCTGTTCCTTCGGTGGCTATTGCCGAAACGGCGGCAAGGCTCAAGAATATAGGCGAAATAGGCGCTGTGGTAAATGTTGCTAAAGGCTTTGGCGAAAATGGCGAAAGACTGTCCGAAGTTATTGAAGCACAGCTGCCGAATGCTCAAGTTGTTGTGCTTTCGGGTCCATCGCACGCCGAGGAGGTGGCAAGAAATCTGCCGACTACGGTAACCGTTGCTTCCAAAAACGTGGATGCAGCACTGCTTGTGCAGCAGCTGCTTTCGACCGATAAATTCAGGATATATACCAACGAGGATATTATCGGAGTAGAGCTCGGCGGCGCGCTTAAAAATGTAATTGCTGTATGTGCGGGTATTTGCGCGGGGCTGGGGCTTGGCGATAATACCAGAGCGGCCCTCATCACTCGCGGTCTTGCAGAAATGACAAGGCTTGGGTTGGCTTTAGGGGCGAGCGAGCATACATTTTTAGGTCTTTCGGGTATAGGAGACCTTATAGTTACCTGTCTATCAGAGCATAGCCGAAACAACCGCTTTGGAATGCTTGTTGGTGGCGGAACGCCTATAGATGAGGCACTGTGTGAGGTTGGCACGGTTGAGGGCTACTACGCGGCTGCGCTGGCATATAAATTAGCAACCGAGCATTCGTTAGAGCTGCCGATTATTGAGCAGTGCTATGGCATATTGTATAATAATGAGTCAGCGGCGTTGGCAGTTGGAAGACTTACCGGCAGACCGCCGAAAATGGAGTAGAATGAAAAGAAAAATCACTTTTTTGGATATAATAATCGTATTTCTTGTGCTGGTAATGTCATTTTGTGCGTTTATGATTATTAAAACGGTTGTGCGAGGCAAACAAGAGCAGGGAGAGTTCGACGAGCTGGCAAGCCTTGTTGTTGAGGTTGTGCCTGAACAGGCACCGAACGAGCCTGACACACCTACCCAGCCGCAAACGGTGCGGGATATTTCGGCAGTGCTTTCGCAAAATAGTGATTGCGTGGGTTGGGTATTTGTAAACGGAACGGTTATTAACTATCCGGTAATGCACACTCCGTATGAACCTGAAAAATATCTGCATTTAAGCTTTTACGGTGGGCAAACCTCTGCCGGCACGCCATTTATGGATGCACGCTGCAGCAAGGATGCTATGAATACTATTATCTATGCGCATAATATGAAAAACGGAACAATGTTCCACCAGCTTAAGCGTTATCGCAACCGTCAATATACTGCAGATAACCCGATAATCGAGTTTCAAACGGCAGAGGGTCTTCGCAAATTCCGTGTTTTTTCGGTTTGCGAGGTGGACGGTAAGGATTCGTGGTATTCTTTTGTGGGCAATGTAGATGCCGAAACCTACAAGGCAAAGATAAATTATATTAAGAGCAAGGATATTTTCGAAAGCGGAATTACCCCTGTTTATCCACAAAGACTGATAACACTTTCAACCTGTAAGGACGGTACGGATAGCGGTCGTCTTATAGTGATAGGCGTTGAGGAATAGAAAAATCGGGAAATGATTCCCGGTTTTTTTGTTTTTTTACAAAAAAAGGAATTAATCCACGATGCCTTGGTAAAATGGCTAAATTTGCCTTGGAAATAATATATATAGTGTACAAATTTAAATTTTTCCATAAAAAAACAGCAAATATTGTGTTTTCCCTCTTGCATTTGCCGTAAAATATGGTATAATAAATTTGCTCGCCCGAAAAACGGCATAATTTGTGTTGTTTTTCAGGCATAAATACAATATATAGTGATTTAGGAGGTAGATTTATGCAGATTATCAAGAGAAGCGGTTCGGAAGAAACCTTTGATATAAATAAGATAATTATTGCTATAACAAAGGCGAACGAAAGCGTAAACGAGGCAGAGAGACTCACAAGCGAACAGATTAATGATATTGCACAAAGCGTTAAAAACACCTGTGGTGCTGTAGACAGAGCACTGTCGGTTGAGGAAATTCAGGACTTGGTAGAGAACGGAATAATGCAGAAGCAGGCGTTCAAGGTTGCAAGAAAGTATATCAAGTACCGCTACAATCGCGCGCTTATCCGTAAGTCTAATACTACTGATGAGCAGATTCTATCGCTTATTGAATGTAATAATGAGGAAGTTAAGCAGGAAAACTCCAACAAGAACCCTACTGTAAACAGCGTTCAGCGCGACTATATGGCAGGTGAGGTTAGCAAGGATATTACCAAGCGTATTTTGTTGCCCGGCGATATCGTTGAGGCACACGATCAGGGTCTTATCCATTTCCACGATGCTGACTATTTTGCACAGCACATGCATAACTGCGACCTTGTGAATCTTGAGGATATGCTGCAGAACGGTACCGTTATCAGTGGTACATTTATCGAAAAGCCGCACAGTTTTTCTACAGCCTGCAATATCGCTACCCAGATTATCGCCCAGGTGGCCTCTAATCAGTATGGCGGTCAGAGCATCAGCCTTACACACTTAGCGCCCTTTGTGCAGATCAGCCGTGAAAAGCTGCGCCGTCAGGTTGCTGACGAGTTTGCCGCTATCGACCTTGAGGTTGATGAGGAAAAGATGAGTAAAATTGTTGAAAAGCGTCTGCGCGACGAAATCCGCAAGGGCGTTCAGACCATTCAGTATCAGGTTGTAACCCTGCTTACAACTAACGGTCAAGCTCCGTTTGTTACTGTGTTTATGTACTTAAACGAAGCTAAAAACGAGCAGGAAAAGGCCGACCTCGCGCTTATTATAGAGGAAACCTTGACTCAGCGCATCTGCGGCGTTAAGAATGAGGAGGGTGTTTGGATTACACCCGCATTCCCCAAGCTTATCTATGTGCTTGAGGAGGATAATATTAAAGAGGGAACAAGATTCTGGTATCTCACAAAGCTTGCTGCTAAATGCACAGCCAAGCGTATGGTGCCCGACTATATTTCCGAAAAGATTATGCTTCAGAACAAGGTTGATAAGAATGGCAACGGTAACTGCTATACCTGTATGGGCTGGCGCAGCTTCTTAACACCCTATGTTGATAAGGACGGAAAGCCGAAGTACTACGGTCGCTTTAATCAGGGCGTTGTAACCGTTAACCTTGTTGATATCGGTCTGTCGGCAGGCGGCGATATGGATAAGTTCTGGCAGATTTTTGATGAAAGAATGGAGCTTTGCCACCGTGCACTCCAGTGCCGCCACGAGCGCCTCACAGGTACTCTGTCGGATGCTGCTCCCATACTCTGGCAGTATGGCGCACTTGCTCGCCTTAATAAGGGCGAGACCATTGATAGCCTGCTTCACGGAGGCTATTCCACCATTTCGCTCGGCTTCGCAGGTCTTTGGGAGTGTGTATATTCACTTAACGGCAAGAAGCTTACCGAGCCCGAGGGTGAGGCACTAGGTCTTGAGATTATGAAGAAGCTCAATGAGTACACTGCGAAGTGGAAGGCAGCCGAAAATATCGACTATTCACTCTATGGCACACCGCTTGAGAGCACAACCTACAAGTTCTCAAAATGCTTGCAGGCTCGCTTTGGTGTAGTTCCCGGTGTTACAGATAAAAATTATATCACCAACAGCTATCATGTTCATGTAACCGAGCCTATAGATGCCTTTGATAAGCTGGCTCTTGAAGCGAAGTTTCAGGCACTCTCGCCCGGTGGCGCTATCTCGTATGTAGAGGTGCCCAATATGCAGGATAATATTCCCGCGGTGTTGTCGGTAATGCAGTATATTTACGAGAATATTATGTATGCCGAGCTTAACACCAAGAGCGATTATTGTCAGGTTTGCGGCTTCGACGGTGAAATTGAAGTAATCAAGGATGACCACGGCAAGCTTATCTGGCGTTGCCCGCATTGCGGCAATATCGACCAGGCAAAAATGAATGTTGCCCGCCGCACCTGCGGATATATCGGTACACAGTATTGGAACCAGGGCAGAACGCAAGAAATTAAGGAAAGAGTATTGCATCTGTAGAAAACTTAACTCCGAGCCCCGCGGCTCGGAGTTTTTAGCCATAAATATAAGCAAAGAGGTTTTTTATGAACTACGGGGAAATTAAGAAAAATGATATTGCCAACGGGCTCGGTGTCAGGGTATCGCTTTTTGTGTCGGGCTGCAGACATCGATGCAAAAATTGCTTTAATAAGGATACTTGGGAATTTTCCTTTGGAAAACCATTTACGAGCGAGACTGCTGATGATATAATTGCTGCTATGAGACCTGATTACATAACAGGCTTTTCGCTGCTTGGCGGCGAACCGTTTGAGCCCGAAAATCAGCCCGAGCTTTTATCTCTGCTCCGCCGCATAAAGGCAGAATATCCAAACAAGGATATATGGTGCTACACAGGCTTTCTGCTTGATGAGGAGCTGCTAGGGGAGAGTCGCGCCAATACCGAATATACAAAGCAGCTGCTTTCTTTAATTGATGTTTTGGTTGACGGCAGATTTGTTGAAAGCAAAAAGGATATTACACTTAAATTTCGCGGTTCATCAAATCAGCGTGTGATTGATGTGCAAAAAACTCTCAATACAAATGAAATTGTGTGGGTTGAGGGGCTGAAATAAGGAGAATGAAAATGGAACATAAGGCTATTGACGAAACCCAAACCGTTGTTATCGACCGAGAGGATAGCTTAACCGAGGAGTGTATATGGGATTTTCTCGATATACGCGACCTTTATACTAGCGGCAAGAAAAGGCTTCTGATAGTGGGCGACAGTATAACAGGCGGAATAAATTCGGTTATCCGCGAGATTATAAATCCCGCGTGGACGGTTGATTCTTATACCACCTCGCTGCCGATTAACGACCGCGATTTTCTTTCTAATCTTGAAAATGTGCTCCTGCAATCGGGCAAGGCGTACGATGTTATTCATTTTAACAACGGCGGACACGGACACGAGTCTTCTGCCGCGTTTGAAAAATCCTACCGCGATGTTATTGCTCTTTTTAAAAGGCTTCACCCGAACGCTAAAATTGTGCTTGCTACATGTGTTGCAACCTACGAGGTTGAGCCCGACGGCAGCTTTATAAGACTTCGCGACAGGTGGCATAAATACACCGATGAGCGTGATGCAGTTTGCCGTAGACTTGCTGATGAATACGAGCTTTGTCTTAATGATTTGGCTTCATATTCTCCGAAAATCAAGGATAATCATTTAGCTGATGGCATACATTACGATAACGAAGGCAGCCGCAAGCTTGCCTTTCAGGTTATTAAATTTGCAAGGTAGGTTAGATTATGTTGGTAGATACAAAACGCAGTGTTTATAAGGAGTATATGGGCACCCAGCGAAAAATACATTATGAAGCAGGTGAGCCGACCGCCGAGGCTATATGGACCAGAACCTGGCTGCCGCAGCTTTATACCGATAGCAAAAAATGCATTTTAATACTCGGTGATGCCATAACCGAGGGCATGAGCTTTTATTATGAGGAGCTGCTGGGCGCTGACTGGTGTGTTCATCGTCAGACAGGTTCCACACCCATAGTTAGCGAGCTCTATTTCGGCAGACTTCGTTTTTCACTCACTGCTGCTCGCAAAAAATATGATGTTATATGCCTTACCACCCCCGTTTTTGGCGATGAGGCACCGAATGATTACGGAAAGGCGCTCCGCCGAGCCGCCGATATGATAAAGGAATATCAGCCCGAGGCGAGGGTTATACTCGTAGCCCATACGATGGCAGATGTTAATGCGGTTGGCAAGAACACCAATATCCGCATTTATGGATATAACCGAGCGCTCGAGGTGCTGGCTGTAGAAACCGGTGCAGAGTTCGTTGATTTGGGCGTGCTGTCCGAGCGCATCTCGGCAGATCGCGCAGAAAACGGTGTGGTTTTCACCGATGCCGGATACAGAAAATTCGCTTTTGAGGTAGTGAAGAAAATAAAATAGTAAAAAGCCCTCCGCTCGGAGGGCGATTTTTTTCGCATATAATAATCCCCCTACCGTTTGGCAGGGGGGTTAGATTAATCGAATAAATCTTTTAATTTTTCGGCGAAGCTGCGGTTTTTCTTGTAGTTTTCTGTCTCTGTGAGACTATCGAATTCCTTTAAAGCTTCCTTTTGCTTTTTGGAAAGATTTTTGGGAACCTCAACTACAATTTTTACATACTGGTCGCCGCGACCTGAATAGTTAAGGCGCTGTATGCCCTTGCCGCGAAGTCTAAACTCCTCGCCCGGCTGCGTTCCCTCATGAATGGTAAATTTAACCTTACCGTCGATAGTAGGAACTACAATTTCAGCACCGAGTGCTGCCTGTGCATAGGTTATCGGTACCTCACAATAAACATCGAAGCCGCTACGCTCAAAGATTTCGTGTGGGCGAACCGATACATTAATTTTAAGGTCGCCACTCGGGCCGCCATTAGCTCCCGCATCGCCGCCTCCGCGAATGCTGATAATCTGTCCGTCATCAATGCCTGCGGGAATTTCAATCTCTCGGGTGGTTGTTTTGCGAACTCTACCCTTGCCGGCACAGGTGGGGCATGGGTTATCAATAATCTTACCCGAGCCTCGGCAAGCATCGCAAGGAGCTTGATTTTGAATAGTACCGAAGGGAGTACGCTGCATTTTAGTAACATATCCCGAGCCATGGCAATTCGGGCAGGTTTTGGCGGTAGTGCCTTTTTTAGCTCCGCTGCCGCTGCAGTCGCTGCAGTTCTCGATTTTAGTAACATTGACACTCTTTTTGCAGCCCTTTGCAGCCTCCTCAAAGGAGATGGTAACATTGGCTGCCGTATCGGCGCCGCGTCTTGGCGCGTTGGGGTTGCGGCGACTGCCGCCACCGAAGCCAAAGCCGCCACCGAACATTGAGCCTAGAATATCGCCAAGGTCGCCAAAATCACCAAAGCCGCCACCAAATCCGCCGCCAAACGGATTTCCTCCTCCTGCGCCAAAGTTCGGGTCAACTCCCGCATGGCCAAACTGGTCATAGCGGGCGCGCTTTTCCTTATCTGACAGTACCTCGTAGGCTTCATTAACCTCTTTGAAGTTCTTTTCAGCTGCAGCATCGCCCGGATTCAGGTCGGGGTGGTACTTTTTAGCCGCTTTTCTGTATGCTTTTTTTAGTTCATCCTCGCTGACCGATTTATCAACGCCCAGCACTTCATAATAATCTCGTTTATCTGCCACAATAACTCTCCTATATGTATAGGGTAGGGGGCAAGGGTTGCCTTACCCCCTTAAATTTTACTAGTTGTTCTGGTCGTTTACATCGGTGAAGTCGGCATCGTAAACATTGTCGCCGTTCGGAGCTGCACCCTCTGCGCCGCCTTGAGCTGCCTGTGCTGCTTCTGCTGCTGCCTTGTAAACCTTTTCGCTAACAGCAAAAATTTCTTTTTGGAGCTCTTCCTGTTTAGCCTTGATATCATCGGTGTTATCGCCCTTTAGAGCCTCCTTGAGTGCTTCTTTAGCAGCCTCAATCTTGCTCTTTTCTTCCTCGGTAATCTTATCGCCGAAGTCGGTAATTGTCTTTTCAGTCTGATAAATCATCTGGTCGGCACCGTTGCGAATATCGATATCCTCGCGGCGCTTTTTATCCTCGGCTGCATACTGTTCAGCCTCTTTAACAGCCTTATCAATGTCATCCTTGGACATATTTGTGCTGGCTGTAATGGTGATATCGTTCTCCTTACCAGTGCCTAAATCTTTAGCTGATACATGAACAATACCGTTAGCGTCGATATCGAAGGTTACCACAATCTGGGGGATACCTCTGGGAGCGGGAGCAATACCGTCAAGGTGGAATACACCGAGAGTTTTGTTGTCTTTAGCGAATTCGCGCTCGCCCTGCAGAACATGAACCTCAACAGATGTCTGATTATCAGCAGCGGTTGAGAAAATTTGGCTCTTTTTAGCGGGAATGGTGGTGTTGCGCTCGATTACCTTTGTGGAAACGCCGCCCATTGTTTCAATACCGAGGGACAGGGGAGTTACATCAAGAAGCAACAGACCCTTAACATCGCCGCCGAGAACGCCGCCCTGTAAAGCTGCACCGATTGCTACGCACTCATCGGGGTTGATGCCCTTGAAGGGCTCTGCACCCATAAAGTTTTTAACTGCCTCTTGAACGGCGGGGATTCTTGAAGAACCGCCAACCATAAGAACCTTGTGGATTTCGTTTTTGTTAAGACCCGAGTCAGAAAGTGCCTGACGAACAGGAACCATAGTAGCCTCAACTAAATCAGCGGTAAGCTCGTTGAATTTAGCGCGGGTAAGGGTTGTTTCAAAATGTTTAGGACCATTTGCGTCGGCAGTGATGAAGGGAGGTTGATGTCGGCCTGTGTCATACCAGAAAGGTCGATTTTAGCCTTCTCTGCAGCCTCTTTAACGCGCTGCATAGCCATTTTATCACCTGATAAATCAATACCGCTTTCAGCCTTAAAGCCTGCTACGATATAGTCCATAACGCGCTTATCAAAGTCGTCGCCGCCAAGACGGTTGTTACCTGCGGTTGCAAGAACCTCTTGAACGCCGTCGCCCATTTCGATAATCGATACATCGAATGTACCGCCGCCTAAGTCATAAACCATAACCTTCTGGTCGTTATCCTTATCAATACCGTAGGCAAGAGCTGCAGCTGTCGGCTCATTGATAATACGGTTAACCTCAAGACCGGCAATCTTACCTGCATCCTTCGTAGCCTGACGCTGTGAATCGGTAAAGTATGCGGGAACGGTTATAACGGCCTCGGTAACGGTAGAGCCGAGGTAAGCCTCTGCGTCGGCCTTGAGCTTTTGCAGAATGATAGCTGAAATTTCCTGCGGTGTGTATTTCTTTTCGTCGATTGCAACTGTGTAGTTGGTGCCCATTTCTCTTTTAATAGAGCTGATTGTGCGGTCGGGGTTGGTGATGGCCTGGCGCTTTGCAACCTGACCTACCATTCTTTCCCCTGTTTTTGAAAAAGCAACCACAGAAGGTGTAGTTCTGCCGCCCTCTGCGTTAGCAATAACAACGGCTTCGCCGCCTTCCATAACGGCTACGCAAGAGTTAGTTGTACCTAAATCAATACCAATAATTTTTCCCATGATAAATATCTCCTTTTATAAAATGTATATTAATTAATTTGCAACCTTAACCATCGCTGCTCTGACTACGGTGTCGCCCACCTTGTAGCCCTGCTGCAGAACATCGGCAATTTCGTTCTCGCCAAAAGACTCATCCTCGCAGTGCATAACAGCCTCGTGGAAGTTCGGGTCGAACTTGTCGCCAATTTTTGCGAGGGGAACGAGCCCGAGGTTATCCGACAAAGAAACGAACTGCTTAATAATCATTTCGATTCCCTTGATATATTCGGGGCTGCCTGCCTCTGCCTTTGCGGCGCGGTCAATGTTATCAATAATGGGTAAAAGGGTTTTAATAACCGATGCTTTGGAATATTCCGCTGTGGAAATTCGCTCGCGCTCGGTGCGTTTCTTATAATTGTCGAACTCGGCTGCGGTTCGAAGCAGCAAATCGTGCTTTTCCGAAAGTGCAGCTTCAAGCTTTTCAATTTCTTCGTTCTTTTTGCTTTTTTTAGGCTTTTTTGCAGGCTCGGAAGCCTCTGCTTCGGTCTGCTCTATTACCTTTTCTACTTCACTCACTATATTTCCTCCATATCTTGTAATGTGCTGTTAAGCAGCGTATTTATTCGCTCTGCGGCGTATTGCACGCAGGGTAAAATCTTTTCATATGACATTCGGTTAGGGCCTATAACGCCAAGGCAACCGATGTCCTTACCGCCTGCTCCGTAGCGGGCAAGCACAATGCTCGACGGCTTGAGAGCAGAATATTCGGTGTCGTCGCCGAATATGATGCCGAGCGGCTTATCGCTTTTTGAGACAAGGTCGGTTATGGTATCCTTCGAGGATATAATTGAATTTATTCTGTCTGCGCTCTCTCGCGTGAGACCCATTGTAAAGAAATTTGAAGCGCCTTGAATATTAAGACCCGATGCCTTTATATCCTCAATCATACCCGAAAGGGCGGTGATTAGCGGCATAAGGCTCAATATGTTTATTCCCGAACCTACAGTTACACTTTGCATTTTTGCGGGAGTGAGCTCCTCGATATCGCTGCCTATAACCTTCTTTATAATATTTCGCTCAAATTCTGCAATGAGCGCTGCGGTAAGAGCCACGGGCACGGTGCAAAGGCGGGAGCGCGAGCGCCCGTCGGAGGTTATTATAATTAGCAGCGCAGAGCGGTTGCCCATTGGCAAAAGCTGCACCTGCTTGAGTGTTATGCCACCTCCTGCAAGCTTTGCGGAGAAGCAGGGAAGCCCTGTGAGGCTTGTTAAAATTTCAACTGCTTTTTCGGGGAGCTTTTCGGGGTCGCAATTTGAAAAGTTAAGCCCCGCGTCGAGTATATCTCGTTGCTCCTCGCTGATTGTGCCTTTGTCCATAAGAGTTTCTACATAAAGGCGGTATCCGTCTGCCGTCGGTACACGACCGGCAGAGGTGTGCGGCTGGGAAAGCAGCCCTAAATCGCACAGCGCGTTCATTTCGTTTCGAAGTGTTGCGCTTGAAGGGGCGTTATCTAAAATTTCGCAAAGCATTTTAGAGCCGATTGGCTCGCCCGAGCGGATATACATTTTAACTATGGCTGAAAGTATCGCCTTTTTGCGCTCGCTAAGCTCCATTTTGCCGCCTCCCTATATATTTGTTTTTGAGTTAGCACTCTAAACCGTCGAGTGCTAACACTGTATATTATAACCAATATTTTCATAAAGTCAATACTTTTTTCAAAAAAACTTTGACTTTCCCTGACCTTTATAATTAGAAAAGATTATGCCTCAAACAATATGAACAAGGAAATTAAAAAGATGCACGAGAAATTCGTACATCTTTTTTACTGTCATTATCCACCACAAGCATTGAATTGGGTGCTTTTTGCCGATTAGTATTATTTTTTAATTAGTTTTTTAATAATTTCTGCCATCGATTTAAGGTTCACGATACACAGCAGTAATACGAATACTATCTGGTAAACGAGCCAATAGGGGGGCTCAAGCAGCATCAGGATAATCTGTGCGAGCGACAGGGATGAATTTATGAGCACTGTAAAGCTCGCAAAATTTATATCCTTGTTGCGCCATTTTATATCTATTGCACGAACGACATACACCGCAAAATAGCTGATGCAGGTGGCAATAGCCGCGCCGTTAGGTCCATAAATCGGAATCAGCAGGAAATTGAGAATCAGATTCATTATCGCACCGATAAGCGTTGTTATGAGGGTGGCGATGCTGCGCTTTTCTGCAAGGTATATATTACCGAGGAATTGCACAAAGCAGGAATAGACGGTAGCAAGCAGCAGAAAAGGAATAAATTGCCAGGAAGGATAATAGCTGCTATCGAGCAGGATATAGGTTATAAATTTTGAGAACAGGACAAGACCCGACGAGAGAATGAATATAGCGCCTTGGAATGAAGCGAAAATATTGGAATAAAAGCGCCCGCGAGTATTGCTGGAATTTTCCTCAACAGCCGAAATCTGCCACGCATCAAGGAATATAACCGAAATCAGAGTTAAAATAGTGGGCACCTTATAGGCGACCGAGTAAAGTCCGTTTGCCGAAGCGCTCACCATATATTGCACAAAGTAGCGGTCGGAAACATTTACAACCCACCATAAAAGTGAGGTGGGAATAAGCGGGAGAGAAAAAGCCAGCATCTTTTTAGCAAGCTGAATATTAAATCCTCTAAAGCGCACATATTTATAAAGCTGCGCTTTTATGCCTAAAAACATTACCGAGGAAAGGTCGGCTAAAATTATTGCGAGCAGGTAACCGCGAATTCCCAGCTTTAGGGGTATTAAGAAAATTATGGTTAGCGCGCAGGTCATAAAGGTTGAGAAAATTCCGTCGGCCGCGTATAGCTTTGGTTTGCCGATAGCGCGCACAAAATAGCTGCATATATGGCGAAGACTCGACATAAGTACATAGGCGTAAAGATAGAAGATGTACTGCCGCAGCTCTGCCAACTGTATGATTAGCGGGCTTGCGAGGACCAGAAACAACAGCCCGAGCCCGACCGATATAATGCCCGATGAAAAAACCTCGTCCTTTTTATACTCGTTATCCAAACCAAAGCGGATAATTGCGTTCTGAATGCCGAGCATACAGATAGGCAGCATAAGGCTTCCCGAATTTATTATGATGTCAAGTGTGCCGAATTCGGCGGTCTGCATTGCTCGGCTGTAGAAAAATACCATTATGAACGAGAGAATTTTCGAGCCAAAGGTGCCGACCGCAAAAATGGCGGTGTTTTTTGCAAGTGCTTTATATCTGTTCATTCTAAACCTCGGATTTATCGTGATTGCTTATAGGAACAATGCTTTAAAAATATCGGGGAAGGCATAGAAAATGGCGCTCATAATACCGGCAGCGATGAGTACGCCGCAAACTATGGCAACTATTGCCTTTTTGAACTTAATTCCAAGCAGTGCCGCAAGCAGAGCGCCTGTCCAAGCGCCTGTGCCGGGCAAGGGTATGCCAACGAAAATCATCAGCCCCCAGAATTCGCCTTTTTCAAGGCGGTCGCGCTTCGCAAGGGTTTTGGATTCAAGCTTGTTAACAAGCGGGCTGAAGGCTTTGGTGTTTTTCATCCATTTGAAGATGGGAATAATCAGCCAAAGTATAAACGGTATGGGCAGCAAATTACCCGCAACACAAAGACCGAGCGCGGGCAAAAAGTCGATACCAAGCACCGCAGCCACGGGAATTCCACCGCGCAGCTCAACTATCGGCAGCATTGAAACCAAAAATGCGATAGCCTCGCGAGGAATATCTAAATTTTGAAACCAATTAATAACAGCATCCATAAAATAACCTCTCATTAAAGCCAATATATTTTTATTATACTATAATATTATTATTTATTCAACTGTTAAATAACACTTAAAAAGGCGGAGGGAATTTATTAAAATGTAAATATCAACTAAATGAGAGATGATTATGCTCGAAAGGTTAAAAAACAAATCCCAATATTAAATTCTATTCTATTTATGATGCCGAGTTTGCATTCTATGGTAAGGTTATCGAGAATCTTGATGTAAAGGCTCTTACCGAGGCGGCAAGGACAATAGCCTTCCCCTGCTTCGTGCTAAAAATAAGTGGCTGCTCGCACATAAGGACAGCAGCGAATATAAAGACGGTGCAGTGCTAGGCGTAACGGGTGAGAATTTAGTGATTAAATACCAGTATAAAGCCTTCCAAACTTGGAAGGCTTTTCTTTTGCCGGTAATTGTTGTAAGGTGTTGACACGGGGGCTTAAAAATTATATAATCATAGTGGAGAATGTTGGTCGAAATGTGGGTTGAAATCATTTCGCCAATCTGAAATAACAATTTCAAATTAATTTGTAAAGGAATATAATTAATGATAGGAAAAACACTCAAAAAACTGAATGCTTTTCTTCTTTGTATAGCCTTGATAGCGGTGCAAATAGGCGCGCTCCCCGCAGCGGCTCTTAATTACCCTGCCTATGGTGTGGTAACTAACGAGAATGGTGCACCGATATACTCGCAGCCTGGATATATCGACAGCAAGGGGCACGACGGCAGATTGGATAAAGAAAAGCCGAGCACTAAACTCACAACCCTATCTTATGAAGCAAGGGTGAAGGTTTTAGCCACGGTAGCCGACGGCGATGGCGACCTTTGGTATGAAATTAATTATGGCGACAGCTATCAAAGCCACGGCTTCGCATTCGTCAACCGCGTAACGCTCATTGGCTCTTATGAGGAGGATGCCGAGTTTGAAAAATGGCTTACCGAGCAGGGCTTCCCCGAGAGCTATAAGGTGAAGCTGCGTGATTTACATTCGCTTTACCCTAATTGGGTATTCTATGCCGACCATTTAAATTTGGATTGGGATACTGTTGTTGCGGAGGAATCGAAAATCGGTCGCAAAACGGTTTACAAGGACTGGCCCGATTCCTGGAAATCGCTTGAGCCAGAGGCGTATGATGAGAAAACGGGTACTTGGTACGAGCTCGACTCGGGCGGCTGGGTAGCAGCCTCTAAAATGACGGTTGCCTACTATACAGACCCGCGTAATTTCCTTGATTCAAAAAATGTGTTTATGTTTTCCTCTCACACCTATAATGAGCAGCATGATACCAAGGAAAATCTTTTGTTGATGATAAAGGGCAAGTTTTTGGATGCTGCTTTGCCGTCTCCTCCCGATGAAGAGGGACTTACCTATGCCGATGCTATTATGAATGCGGCAAAGGCGTCGCGCGTTAGCCCCTTGGTTATAGCGGCAGATATTCTGCAGGAGCAGGGAAGTCAGGGCACAGGCGGTAATATTGCAGGAAATATTGAGGGGTATGAGGGTTACTTCAACTTCTTTAATATAGGTGCCTATGCGGCAAACGGTATGAATGCCGTTCAGCGCGGTCTTTGGTATGCAAAGGGCGAGCCGAATGCCGAAGGCGAAATAAAAACTACCTATGGTCGCCCTTGGGATAACCGAGAAAAGGCAATTATGGGCGGTGCCGAGTGGTATGCGGGCGGCTATGTGTCGGTAGGTCAGGATACATATTATTATATGAATTTTGATGTTATCGAACAGGGCGGTATGTATAACCACCAATATGCATCGAATGTTCAGGACTCGTCAGGAAAGGCGAAGTTTTTGGCAAGTGCGTATAGCGAGGTTATGGATGGCGCGCTCGCGTTCCATATTCCCGTTTATAAAAATATGCCGGAGTTTACGCGTCTTCCCGAGGAAACGGGCAACAACAATAACTTTTTATCGAGCCTTGGCGTTAAGGGCTATAACCTGCATTCTTTTAATAAATATAAAACAGATGACTATGAGCTTATAGTTGAAAATGAAGTTACCGAAATAGAAATTACTGCTTCTGCCGAGTCGGCGCTGGCAACGGTTGAGGGTATAGGCCAAAAGAAGCTTGAGGTTGGCATTAACGATTTTGTTATCAAGGTAACTGCTTCTTCGGGCGAGGTGCGCGAATATAAGTTGTCGATTTCGCGCGAAGCGACTGCCACACCGCCACCCGAGCCTACAATAAGCGATAGCTACAAGGTGGAGAATAATATACTGTCGGGTATCGATTTCGGTGTAAGTGTTGCCAGCTTTACCGATAAGCTTGCTGTTCAAAACGGAACGGTTAAGCTCTTTAGTAAGGACGGCAAAGAAAAGCAGTCGGGAAATATTGCCACAGGTGATATAGTTAAAATCTACGATAAAAAGGGCGCGGAAAAGTTAAGCTATACTGCTTTAATTCGCGGAGATATTAATTCCGACAGCGCAGTAACAATAGTTGACCTTGCTATGGTGCAAGCGGGTGTTTTGGGACTTTATGAATTAAAGGATGTTTATATAGCGGCAGCCGATATTAATAAGGATTCGGGTGTAACAATAGTTGACCTTGCTATGGTGCAGGCTGCGGTTCTTGGAATTTATACAATTAATCAGTAAGGGGTATAAAAATGAAAACAATTCTTAAAAAATTATCCATAGTGGCAGTTTGTGTGGCTCTGATTGTGTCGGTACTGTCGATAAGTGCATTCGCTGCGGGTACAGTTTCGGTTAAGGCAAGTAATCAGTCTCCCACAGTAGGTGCAGAGGTAACCGTTACGGTAAGCTATAAGGCAGACGAGGCTATGCTATCGGTAGGCGGTTGGCTGCAGTATAATGCCGATGTTCTTGAATATGTATCGGTAACGGGTGCGGTTGCTGCCGAAAAGGGTGCCGGAACCTACGAGTTTAACTCCGGTGTTGGCAATCAGACAACCCACGATGTAACCTTTAAGTTCAAGACAAAGAAAATAGGTCAAAGCACGGTTAAGGCTTACAACTGCAAGTATGTTCCTGCGAATTTTCAGGAAATAGCCGTTGCTGACAACAGCACAACAATTAATGTTGCCGACAAAACAAATACCAACCTTTCGGGCAATGCTAATTTAAAATCGCTTTATTTATCCAACGGAATTCCGCTAACACCTGCCTTTAATAAGGACACAACAACCTATAATATTCAGGTTGATAACTCGGTAACGAAGGTGCTTGTTAATCCATCGCCCGAGCAAGATGGTGCGAGAATCGATGTTGTCGGCTCATCTGATATGAAGGTTGGCGCTAACCAGCGTACCATAATCGTTACTGCGCCTAACGGAACACAGAAAAAATATGTAATCAATATCACTCGCGCAGCCCCCGACGGCACAGCACCGGTTGACCCCGAAAATCCCGATGCACAGCCCGCTAATCCGTACGAGGTTGAAATCGGTGGGGAGAAATGGACACTCGTTTCTGAATATACTGAGGATATACTGCTTGAGGGTTTTACAGTAGGCAGTGCTACGATAAACTCCACCGAGCTTCCCGTTCTTAAAAACAAAGTAACAGGTGCGGTTGTAGTTTATGCAAAGGGTGGCACAGAGGAAGCCCCCACCGCTAAATATTTCTCATATCAGGAAATAACAGCAGTATTCAGCGAGTATAGAATTATCAGCACTTCGGGTTCGAAGCTGGTTATCATACCGTTCGATAGCACGCTTATTGCTCCCGCAGGCTATGTAAAAACAACAGCCGAGATTATGGGTTACAGCGTAGAGGTTATGAAATATGTTGACCCCGCGTTTTCCGGTTTTGCTATTGTTTATGCCGAAACCTTAGGCGGAATTAAGGATTATTACCGAATTGATATCGTTAACGGTACTGTCCAGCTTTCACCCGAATTTGTGTCGGCTATGAAAAACACCGCTGCCGTTGGAGATGGCGGAAATGTAATTACCCGCTTTGCAGCACTGCCTTTTATGGAAAAGGCTATGATAGGTGCTGTTGTTCTAGCGGTACTGATAGTTGTTGCAATTATTGTAATCACTATTATAAAGCTTTCAAGAATGGGCAAATCACAAATTGAGATAATAGACGAGTTCGACGAGCTTGCCGAGTTTGAGGAAGAATTCGATGAAATAGAAGAAGAGGAATTCGAAGAAACCGAGGACGAGGAAGAAGACGAAGAAGAATTCTAAAAAAGTAAAACCGCCAAGTGCTATCCTTGGCGGTTTTTATATCACAATTCGAAAAGCAGCATAAAATATATTAAAAATATTTTTGCCCGCTGCTTAAAATTAGGGAAGGTGGGTAAAAATATAAGTACCAAATCTTTTCGGAGCGTGAAATAAAAATGACAGTTAAACGCGGAGATATTTTCTATGCCGATTTAAGCCCCGTAGTAGGCTCGGAGCAGGGCGGAGTAAGACCGGTACTTATTATTCAAAATGATATTGGCAACCGCTATAGTCCTACCGTTATTGCAGCTGCAATAACAAGTCAGCAGGATAAAAACCGCCTGCCCACACACATTAAAATCGGTGCGGAAAATTGCGGACTTTCTAAGGATTCTATAATATTGCTTGAACAGGTGAGAACAATAGATAAGCAGCGCCTAAAGGAAAAAATGGGAACGCTCGACGACCCCGCTATGGATATGGTCGATAAGGCTTTGTCGGTAAGCTTTGGGCTCGGACAAAACAGATACTTTTAAAAAGCGCCCCACGGGGCGCTTTTATATTGCCTTATCTCGAGTTTTTTGATATAATCAAACAGAAGAGGTGATAGCTTTGGATTTTAAAAAGCTTTATACTGCCGAGGCGGAGAATATGGGTGAAATACCATGGGCGGAGTATCCGCGTCCCTGCCTTAAAAGGGATTCTTACCTGTGCCTTAACGGTGAGTGGGATTTTGGGGCGGCAGAGGATGAGCACAGAGTCTACAGCCATAAAATTTTAGTGCCATTTTCTCCCGAAAGTTTGTTATCGGGTGTTAATGAGGTTTTTTCTGAAAATAAATTTCGGTTTTATCACCGAGATTTCACCCTGCCCGAAGGCTTTGTTAAGGATAGGGTTATTCTACATTTCGGCGCGGTGGACTGCGGCTGTGAGGTGAAACTAAACGGAAGGCTGCTGGGCGAGCATATCGGCGGATATGAGCCGTTTTGCTTTGATATAACCGAATATTTGTCGGGTAATAATTCGCTAGAGGTTCGGGTATGGGATAATTTGAGCAGCGGCATCTACCCATACGGCAAGCAGTGCTACAGGCGCGGTGGAATGTGGTATACCCCCGTTAGCGGAATTTGGCAGACGGTATGGCTTGAGAGTGTGCCGAAGCAGTTTATTAAAAGCGTTAAAATAGATACCGATTTGTTTGGTGCGAGGCTTCGGTTTGAGGGGATAGCATCGGGTGAGGTAACGGTTGATAACAATACCTATAAAATAGAAAACGGTGTTTGTAAAATTGATTTTGAAAGCCCCGTTTTGTGGTCGCCCGAAAACCCGCACCTGTATTTTTACTCTGCGAGTTCCGGTGAGGATAGGGTAGAGGGATATTTTGCGCTGCGCACTATTGAAACGAAAAATATTGGCGGCATTCCAAGGCTCTGCCTTAATGGCAAGCCCTACTTTTTCCATGGCGTTCTCGACCAGGGGTACTGGTCGGACGGACTGTTTTTGCCCGCTACCCCTGCAGGCTATGAAGCCGACATTAAAATGCTTAAAGGTCTTGGCTTTAATATGCTGCGCAAGCACATTAAGGTTGAGCCGCAGCTTTTTTACTATGCCTGCGACCGACTCGGCATTGCCGTTTTTCAGGATATGGTCAATAATAGCGACTATTCGTTTTTGCGCGATACAATACTTCCAACCGTTCATTTTTTGAGCAGAAATGATAAGCGCTTGCATAAAAACAAGGAGAGCCGCGCCGCCTTTATAAGCGGTATGGAGGCTACGGTGAGAACGCTATATAATCACCCGAGCATTGTGGAATGGACAATATTTAACGAGGGGTGGGGGCAGTTCTGTGCCGACGATATGTACGAGCATTTGAGGCTGCTCGATTCCACGCGCCTAATCGATTCGGCATCGGGCTGGTTCAAGCCCCGCAAAACCGATTTTTGCAGCCGACATATCTATTTTAGAAATCCGCGCCGCGTTAAAAGCGATAAGCCCTTCTTTTTATCGGAATTTGGTGGCTACGCCTTTGCTGTGAAGGGGCATATCTTCAACTCCAAAAAAGCGTTCGGCTATGCTATTTGCTCCACCCGCGAGGATTTTGTGAATAGATTGCAGCGGCTTTATAAAACGGGTGTGCAGCCGCTGATAAAACACGGGCTGTGTGCTACTGTTTATACGCAGTTGTCGGATGTTGAGGACGAAATTAACGGAATCACAACCTTCGACCGCAGAGTGCAAAAAATAACACCCGATGAATTTTTGAGCATCTCCGAGGAACTTAAAAACAGCATAAAATAAAAGCGCCCATTGGGCGCTTTTTTTAATGGTGATGATGGTGATGGTGATGCGAATGCTCGCTCTCTAACTCGGAATAGGCGGTGCATTCAAGGCTTTCACAGCTCTCATCAGGACCTTCGGTTTCGATAACCGCGTGTATAACCGAGTGCTCGGCCAGCTCCTCTCTGATTTCTGCTTTAATTTTAGAGGCATCGCCCTCAATAATCACATGCAGAGTTGCCGCGTGGCGGCTGCCGTCGAGACTGTTTATATGCAGGTGGTGAATATCCTTCACGCCCTCTATTTCCATTAAGTGCTCCTTGATTTCCTCGGGACAAATACCGTTTGGCATTTTAAGCAGGAATATGTTTATAACCTCGATGAGTGCCCTGGCGGCATTAATGCCTATAAAAACGGCGAGGGCTATGGAGAGGACAGGGTCGAGCAGCCAAAAATCGGTGAAGCGCATAATAACAGCGCCCACTAAAACGGTCGCCCAGCCAAGGGTATCCTCGAGCATGTGCAGGTGTGCTGCGCGCTGATTAAGCGAGCCCTTGCCCGCTGTTACAAAAGCGGCAATGAGATTTATAATTAGTCCCACAACTGCGAAAATCAGCATTTCGTTATAATTAATCGCTTCGGGTGCTGCTATGCGCTTTGCGGCGCGGATAATTATTATTACAGAACCGAGCAGCAGTATGCCAGACTGCAAAACCGAGCCCAAAAGGGAGTATCGAATATATCCGTAGGTGTAGCGACTGTTCGGTTTTTTGTGGCTTAATTTTTCCAGAAAATACGAAATACCAATGCTCAATGCATCGCCGAGGTCGTGCAGTGCATCGCTTGCAATGGCGACACTGCCGCTGATTATTCCGCCAAAGAATTCGAAAATCGAGAAAAATAAATTAAGCAAAAATGCGAGCAGTATTTTATTGTGTTTTTTCATAGTGCCTCCTTTAAAAATGCTCACTGTTATAATATGCATTTATTATAGCGCTGATTTGTTAATAAATCAATAATAATTAAATGTTTTACCCTCTGCGGAACGAAAAAACAATCCGAAAAAATAGGATTTTACTTGACAAAGTATATCGGTGGAGGGTACAATATATATAGCTATCAGTATTTTAGATTTTTGAAAATACTTGCTATTTAAAGGTATATATATGAGAGAATTTTTATGCAACTAAAAGTTTGTATAGATAGGCGGATATTTTGCGAAAGGTTACAAGGTATCTGCGTTTTTGTGTACAATCGCTATGCTTTGCGATTGCTTAAATAGCATATTTTGTAGTAAACATTTACATTTTGCAGAAAAAACACTATTTCTTGTATTTTTTAGGCAAAAATTACAAAGGAGAAGGGAAATGAAACTGGAGGAAACGCGCATCACATTAATAAATGCCACCATTCAGGTGATAGCGCGTGATGGACTCGATAAGGCGACAACTAAAAATTTAGCTGCCGAGGCAGGGCTTAATGAGGCTTATATTTATCGTACCTTTGAGGATAAAGATGATTTATATGTTAAAACATTTGAAAAGATTGATGAGGAATTGGTATCGAAGATATTGGAGCATTTCCCTGTAATGAATATGCAGGGCGTTCCGTTTGATGACCGATGCTGGATTTTATTCTCATTTATCTGGCGATTTTTACTCGTTAATCGCAAAAAGGCGGTAACCTTTATAAGGTATTACTATTCTTCCTATTATAGGCGCTATTCCAGCGATGCGCACCATAAATGCTACATACCCGTTTTGGAGCAGTTTTCGGTCGTGTTTAAGGAGGATGCCAACACCTGGTTTATTTTGACCCACATTCTCAACACGATGCTCGATTTTGCCATTAAGGTTATTGACGGAGAGGCTCCCAACAATGATGATACGGCAGAGCATGTTTTCCGTTTGGTATACGCTTCAACAAAGCAATATTTGAAAGATTAGCATACATAATAAGTACAAAAGAAAAGAGGCTATTTATGAAAAAGGTATTACACATCATCAAAACAATTCTAACATGGGCGTTGGTTGCTGTTGCGGTATTTATGATGGTTTTCACCGTCGTTTCGGTAACAACCTT
>JAZRMU010000049.1:0-33955 GCA_045647785.1 Acutalibacteraceae bacterium
CATTTTCTCGTCCTATTTCTTGCGCACGCTGATTTCCGTATTCAAACATATCGCGAATTACGGAACGAACCTGCCCTAATTTCAACATATCTTTTGAAAACATAATATTACCCCATTTAGTATTATAATATTTAAGTATACTACTTGAGTTTCGTATTGTCAATAAAAGTATTATTGCAATATTTTATGATACCATATTGACATAATTACTTAAAAATATTAAAATGTAAATAGAAATATAAACTGGAGGTCGAATAAATGTATTCAAAAATTTTTAATAACTGGCTACAAAATGCAACCGAAGACAGCGATTTGATAAAAGAACTTACCGAAATTAAGGATAAATCAGAGGAAATTTCCGACCGATTTTATACCGAGCTTGAATTTGGCACTGCAGGACTTCGCGGTGTTATAGGTGCCGGAACTAACAGAATGAATGTTTATACTGTCGGTCGTGCTTCAAAAGCTCTTGCATTATATGTAAAATCTGTAAACGCTAACGGTAGTGTTGCTATTGCCTACGATAGCAGAATTAAATCCGTGCTTTTTGCAAAGACAGCCGCAAGAGTAATTGCAGGCGAAGGCGTTAAGGTACATTTATACAAAGAGCTAGAACCCACCCCCATGCTATCATTTGCGGTTAGGTATTTAAAATGCGACGCCGGTATTGTTATAACTGCCAGCCACAATCCCGCTGAATACAACGGATACAAGGCTTATGGCGCCGACGGTTGTCAGTTGCCTCCCGATGCTGCTGATAGTATTATGCAGCGTATGGCAAATATTGATTATTTTAAAGATGTTTGCTTTGACGATTTTGATGAACTAACTAACAAAGGGCTTATAAACTATATTGGTGAAGAAGTTATTGAAGCTTATTTAACCGAGGTTAAAAAGCAGTCTTTTGCAGATGATAGCTATAATCTATCTGATTTCTCGGTAATTTATACCCCGCTTCACGGTACAGGTAATAAACCTGTAAGAGCCATTCTTGACCGAATAGGAATAAAGAATGTTACTGTAGTACAAAGTCAGGAATTGCCCGATGGTAACTTCCCCACTTGCCCGTATCCAAACCCCGAAATTCGTCAGCCGTTTGATAAAGCTCTTGAGCTATCAAAAACCGTTAAAGCTGATCTGATTTTAGCAACCGATCCCGATGCAGACCGTGTTGGAATCGCTGTTCTAAACGGAAACGATGCAACTCTCGTTTCAGGTAATGATGTTGGTGTTTTGCTTCTAAACTATATCCTCGAAAGAAGAACAGAGCTTGGCATTTTACCTGAAAATCCAATTGCGGTTAAAACAATTGTTACTACCGAGATTTGCGGACTTATCGCTAAAAAATTTGGATGCAAATTAATTGATGTTTTAACCGGTTTTAAATTTATTGGTGAACAAATTGCTCTGCTTGAGGAGAAAGGTGAAGAAAACCGTTATATTTTAGGCTTTGAGGAAAGCTATGGCTATTTGCCCGGCAGTTATGTGCGCGATAAGGATGCCGTTGCAGCATCAATGCTAATTTGTGAAATGGCAGCTTATTATAAGGCAAAAGGAATGAATCTGCTCGAAAAGCTTGAGGATATATTCAAAGAATACGGTTATTTTCTCAATGCCCAAAAAAGTTTTGCTTTTGCAGGTCAAACTGGTATGCTCGCTATGAAAGCGCTTATGGATAATCTTCGAGCTAACCCACCGAAAGAATTTGCAGGATATAAGGTTAATAAGATTTTTGACTATGGCACATCCATTTCCTACGATATTATAAATTCGACCAGCGAAGCTATAACACTACCTAAGTCAAATGTAATTGTATATTTCCTAGAAGATAACAGTAAGGTAGTTTTCCGTCCTTCAGGAACAGAGCCCAAGGTTAAACTTTATCTGGGTTGCGTTGCCGAAAGTCGCGACATTGCCGAGAAAAAAATTGCAGAAATCATTGAATGCGCACAGAAAATTTTCTAAATAAAAAACACCCCGAATTAGGGGTGTTTTTTATTTTATAAACATTATTATTCAGCAAAGCCGGAATTAACAAGGTTGATTAAAGAATCTACAGCATCCTTTTCATCTACGCCATCTGCAATGATGCGAATTTCGGTATTACCTAAAATACCAAGTGATAAAACACCGAGAAGGCTCTTTGCGTTTACTCTACGCTCCTCTTTCTCAACCCAGATGGATGACTTAAATTCGTTTGCTTTTTGAATAAAGAAAGTTGCGGGACGGGCATGTAGACCTACCTGATTCTGAACTACTACTTCTTTAACGCACATTTTGATAACTCCTTTTGAATTTTTAATTCTATTATTATTATATTCATCGGAGGTTTTAAGTCAACATATCACAATAAACTTCTATTTTTGCAACAAAGCGTAACAAAAACTTATCCACATTTTTGGTAATTTTGACATATAATATCCACCGATTTAATATGTAGTGCACTATATTTCGTGTTCGTCTCCTTTCAGAGACGCAATATACTTAATATCATTCTTTGAAAGTTCTGCCTTACCGAGCATATCCGGTCGTCGATTTAAGGTTTCCTCTATTGACTTTTCTCGACGCCATTTTGCAATATTTGCGTGGTGTCCTGATAAAAGCACCTCCGGCACTTCCCTATTCCTCCAAACTGCGGGTTTTGTGTATTGCGGATATTCGAGTAAACCTGCAAAATGGCTTTCCTCCTCAAAGCAAATATCCTCGCTTAAAACCTCGGGCAGCATTCTGCAAACGGCATCAGCAACCGTTAATGCAGGAAGCTCGCCACCAGTCAGCACAAAATCTCCAATAGAAATTTCGCAGTCAACAATTTCATCAATTACTCTTTCGTCAATACCCTCATAATGACCGCACAAAAGTACAATATGCTCTTTTTGTGATAATAAGACAGCATCACCTTGATTAAATGTTTTGCCCTTTGGAGAAAGATAAATTAAATAAGGTTTTTCCTCACCTTCACTAAAAAGGCTCATATAGGCGTTATAAATTGGCTCTGCCGCCATAATCATACCCATGCCGCCACCATATGGCGTATCGTCAACCTTATTGTGTTTGTTTCCAGAAAAATCGCGTATATTAATGCAGTTTATTTCTACCTTACCCGCCTTTCTAGCGCGACCGATAATGCTCTCTGAAACAACTGCTTCACACATTTCCGGGAAAAGTGTTAGAATATCAATTCTCATCATCGAAAATTCCTTTCAAGGGTGTTATTTCAATAATTTCCGATTCAACATTCACACAACTTACAACGCTTGGAATTACGGGAATTAAGTATTCCTTATCTCCATTTTTAATATGCCAAACATCATTAGCACCCGTTGCCGAAACTTCAGAAATTTTACCGTAAACAGTACCATTATCTTTATCAATCACCTTACAGCCGATGATATCTTGAATAAAGTAACTGCCCTTTTCAATTTTAAGGTCCCCTCGCTTTGCGAACAGGATTTTACCTCGCAATTTCTCGGCACCCTCTATTGAATCAACACCTTTAATTTGAGCAATAAAAACATTACCGTTTTCAGCAATTCGACCGATTCCTACCGAACCGTTTCCCATATTGTCGATATAAAGCGTTTTTATGTCCGCTAGAATCGATAAATTATCGCACCAGGGTTGGATGCGCACCATTCCACGAACGCCGTGTGTACCAACAATTTTCCCTATTTCTAAATATTCTTTCATATAAATACCTATATATTAATACCCCCAAAATGTATTGGGGGTAAAGTTGTTTTTTTAAGGGCTGAAAAATCAGCCCAAAATTAGTCGATTTCTACAGAAATCCTTGTGTTGTTTCTGGTAGCAGCAGCGCGCATTACAACGCGTATAGCTTTAGCAATTCGGCCTTGCTTACCAATAACTCTACCCATATCGGTTTCGTCAACATGGAGGTGATATACCTCAACGCCCTCCTCATTAGGCTCGTCAACAGTAACGCTAACTGCCTCGGGCTTTTCAACTAGACCTTGAGCAAGAGAAACAAGAAGCTCTTTCATAATTAAATCCTCCAAAATACTGTAAATTAAAGAACGCCGTTCTTCTTAAGCAGAGCCTTAACAGTATCGGTAGGCTGAGCGCCATTAGCAATCCACTTCTTTGCCTTGTCAGCATCAATGTTTACGATTGCGGGCTCTTTTGTAGAATCATAATAACCGATTTCCTCGATGAAACGACCGTCTCTCGGATATCTAGAATCTGCAACAACAACGCGATAGAACGGAGCCTTTTTAGCACCCATACGACGAAGTCTGATTTTTACTGCCATTTACTACACCTCCAATAAAAATAATAATTATTTATAAAAGAATAATCTTCTAAAAACCAAATTTACCGGGCATTCCAAAGCCTCTGCCGAAGCCTTTTTTACCCTTTTTAGAATTCATTTGCTTCATCATTTTTTTCATTTGCTCGTACTGACGAAGCAAGCGATTAACCTCTTCAACACTAGTTCCCGAGCCGGCTGCAATTCGTTTGCGGCGAGAGCCGTTAATTATATCGGGTTTTGCGCGTTCGCGCTTGGTCATTGAAGTGATTATAGCCTCTATTCGATACATCTGCCTGTCATCAATATCAACATCTCGAAGCTGTTTTTCCATACCCGGAACCATAGAAAGCACACTTTTTAATGATCCCATTTTTTTAATTTGACGGAACTGATCAAGCAGGTCGTTCATATCAAACTTGTTTTCGGCCATACGCCTTGCAGTTTCCTCTGCCTGCTTTTCATCGATTTCGCTTTCTACTTTTTCAATTAAAGAAAGGACATCGCCCATACCGAGAATACGCGAAGCCATTCGGTCGGGATGAAACTCATCGAAGTCATCAATCTTTTCGCCAACACCGGTGAAAATTATCGGCTTACCTGTAACTGCCCTGACAGAAAGTGCAGCACCACCGCGAGTATCACCGTCAAGCTTGGTCAAAATTACGCCATCGATTTCAAGCTGTTCGTTAAAGGCTTTTGCAATATTAACTGCGTCCTGACCAATCATAGAGTCAACCACAAGCAAAATATTGTTAACCTCGACAGTTTTTGTAATAGTCGAAAGCTCTTCCATTAAAACTTCATCAATATGCAGGCGACCTGCAGTATCAAGAATTACAAAATCATTGCCGTAATCTCTTGCCATTTTAACAGCCTCGAGAGCGGTTTTGGGAGGCGACTGTGTTCCTTTTTCAAAAACGGTAACACCAATAGCTTCGCCTAAAACCTTTAACTGGTCAATAGCAGCAGGACGATAAATATCGCAAGCAACAAGCATTGGTCTGTGTCCCTGCGTCTTTAAGAATTTAGCGAGCTTTGCAGCGTGAGTGGTTTTACCAGAACCCTGTAAACCGCACAGCATTATAACCGTAGGTATCCTTGATGCGGTTTTTAGGCGCGTTTGTGAGCTACCCATAAGCGCTGTTAGCTCATCTCTAACAAGCTTAACTACCATTTGCGGTGCTGTAAGACTCTCAAGCACCTTTTCGCCAATACATTTCTCAGTTAACGAATTTGTAAAATCCTTCGCAACCTTATAGTTAACATCAGCCTCAAGGAGTGCTAGGCGCACTTCGCGCATTGCCGACTTAACATCGCTTTCGGTTAACTTACCTTTAGAGCGAAGCTTCTTAAACACAGCAGATAATTTGTCAGATAGATTATCAAATGCCAATTTCTTCACTCCTACAAATTATTAATTAATTCTTTAAGCTTTTTAACGGCGGGGTCATCGCTTTCAATCTCACCGGCAAGGCTCTTAAGCTCGTTGCTCTTTCCGGCAAAGCCCAGCTTTTCTTCATAATCACGAAGCTGTTGCTCGGTACGCTTAATAAAATCTCGTACACCCTGCCTTGTAATTCCGGTGTTTTCTGCAATTTCGGAAAGCGACAAATCAAGATTATAATATGAATCGAAAATCTGTTTATGCTTATCAGATAAAATTTCCGAATAATAATCAAATAGAACAGAAAGTGAAAAATCCTTCAAATTAACACCTCGCCTGCAAAGTAAAAAACTTTACAGTTGATAGTATAACACATAAGAACAGTTCTGTCAAGTATTTTTCTTTACACAAAATTGGTCTTGAAAAACTAAATGACATATTATATAATCATAATATAAAGTTTAGGAGAATATGAATGAAAAGATTTTTTGCAATTTTGCTTTCTATATTGTGTGTTATTCCTTTTGTTGGATGCGGCTCAAAATCCGATTCCGCCATAATTTACTACGGAGTTAAAACACCGCCCACAACGGTTGACCCGCAATTGGCAGTTAGTGTAACAGAGCTTACTATAGTTAAGAACATTTACGAGGGTTTACTTCGAAATGATGCTGAAGGTAATCCTGTTCCCGCTGCTGCTACATACACAAAAAACGGGTTAATTTACAAATTTACAATATCTGAAAACGCATTTTGGAGCAATGGTGAAAAGGTTACAGCTGACGACTTTCTGTTTGGGCTCACAAGAGCGCTTTCCCCCGAAACAAAAGCCCCTGAGGCAAGCAGTTTGTTTGCGATAAAAAATGCTGAAAAATTCAATAAAGGTTATAGCAACGCGGCACTTGGTATTTCTGCCCCCGATGAAAACTCTTTAGTAATTGAACTCGAATATGATGATAGCAATTTTCTTTCTGTTTTAACAACCGCAATAGCAATGCCATGCAACCGAAAATTTTTTAAAGAATGCATTGGTAAATACGGAATGTCAGGTGAAACAGTTTTATCCAACGGTTCGTTCAAGCTCACAAAATGGTCAACCGAAGACTTTGCAATGAGATTGCACAAGAATAATAAATACATAGGTCATTTCCCCGCAAATTCTGCTGCGATTTTCTTATCTATTGATAAAAATGCAACCGTAATGGAGCGCTTAATTAAAAATAGCATTGATGTGGGAGAAATTGAAAGCAATGAAATTTCGGTTGCTAAACAAAAAGGACTATCCACGATTACTCTGCCCAACACTGTTTGGTTAATTAAATTCGGCAGCGGTTATTCAGAAAATTTGAAAAATGCACTTGTTAGTTCCTTACAAATATATAATCCTGATTTTAAAAACGCAACAAACGGTATAACTCTTGCAAAAAATCTTTATCCTGATATGTTCTCCACCGAGCTATTCGCCGATTTTTATAATTTAGATGATGCTAGATCAAGCTTTGAGAGTGAAATTAAGCTACTCCCAAATAAAAAGCTTCCTGCATCCACAATTTATTATCAAAATGATGCCAATATAACCGAAATAATGAAGAGTATTGTCGGACATTGGCAGCAGCATTTAGGAGCATTTATTAATATAGAGCCCCTACAAAACAAAAGCTCAGTGTCGACTAAAGAAAGCGAATACAGTATTACTGTTTATAGCGAGTTAATTAATTCGCAAAACAAAATGAAATACGCCTCTTTTTTCAATGCGGAAAACACAGATAACTTAAAAAACCATATTATTAATGGTAGAATTTTCCCAATTGTATATTCTGGTACTATAATTTCATTTAACGAAAATCTTAAAAATATTGCTGCAAACGGCGATATTAACCTCATTGACTTCTCTTTTGTAAATAAAATGCAATAATTTTAAAAATTTATCTTGCATTTTGAAATGAAAGGTGTTATAATAGCATTCGTTGACCGGGTGTAGCTCAGTTTGGTATGAGCGCTTGAATGGGGTTCAAGAGGCCGCTAGTTCGACTCTAGTCACTCGGACCAAATAAAGCCATAGCATTAGCTATGGCTTTTAATTTTTAATACATTATGTAAAGGTAGGATATAATGCAAAGACTTCCACTCCTCAAAATTAAAAGTATTTGCTCTTGTATATTTTTTTCAATACTTGCCGGTTTATTCTCTGCATTAATTATCACAGCTTTTAAAATTGCTGCAGAAAAAATCATTCATTTATCTGCAGGAATCTATAACCTTGTACGAGAGAATCCAATATGGTTACCATTACTCTTAAGTTTAGCAGGCATTATCGGTTTTTTTGCAAGTTTTATAGTATCAAAATTCGAGAGCTGCCGCGGTGGCGGTATTCCAACTTCGGTGGCTGCAATTCGTGGGTTGTTTAGTTTTAGATGGTTATCAAGTGTAATTATACTGCCTTTCTCCGCGCTTATTACCTTTTTTGTTGGAGTACCTCTTGGCACAGAAGGTCCTTGCGTACAAATGGGAACGGCTATAGGATACGGGGTTGTAAAAAGCATTGCTCCAAAAATGCAATCAGAATGGCGCAGATATATTATGTCCGGTGGAGCCTCCGCCGGGTTTTCAATCGCTACCGCCTCCCCTATCAGCGCCATATTTTTCTCCTTTGAAGAGCTTAATAAAGGATTTTCCCCACTCCTCGCAATAAGCACAGTTTCTTCCGTTTTATCCGCTCAATTAACAGCTCGACTGCTAATGTTAATAGGTATATCAACCGACAGACTTTTCGTGTTGCCGGAAATTGAGGCGCTTCCTTTTAGACTGCTTTTTTTACCGCTGATATTAGGTATTGTCTGCGGATTAATTTCAATATTTTTCACTAAATTTTATCATTTGGTAAATAAATTGGTTAAAAAAATATGTAAACTTATTTCTGTTAAAATTATCTTTCTAATTATTTTTGTAAACGCTTCGTTATCGGGTTTCTTACTCCCCGACTTGCTTGGAACCGGACATTCTCTAACTGAAAAGCTCCTAAATTCAAATTTGGTGTGGTACATACTACTATTAATTTTTGTGGTGCGCTGTAGCTTTACGTTGTTTTCAAATTCCGCGGGTGTTACTGGCGGTATCTTCCTGCCAACTATTGTTTTTGGTGCAATAATCGGTTCGCTTTTTGCCAAAGCTATGATTTCAATGGGTATAATTCCTGCAAACTATTATATGTTGATTGTTGTTCTGGGAATAGTCGCCTTTTTAGGTGCAACATCACGCATTCCCATAACCGCATGCATATTCGCAATTGAAGCATTAAGCTGCTCTCAAAACATTATTTCTATAGTAATAGCGGTAGCAGCCGCATATAGCATCATAAAGCTTTCAAAGCTCGAAGATTTTACAGATACTGTCATAAATTCTAAATTACAGTCAATCCACAATAATACTTAAACCAAAGCAGAGTAATTGATTAATTATATGCAACAAGAAATTTTTTCTTAAAATTAAAGCGGTGCTTTTAATAAGCACCGCTTTAATTAATTAATGTTTTCTTTTTTAATACCAAAAAATAGCCTTAAAATACACGCTAAAAGTTTAGGACTTTTAATAGTTACAACTTTCATAATTACCTCCGCTATTATTTAGCACCGGCACATCCAAGTATAATAATTGCAGCTGCCAATACTCCAATTAATAACTTCGGCGGACAATAGCACGCTAGAAGTAATCCTACAGCAAAAGCCGAAAGTAATATGTATTTTCTTTTAGGGTCGCAATTTCTCCGTCTACGCATAAGGCACCTCCGTACAATGCAATCCGTGGAAATGTCGGATTATTACATTATATACCGAGTTGACTTTTTGGTTACATATATAATTCTTTTTTTTTAAAATTGAGTTATCTAGCAACAAACTTTACATCAAAATCTGCAGAATGAATAAATCATTAAAATCTTTAAAAATAAAAATTCCGGCTTATCTAGAGGAGTTTTTTTCAATCTCCCACTTTTTAAGCTCCTTAAGCTCGCTATGAAGCGTTCTGTAGCTCTCAATTCGAGTTGGCATAATTTTACCGTCAATAACTGCCTGATTTACTGCGCAACCTTTTTCGCCTGTGTGGGAACAGCATGTGAATTTACAATTCGGAATATACTGCTCAAATTCTTTAAAATAAAATTGCAGATTTTCTTTAAATGCGTAATCGTTTTTAATCGCTTCAATTTCCGAAAAACCCGGTGTATCCGCAACAAATCCGCCCGACGGGATAGCATAAATCTCCGTGTGGCGTGTTGTGTGGCGACCGCGGCCCAGTTTTTCACTAACATCTCCCGTTTTAATTACATTTTCTAAAAACTGATTTAGCAGACTGGATTTGCCAACGCCTGAATTTCCCGTTAATACTGAAATACAGCCGCAAAATTCTTTTTGTAGCTCGGTAATTCCTATACCGTTCAGTGCAGAAGCAACTATGGTTTTATAGCCGGCACTTGTGTAACACCGAATATATTCCGAAAAATCCCCCAAATCTGATTTATTAAAAACAAGAATAGGCTCAATACCCTTATATTCGCAAATTGCTATAAGAGTATCAATTATATAATTATTGGGTTTTGGTGTTGAAAATGAAGAAACGATAAAAAGCTTATCTACATTGGCTACGGGCGGGCGCACAAGGAAGTTGCGTCGTGGTAAAACCTCCTCGAGCACACCCGTATTATCGTTATTAACAGATATAACAACATTGTCGCCAACAAGCGGATTAATAGCATTTTTTCGCATAGCGCCGCGTGCGCGGCAAGTAATTATTCCACTTTCGGTTTTTACATAATAAAAACCCGAAAGCATTTTTATAATTATGCCTTGCATTATTCACCTACAGGCGGAGTAGTCGGTACAGTTACCGAATAAGTCTTGAGAACAGTAAACTTGCCGGTTGTTAAATCTATTTCAATGTCGCTATAAGGAGTATATTCCTCATAATTTGCATTTTTGATTTTAACCTGGGCTACGACCTTATTGTTTTCAGACGAAATCTCTGTGAATTTGTAGGTCTTCTCGGTTGCTTCTATTCCAGTCTTTTCTTTAAACATTTTCTCGCCTATCCAAAGAGATACAGCGGTTGTGCCTTCAGGAATCTCAACAGTAATATCAGTAGCCTTTTTGCCCGAACTCACAAAAATGTTAATAGCAGTTCCTTTGCCGGCTTGTTTAACCTTACTGGGATCAGGATCGGTAGAATCAACAACGCCTTTGCGGTATTTAGAATTATGCACTTCTTTTACTTCGCCAACAACAAAGCCCGCATCAACAATATTTTTCTTTGCCTGTTCTAAATCTCTACCAACAATATCGGTGGGAACATTAATATAGGTAATAGGAGGACCATCACTAATGAAAACGGTTACCTCGGTGCCAACGGCTACCTTATCGCCAATAGCTGGGTTAGTTTTTGCAACAAGGTCCTTCTCAATCTTTTCATCAGGAATACGCTCAATCTTAACGGTAAAGCCTTCAGCCTTTAATTTATTTATCGCATAGGTTTCGGTCATCCCGTAAACATCAGGTATATTCACGGTTTTCGCACCCGCGCTTACAAACAATGTGATAGTAGCACCCTTTTTAAGGTTTCGGTCTACCGGCTGCGACTGCTGGAACACGGTACCAGCAGGATATTCAGAATTATATTGCGGAGTAAAGGTGATGACAAAATTTTCAGTATACTCCGCATTTTCCATAATCTCCGTTTCGGTCTTACCCAGGAAATTTGGACATTTAATCTCTGAACCTGTGCTACCCGTAATTTTTGGGAAAAAGATTATTGCGAGCGCAATAATTGCAACAACAAGAGTAACAGCAACACCCGCAAGAATGGGTATTATAGGAGCTTTTTCTTCGGTTTGCTCTTCTATTTTTTCCTCTTCGTTAATTTCATCGGTAGAAATGAATTTAGTAGGCGAATTATCAACAAAATAGGTGTACTCAAATGTGATTGCGGGGTCTTTCTTAAATTTTTCAAGGTCGCAAAGCATCTCAGAGGAAGATTTATAACGGCTAACAGTATCCTTTTGCATTGCGTGAATTACAATTTGTTCGAGGCCTTGCGGAATTGAACCATTTATTTCACTAAGCGGCTTTGGCTCACGCTGCAGCTGCATTATCGCAACTGATACAGCACTTTCCGCCTCAAAAGGAAGCTGACCTGTAAGCATTTCATACATCATAACACCTACAGAATAGATATCAGCTTTTTCGTCAGTAATATCACCTCTAGCCTGTTCAGGGCTTATATAGTGAACAGAGCCAATTGCTTTATCTGTAATAGTTTTTTGCTCACTGCGGGCAAAACGCGCAATGCCGAAATCTGTAACCTTAATCGAATTATCCGGCAAAACAATGATATTTTGCGGTTTTACATCACGATGCACAATACCCCTGTCGTGCGCATGCTGAAGTCCGCGAAGAATCTGCAAAGTAAAATGCACAGCATCCTTCCAGGAAAGACTTCCCTCGCGCTCAATATACTCCTTTAAAGTAATACCGTCAATATATTCCATTACAATATACTGAATAATATCTCCAAAGCTTACATCATAAATTTTTACAATATTTTGATGAGAAAGCAACGAAATTGCCTTTGATTCGTTCTTAAAACGGCGTAAAAACTCCTCGTTTTTAGCATATTCCTGCTTTAAAATTTTAACAGCAACCGTCTTATTCTCTAAATTATCGTATGCCTTATAAACAACAGCCATACCGCCAACGCCTAAAATTTCGTGAATTTCATAGCGGCCATCTAATCTTTTTCCAACAAACTTATCCATAAAACACCAATCCTTTTCTATAGAAAGTATCACTAACAGTTAATTTATAGAAATCGCAGAAACGGTAACATTATCACCGCTATCGCGTTCATTAGCAAGGTTAACAAGATATTCCGGTATCAGTTCAATAGACTTTACGTTGACGGTCGCAAAAATTTCATCAGCTTGGACAACATTTGAAACACCGTCAGTACAAAGAATCACTACTCCGTTTGATACCTCAATTTCATTAAAATCTATCTCCACCACAGGCTGCGTTCCAATAGCACGCGTTATAACATTACGCTTAGGATGGAACCTTGCCTCTTCGGCGGTTAAATGACCTTTTTCTATTAGCGTTTGAACAATTGAATGGTCCCGCGTAAGCTGCGCAACTTCATTTTCGGTTATAAGATATGCGCGGCTATCCCCTACATGGGCCAAATAAATAACATTACCGACAATTAACACTACAACTGCTGTCGTACCCATTCCGCTCAATTCCGAATTTTTAGAAGCCTGTTCAAAAATTTCAGCATTAGCAGTCTCAATAGCGCTAATTAGTAAATTTTTTGCAGTTGCGGATTTAATATCCGGAGAAAATGAGCGTTTAATATAATCAGTAATTGAATTCACTGCTAATTCGCTTGCGATATTACCTGCATTCGCTCCGCCCATACCATCGCAAACAACCGAAAGAACCGCATTTTGAGAAAGAACAGTATTAAGAAATGCGTCTTGATTATTATTTCTCATAGTTCCGATATCGGTAGCACCATATATTTTCATTCAAACACCCTCCTTTTCGGTAGATTTTTTTCGAAGCTGCCCGCAAGATGCGTTAATATCGGCACCAAGCGTGCGGCGAATTGTGGCTGTAATACCTTTAGAATTTATATAATCGGCAAATTTCTTTACCGAATTAATATCAGTTTTTTTAAAATCGTTTTCCTGAACGGGATTAGCCGGGATTAAATTTATATGGCTCATAATCCCTTTGAGCTTTATAACCAACTCGTTTGCACATTCAAGCGAATCATTGACACCGCTTATCATAGCGTACTCAAATGAAATTCTGCGACCTGTAACAGCTTGATAGTCTTTACAAGCCTTCAGTAGTTCATCAACATTCCAACGATTGTTAACCTTCATAATACTGCTTCTGATTTCGTCGTTAGGAGCATGCAATGAAACAGAAAGTGTAATAGGCAAATTCAACTCTGACAGTTTTTTAATACCTGTAACAACACCTGAAGTTGAAAGAGAAATATGTCGAAGGCCTATATTTAGACCGTTTTCGTCGGAAACCAGATGCAAAAACTTAAAGGAATTATCAAAATTATCTAGCGGTTCGCCCATTCCCATCATAACAACATTAGAGATTCGAACGTTATTATCCTTGCCCGCCATAATTACCTGTGATAACATTTCAGAGGCGGTAAGATTTCTGGTCAAACCACCAAGACCGGATGCGCAGAAGCTGCAACCCATTCTGCAACCTACTTGAGTGGAAATACAAACTGTATAACCATGTTTATATTGCATAAACACCGATTCTATATATTCTCCGTCAAATAGTTTATATAAATATTTAACCGTTCCGTCAATTTTAGAAACAAGTCGCTTTTCGATTTGTACTGTCGCAATATAACAATCTTCCTCGAGCTTCAAGCGAAGACTTTTTGGAATATTAGTCATTTCATCAAAGCTTTGAACCCCGCTATGCAACCAACTGAAAATTTGTTTTGCTCGGTATGAAGCCTCGCCTATTGTTTTCAGATAGTCAGCTATCTCGGTAATGTTCATCGACATAATATCAATTTTAGGCAAATAATCACCTCTTATTTTTTAACTAGTAAAGCAGTAAAAAATCCATCTCCCAAATCGTTTTGCGGGAAGTAAGTTTTGCTGTTGCCTAGACGGAATGATGGATTTGTAGCTAAAAATCTTTCAATAATTCTTTCATTCTCATTTTTTCGCAGAGTACAAGTCGAATAGACAATTCTGCCGCCCGATTTCACATATTTTGAGGCATTTTGAAGTATAGATAATTGAATATCCTCAAGCGAAGTAAAGTCGGTTACTTGTTTATACTTAATATCAGGCTTACGACGAATAATACCAAGTCCCGAACAAGGAACGTCGCAAAGCACTGCATCAAACACACCAAAACTTTCGTTAAAGACCGTGGCATCCTGACAGGTTGGTTTTATGATGTCTAATCCCAACCTTTTTGCGCCGTCTGCTATAAGCCTCGTGCGATGTGCATGAATATCACACGAAATAATTTCACCTTTATTTTGCATCAGAATCGCCAAGGAAAAGCTTTTTCCACCGGGAGCGGCACACATATCAAGAACTCGCTCGTTCGGTTTAACTGATAAAACTTCAGCGCAATTTTGTGAACTTAAATCTTGCACAAAAAAAGCACCATCATGGAACAAATCGTTTTCTCTAATAACAGAGCCCTTCACGATTACTGCATTATTACTTTGGATTTCACACTCGTATCCGCTTTTATTTAATATAGATACTAAATCCTCCGCGCTGTTTTTAAGAGTATTAACCCTTAAAGTCAGTGGTGCAGGCATTAAAGAGTTTTCTAAAAAAGCAAGAACCGTATTAACATCGTAATCTTCGATTAATTGCTCAACAATCCATTCAGGGCAAGAGAATCTAACGCTTATAGATTTTACGGAATTATCCGTCGGCAGCACTGTAGGATTTCTCAAAAAATTCCTTAATACTGCATTAACAAATGAAGCATTAAAGCTTTCTTTAGATTTTTTAATTATTTTCACTGCTTCATTAACCGCAGCGGAAGGCGGTATTTTATCAGTATACATTAGTTGGTAGAGTGCTACTCTCAAAACTTCCAGCGTAAATGGCTTAATTTTTTTAATCCCGCTTTTAATTAAACTGCCAAGCACATAGTCAAGCGTAATTTTTCTGTCCAAAACGCCATAGAAAAGCAAAGTAGCAAGGGCGCGCTCGCTAGCATCCGCCCGACTTTCGGTTAAAATCTCATTTAAGGTTATATTTGAATATGCATTGTCGCAATTAACGCGCATAAGCGCTGTTACCGCGATTTTTCTAGCATTTGCCATAACCTTAAACCTCCATTAAAATTTAGAACCAATTTCGATTTTATTTCCGCGCAAAAACTCGGTATCAGTAGTCCTTTTAGAACCCTCGAGTTGAATTTCCGCTAGCCTTACCGAGCCTTCCTTGCAAGCAACAATTAAAGCATTATCGCTTTTAAGCACCGTCCCTGCTTCGCCTGAAAGTTCGCAAAGCTCGGTTTTATAAACCTTAAGACGCTTTTCACCTAAAAATGTATATGCAGCGGGCCAAGAATAGAATCCTCTAACAAGATTGTGAACCTGATTCGCAGTTTTATTAAAATCAATCTTGCCCATTTCTTTTTTAATCATGGGCGCATAGGAAGCATTTATTTCATCCTGTGGGACACGAATAGCGGTACCGTCCTCAATTTTGCCAAGAGTTGAGCAAAGCAGTTCACCCGCCATAATAGTTAAACGCTCAAAAAGCTCCTCGGCCGTTTCATTCCCACCAATACAGAGTTCATCCGTTTCGATAATATCGCCGGTATCCATTCCCTCGTCCATATACATTGTAGTAATGCCGGTTTTAGTTTCACCACAAACAATAGACCATTGAATAGGAGAAGAACCGCGATATTTAGGTAGTAAGGAAGCGTGGGCATTAATGCAGCCAAACTTTGGTAATTCAAGTATTTCCTTTGGCAAGAGCTTGCCATAAGCTACAACAACGATGATTTCGGGATTTATCTCTTTTAAAATACGATAAGCCTCCCCGTCTCGCAATGTATCGGGTTGAAAAACTGGAATATTTTTGCTGACAGCCAATTCCTTCACAGGCGGAGCTGTTAATATCTGCTTTCTGCCAACAGGCTTATCGGGCTTGGTAAAAACCGCCGATACCGTATGTCCGGCTTTAATAAGCATTTCAAGGGAATGTGCCGCAATGTCGGGAGTGCCCATAAATACTAAATTCATATCTTACCTCATTAGTCTTTTACAGCTCTGTCAATAAACAGAACACCGTCTAAATGGTCTAATTCGTGGCATAGCGCTCTTGCAAGTAAATCCTCGCCCGTAACAGTAAAGTTGTTACCGTGGCGGTCTTGAGCCTTAACCGTAACCTTCATTGGACGGCAGGTAGTTTTATAATTACCTGGCAAGGAAAGACAACCCTCCTGCTCGTTTTGAACACCACTTTTTTCGATAATAACAGGATTAACAAGCTCAATTAAACCCTCACCAATATCTATAACACAAACACGGCGCAAAACACCTACCTGCGGAGCGGCAAGACCAACCCCGTCTGCGTCATACATAGTATCCTTCATATCGTCAAGTAATGTATGCAAACGCTCATTAAATTCTAAAACCGTTCTTGCTGTCTTGCGAAGCACAGGGTCGCCATGCTTTACAATATTCCTAATTGCCATTTTATCACCTTAAAAGAAATTTTCAGGGTTAACATCAACAAAAACTGATGTATCCTTTTTGATGTTAACCGAAATAGCACTGCGTACTAGCTCACGAGTGCGAGAATTGTTTTTGCACTTTATAAGTAAAGTATATCTATATTTGTTATTAAGCCTTGGAAGATTTGCGGGTGCAGGACCTAAGGCTATCACCTTTACATCTCTGTACTCATCCGAAACCAAGGATTTTAAATTTGCTAAAATATTTTTTGCAGAGTCTAGAGCATCATTCTGCGACATTGATTGCGTCAAAATTGAAATAATATCACAAAATGGCGGATAGGTGCGAAGCTGACGCACAGCGATTTCCTCTCTGTAAAATTCTGCATAATCCTGATTAGCTGCCAAAGTGATTATATTATCATCAGGCTCATTTGTTTGAACAATAGCAACACCGGCATCATTTCCGCGTCCCGCTCTGCCTATAACTTGAGTCAGGAGCGAAAATGTACGCTCACTGCTACGATAATCGGACGAAAATGCCGATTTTTCGGCACCAATGACACCTACAACAGTAACATTAGGGAAATCGAGTCCCTTTGCAACCATTTGAGTGCCTAGCAATATATCGTATTTACCACCTGAAAAATCACTTAAGTGCTCCGAAAACGAACCTCTAGCCATTGTTGAATCCGCATCAAGCCGCAGTATATTGGCATCCGGAAACAGCATTTTGAGTTCATCCTCTGCACGCTGTGTGCCGGCACCGGTAAATCGCATATTAGAATCATTGCATTCAGGACAAATATTACTATATGGAACAGAATGACCACAATAGTGGCACATTAATCTACGATTAGCCGAATGATATGTCAAAGAAACGCTGCAATTTGGACAGGAAGAAACATACCCGCAGGCAGGGCAAGAAATATAAGTGTTATGACCCCTGCGGTTAAGTAGCAAAATCGCTTGATGACCATTTTCCAAAGCAAAACTAATCTCGCGATAAAGCTCCTCACTTAAAACTCCGGTATTACCATTTCGTATCTCTTTGCGCATATCAACAGTAACAACCTCGGGTAAAACTGCATTTCCGTAGCGCTTATCTAATGTACACAGAGTATATTTACCGGCAAGCGCCTTGCTGTAGCTTACAACCGACGGGGTTGCTGAAGCCATAACAAACAGAGCGTTATGATAGGCTGCTCTAAAATGCGCAACATCCCGTGCGTGAAAACGCGGAGACTGCTCCGATTTATAGGTATGCTCATGCTCCTCATCCATAATGATTAAACCGATATCATTAAATGGAGCAAATATTGCCGAGCGAGTGCCGATAGCAATTTTAGCAGCGCCATCGCGAATCCGCTTCCACTCGTCCATTCGCTGACCGAGCGACATAGCGCTATGAAAAACTGCAATCTCGCCGTTATATCGATTATTAAAAGCAGCAATAGTCTGTGGAGTTAATGATATTTCGGGGACCATAATGATAACGCCCCTACCGTTAGCTACGACCTCATCAACCAGCCGCAAAAATACCTTTGTTTTGCCGGAGCCGGTAACGCCGTATAACAGCGCTTCCCCGCCGGTAGATAACTTATCCTTTAATGTATCAAATGCGGCGGACTGCTCATCGGTCAAAACAATAGCACCGCTATTGCTCCCCTTTTCATATTTCGGCATACGATAAACAGGACGATTAAAATACTCCAGCAAACCTTTTTTAACAAGAGCATCAATAACAGAAATCGAAACACCCGAAAAATATTGCAGCTCTTTAACGCTTACTGCGCCAATATCCTGCATTATATCGGCAATTTCTTGCTGCCTCTCAGTGAGCTTACCAGAGAACTCCGCAAAGTTTTCGGTGAGTCGGATAGACTTTTCCTTTGCATCGTTCATTTTTCTAATAGCATCACCCGATTTAGAAACTGCATCCTTTAAAAGTAAAGAATTTAAAATATCCTCAGAATTCTCGCCAAAGGCTTTGATAATCCTCCGCTTTTCGACTTCGCTTGATTTTTTAATGAAATCATACACTGCTCTTTCCGTGGCGGAAAGATTATCGTTGTCTATCGGATTAGCCGAATAAAAATCCACCATTTTAAGAGAGATTCCGGTTGGCAATACAGCATTAACAGCATCAAAATAGGTGCAAAACAACCTATCGTGAAGCCAAAGGCAAAGTTTTAACATTTCATCACTGATAATCGGCTCTTTATCAGCAACCTTAACGATTTCCTTGAGAATTAATTCACTTTCAACCTGTTCGGTAGAAACAACAAGTCCTTGTCGAGGTGAATTTCCCCTACCAAAAGGAACAACAACTCTGCAGCCAGCTTTGCAAGCTTCGGCCAAATGCTGCGGTACGGAATATGAATATAGTTTATCAAAACTATAAGCCGTTTTTTCAAGCACAATCTGCGCTGTAAGCACAGCCATATTCCGCCACCTCCTAAAATTCTTTAAGTTAAACTATTTAATTTCGCTAGCCAACTTATTAATTGCTAACGAAACGGTCTTTTCGAGAATGATTTCCCCATCCTCTTCAGCTTGCTTTGAAATTTCGCGTGCACAGTCAGCAACATCTAAAACAAGCTCATAGCGATTTTCATAATTTTCAATAAGTTCTCCAATTGCGGGATTTAACATTTTTCAAGCACCTCATCAATAATATATTTTTGTCTTTCAGTTTTTAATTTCTCGCTCTCGATAATAGAAATCACATCATCGGAAGCCTTTTCTATCACATCGTTTACAACGATATAATCATAATTTATAGCTCTTTCAATTTCATTAAGAGCCGACTGCAAGCGCTTCTCAATAACATCTGCGCTGTCAGTTCCTCTGCCGCAAAGTCGGCGTTTAAGTTCTGGTAGCGATGGCGGCATTATAAAAATGCTCACAGCATCAGGTCGCTTTTTCATAATTTGTGCTGCACCGTTAACATCGATTTCAAGTATAACATCGCGACCACTTTCAAGTGCATCATCAACGGGTTTTTTAGGAGTACCGTAATAATTGCCAACAAACACATTGTATTCAAGCAGCATATCTTCACGGATTAACTCCTCAAACTCCTCGCGCGATATGAAATGATATTTCTCGCCTTCAACCTCGCCAACGCGCATATCGCGGGTTATAGAGGAAATTGAAAGCATAACCTCCGGGCAACGCCCAAGCACAGATTTCAGCACCGTATCCTTACCCGAGCCCGAAGGCCCGGAAAATATATAAAGTCTACCCTTACTCATCCTGTTCCTCCTCATATTGTACCGATTCTTCCTCATTAACTCGATTAGCTACAGTTTCAGATTGCAGATAAGTTAAAATTACATTATCACTATCGGTGATAATTACTGCACGAGTTCTTCTGCCGTGTGTAGCATCGATAAGTGTTCCCTTTTCTTTTGCCTCTTGAACAATTCGCTTGATAGGGGCAGATTCGGGGCTGACAATCGCTACCATTCGGTTAGCTGACACCATATTGCCAAAGCCGATATTCACAAGTTTCATAGCCATTCCCCTATTCTATATTTTGTACCTGCTCGCGAATTTTTTCGATTTCAGATTTAATATCAACAACACACTGCGCAATATCAATATTCTGCGCTTTAGAGCCGATTGTATTAGTTTCGCGGTTCATTTCCTGAACAATGAAATCGAGCTTTTTACCAACATCCTCGTTGCTATCAAGCAATTTTCGAAGCTGTGCAATATGTGAGCGCAGACGAACAGTTTCTTCATCCACCGCAACCTTATCAGCGAAAATTGCAGTTTCAGTTATAATGCGCTGTTCATCAACATTGGCATTATCCAAAAGTTCCTTAACCTTTGCTTCCAGTCGCTCGCGATAATTTTTAACGGTTTCGGGCGCTTTACTCTCAATAAACTCAACCTTATTAAGGATAAAATCCGCACGATTTTCTATATCGGTTTTTAGCCGTTCGCCCTCGGTAAGGCGCATTTTAATAAATGCGTTTATTGCTTCATCTGCAACAGATAAGACGGCATTCGTAACGGCTTCCTCGTCAATTTCTTTAGAAGTAATTTTGAACACATCGGAATTTCTGGCAACAGAAGATACCGAAATATCGTTTTGTAATCCAAAATCGTCCACTAGTGTTTTTAGAGCATTTATATAAGAAGCAGTAAATTCACGGTTAATTTCAATTTCGGTAAGAGCCGTGTCAACCAATTCAACCGTAACATACATTTCTACTTTTCCGCGAACTATTTTAGTTCGTGCAAAAGACTTTAATTTTTCCTCAAGGTAATTAAAATTACGCGGCACACGAGAAAAGAACTCAAAAAAGCGGTGATTCACAGATTTGAGTTCAACTGTGATATTCATATTATCAACCGCACCTTGGGCTCTACCATAACCGGTCATACTTTTAATCATCTTCAAACCCCCTTTTAACATAATTTTTCATAATATTTTACCAAATTTATGCCTGAAATGTCAACCATTCGGGCAATCTTGTAACCAAATTTTAACCTTTTAAAAATAATCCTTGACAAATTAAGTTTTTTATCTTATAATGTTTAGCGTTGCGATAATTGCTGCTATGGCTCAGTAGGTAGAGCACGTCCTTGGTAAGGACGAGGTCACCGGTTCAAATCCGGTTAGCAGCTCCAGAAAAAAACCTCTTTACGAAAGTAAAGAGGTTTTTTCAATGAAATTCACCTTACGGTGAGTGAAATATGCTAACGAATATGAAATAGCTGCGCTATGAAATTTTCACTTTGCAAATGTCAAAAGGTGAATTATATTTCATAGTGCGCCAGGATTATTTCATATGGCGCAGCTATATTTCATTATTTTTAATATTCCTATGAGGGTATTTTGTTTTCTATGCTTTGCTCTATACCTATATATAATAATTAAAGCATTCATAGAAAATATGTCAATATATTGGTTTAATTTTAATATTACTGTTGACAAAACACCCTATTTTGTGGGATAATATAAATAACTATAGGAGTGTTATTATGCGCGTTATTACTGGAACGGCCAAAGGCCGCAAGCTCGATACTTTATTTGGCACCGATGTACGACCTACGACCGATATGGTTAAAGAGGCTGTTTTTAGTGCTATTCAGTTTGATATTGAAGGTCGCACTTTTTTAGATTTGTTTGCCGGCTCCGGTCAAATGGGTATTGAGGCACTTTCACGCGGTGCTGAAAGCGCCGTTTTTGTTGACAGTAATCCCGACGCTATTGCGGTAATAAAGTCTAACCTTGATAGGACAGGCTTTAATGCAAGCTCGAAAGTTATTCGCTCTGATTATTTTTCTTTTATTGCCTCTTGCCGAGAACAGTATGACATAGCTTTTATTGACCCGCCCTACCGTGACGGACTTTTTGAAAAAGCACTAAACTCTGTTGCAGGTATTGTAAAGCAGCATGGAATTATTATTTGTGAACATCCGCTTGATATATCTTTACCCGAAGGTGTAGGGGATTTCAAAATTGAGCGTGAGCGCAAATATGGTAAAATAGTTATAACAATTTACAGAAAAGACAGTGAATGATATGAAAACAGTAATTTGCCCCGGTAGTTACGACCCGATAACCCTCGGTCATGTTGATGTTATCACTCGCGCCTCTACCCTTTTTGATAAGGTAATTGTGCTTGTTATGATAAATCACAAAAAAAACTACAGCTTTTCCCCCGAAGAAAGGGTTGAACTAATCAAAAAAAGTGTATCGCATTTAGAAAATGTGGTTGTCGACTATTATGACGGATTGCTTGCAGAATATGCTAAACAGCATAACGCATACGCCATCGTTAAGGGTCTTCGCGCTATGTCCGATTTTGAATATGAATTTCAAATGGCACTTACTAACCGCAAGCTCAACCCCGATATAGAAACACTTTTCTTAACTACTAAATCAGAGCATATGTACTTAAGCTCCAGTATGGTTAAGCAGATAGCCAGTATGGGCGGTGATATCTCGGAATTTGTTCCGAGTGTTATACATAAAAACATAATCGAGAGATTAAGATAGAAAGGATGAATAATATGAGTATTGAAGAATTACTCGAACAATTTGACGAGGCATTAGAAAGTGGTATGAAAATGCCCGGCAAGCGCGTTGTTGTAAACGCAGAGCACCTTCGTGCGGTTATCGATGATATCCGCCTCAACATCCCCAGCGAGATTAAACAGGCTCGCGGTATTGTGGCTGACCGTTCAGACATAATCACAAACGCTAAACGCGAGGCTGACAGCATTATTCGCGGAGCTGAAGAGCGTGCAAAGGCTATGGTTTCTCAAGAGGAAATTACAAAGCTTGCCCGCGATAAGGCTCAAGAGATTATTGCATCAGCACAGGCACAGAGCCGCAGTATGAGAAAGGCTGCACAGGACTATGTTGATGACCTTATGAAGAATGCTGACGAAGGTCTTACCAAGAACCTTTCTGATTTAAGAGCTACAAGAGCTAAACTTAAATCACAGCTTCCCACTCAAGCAGGCAAAGAGGAATAATTTTAAAGAGGTTACACAATAGTGTAACCTCTTTTTTACTCTGAAAAATATTTTATAATTGTTTCAGCCTGTTTTTGGCCGATGCCGTCAACCTGCATCAAGGCTTTTAAATCAGCATTTTTAATCTTCTCTAGAGTTTTAAAATGCTTGATTAGCCTTTTCGCCTTTTCTTTACCTATACCGTCAATTTCAAACAATTTGGATTCAAGCATAGATTTAGTTCTGCGAGCTTTATGATAACCAATGGCAAAGCGGTGCACCTCATCCTGAATTCCCGTTATAAAGGAAAATAAAGCACGATTTGCTTTAATTGCAATGTTCCCGCCTCCCGCCGATATAGCGTTAGTGCGATGCTTGTTATCCTTTACCATACCGAACATAGGAATATTAATTCCGTGTTTTTCTAATATAGGCATAACGGCACGAAGCTGCGGAGTGCCACCATCAAGCAGTATCAAATCGGGCATAACCAAAAATGCCGTATCCTCGCCCTTCTTGTACTCGGTAAATCGTCGGTCAAGCACCTCTGCCATTGAACGGAAGTCATCCTGACCAACAAAAGTATTAATCTTAAAGCGCCTGTAATTATTTTTTTCAGGTCTTCCATCGCGATAAACAACCATAGCGCCAACATTCTCGCTGCCCGAGATATTTGAAATGTCATAAGCTTCAATATAGCGCGGCGGATTTTCCATGCCAAGCAATTTTGCAAGTTCTTGCAGAACGGAGGTTTCCTTAATGCTGCGCTCAATTTTCTGCGCTAAATGCTCCGATGCGTTAGAAGCGCACATCTTGAGCAGCTTTAATTTATCACCCTTCTGCGGCAGTATTATTTCCACCCTATGCCCTGCCTCTGCTGTCAACCACTCGGAAATAATATTTTCCTCGGGGAGAGCATCCAAAATAATACGCCTTGGAATTTCATTGTGTAAAGAATAATACTGCAAAAGGAATTCACTATAAAACTCTTCTTTACTTGCAATACCATCGAAAAAGTAATGATTTTCATCACTCAAATGCCCGTTTTTAAACACAAAAACCTGAACGCAGGCAATATCGCCCGCAAGTGCCAGCGCAAAAACATCCTGGCGAGCTAAATCAGAGGAAATTACTTTTTGTTTTTCGCGAACACGCTCTATAGCAGCTAATCTATCACGTAGCCTTGCAGCGTATTCAAAATTTAATTCCTCTGCCGCTTTTTCCATTTTCGCTTTAATTAAAGCAGTATTTTCCGCACTGCCACTCTTGATAAAATCCAGAGCAGAGTTTAATGCCTCATTATATTCCGAAATGGAAACATTGCCCTTACATGGTGCCATGCATTGTCCTATATGATAGTTTAAACAAGGTTTAGTTCGTTTTTCGAAATTGCGATTACAGTCAGGTAGCTTGAAAACCTTCAGGGCTTCTTTAACAGTATTATTAACGACATACGCAGAATTATATGGTCCTATATAATTACCTTTTTTATCAATTTGCTTAACAGTAGTAATTCTGCGCCATTTTTCATCACTAATTTTAATGTAGTGATACCCCTTGTCATCCTTAAGTAAAATATTGTATTTCGGTGAATATTGCTTTATGAGGGAATTTTCAAGAGTCAGTGCCTCGAACTCTGTATCGCAAACAATATAGTCAAAATCGTTTGCATTTTGAACCATTTTGCGCACCTTTTCGGTGTGATTAACATCAGACCTGAAATACTGTACTACTCTATTTTTAAGTTTTTTAGCTTTACCTACATAAATAACCTCACCCGATGCGTTTTTCATTATATAAACGCCGGGCAGTAAAGGCAGCTTATTCGCTTTTCTTCTTAAAAATAAAACTCTTTCTTCCATACTTCCCCTTGATTTTAAAACGAATTTATAATAATATAATAATGGTGATTTAATGAAACGAATACTATCAATAATTTTAGCAACAATTTTACTTATATCAGTATGCGGTTGCGTTAAGCCGAAATATGAATCGGACGGTACAGAAATCGTAGCCCTACCTGATGAAACAACTAAACAAACAGTAAACGGCTACAAGCAGCCTTCCGGCGAAGACCAACCCGAAACAAACATCACGGTAGTGCCTGACAAGAACCCTAATGCAGAAACCGTAAACAATGCTGTAAGCTCTGAATTCATTGCCAACGGTTCTACTAAAAAATTTCATTTATCCTCGTGCCAATATGCTAAAAAGATAAAAGAAGAAAATCTTGTCAAATCAAATTCTCGCACAGAGCTTATAAACAGTGGATATGAGCCCTGCAAGAAATGCAATCCTTAATATCTTTATACACAAAATGCCGTAGTAATACGGCATTTTTTAATAGTATAATGTCGGATCAACCCATTTATCATCAATAATAATAGAATAATGCAGGTGGTTTCCGGTAGAACGGCCCGTCGAGCCTACGCGCGCAATTAACTCGCCCGCCGATACATACTGTCCTTCCTCAACAAGTAATTCTGAACAATGTCCGTATAGCGTTCTAAAGCCCGAGCTATGTTCAATAACAACGCATAAGCCAAAACCGTTTTTCTTATCTCTTGCCTGAATTACCTTACCGCCCGATGCAGAATAAATCGGTGTACCTTTAGCGGCTCCTATATCCAATCCATTATGGTTGCTGGATGCTCCGGTAAACGGGTCTTTACGATCACCATAAGGTGAAGTTATATAACCATCAACCGGGAAAATCAAACCTAGATTACTGCCAAGACCGCCTGAAACTCCACTACCAATTTGAATTTTTGCAGTAACAGCGCTTTTTGTTATAGTTTCGTTAACCTGCGTTTTCGAAATTAGCTCTCCGTTTTCCACAATAATTTGATATTGAACATCCTTTGTGCCGTTAGCGCCCTTGCGCACCACAACTTTTTGCCCTGCGCGCAGCTCATCGTTTCTAGTATAGAAAGTAACATACGGAATATTTTCTTGTTCAGTCTGCAAACAATCTATTGTGTAATTGATGCGCTCTGAAAGAATAGAATAAACCGTTTTATATTCATCCTTAAAGGTAACAACAGATTTTGGTAAATACTCATGCTTAATTTCAATCGTTTCCTTAAAAGTTACAGTGCAAGAATCGTTTTGATTCGAAACATATTTATTAATCGATACCATATCAAGCTTGAAATTATTAATAACAGTATCTAGCATTTCCTGATTTCGAAGCGCCGCCACTAATTCACCGTCAATGTATAATGAATAGCCGTTACACAATGTATCAGATGCATTAACAATAACATCCAAAAACTCGTTTTTATTCATACAAGAAATGAACCAATTCGAGCTGGTAATTTTACTTACTGTAAAGTTATTAATATCGTCGGTAATAACGGCATCATCGGCAAACATTGTTGAGATTTCAGAAACCGCGGCTGTTACAGTTCCCTCGGAGCGAGAATATCCAATTGGGTTACCGTTATACGAAAGCATATAATAATCAATAGTGATGTTAAAAACGGCGATAATGAATGCCACAACGGCGACAAAAAAGCAAACCCAAATGATCACAAGCTTCTTTTTGTTTCTTTCAAGTATTTTAAAAACAGCGCCGGGAATTGCTCTTATCTTTACTGCCAGCATTTTGAAAAAAGCTAAAACAGCGACTATTGCCTTTTTTGAAAGACCTTTAAATGTATTAAAAGCCGCCTTGAAAAGTTCCAAAATCTTTACCAAAACCACATTCACCTCCATTATATTACTCTCAATAATTATATCGAAAAATAGGTTTATTGTCAAATAAAAAATCACCCACTAATCTCGATTAGTGGGTGAAATCATTATTTAAGGAGGCCCTCTACAATAAGAGTACGAACTGCATTCTCATCAGCCTTTGGAGCATTGCGCTTTGCAAGAAACTTTGAAGCAACCTGCGGGAAGAGTGCATAGCTTAATACATCCTCCTCCGATTTAGCAAGGTCGCCTGCTTCGGCGCGATACTTTTCGAGCTCGGGCTCAAGAAGGTCTGCCGGACGACAGGTAATAACCTTATCATCACCAATAGCCTTGCGACGAACTTCTTCGTTAACCTCACCGGGAACCTGACCGTACTCACCACGGAGAACGCCCTTAGATTCCTTAGTAATCATCTTATAACGCTCGCCTGCTAAAATGTTAAATACTGCTTGAGTACCAACAATCTGGCTGGTAGGTGTTACGAGAGGCGGATAACCAAAGTCCTTACGAACGTTCGGGATTTCTGCGAGAACGTCATAGTACTTATCCTCAGCATTTGCCTGCTTAAGCTGCGAAATAAGGTTTGAAAGCATACCACCAGGTACTTGATAAAGCAGAGTTTTTACGTCTACATTAAGAACCTTCGGATCAAGTGTGCCTTCAGCCTTCATCTTATCAGCAACGGTACGGAAGTGAGCCGCAACCTCGTTCAGCTGGTTCAAGTCAAGACCTGTATCACGCTCGGTGCCCTGCAAGGTAGCTACAAGAGCCTCGGTAGAGGGCTGAGCGGTACCATTAGCTAAAGGAGAAAGCGCAGTATCAACGATGTCTACACCGGCTTGAACAGCCATTAAATAGGTCATATCGCCTGTACCGGTAGTATTATGAGTGTGAAGGTGGATGGGCACCTTTACATTTTCCTTAAGCTTTTTAACAAGTGAATATGCATCGTAAGGAAGAAGAAGGTTTGCCATATCCTTAATACAAATAACATCAGCACCTAATTTTTCGAGCTTGCAAGCAAGCTTTACAAAATATTCCTCGTTGTGAACAGGGCTTACAGTATAGCTGATAGCAGCCTCACAGATGCCGCCATATTTTTTGCAGCTTTTCATAGCCTGTTCCATATTTCGAGTATCGTTAAGCGCATCGAAAATACGGATAACATCAATACCGTTTTCGATAGACTTTTTAACAAATGCATCTACAACATCATCAGCATAGTGCTTGTAGCCAAGCAGATTCTGACCACGAAGGAGCATCTGAAGCTTGGTATTGGGCATATACTTTTTGAGGGTGCGTAATCTCTCCCACGGATCCTCATCAAGGAAACGCATGCAAGAATCAAAGGTAGCGCCGCCCCAACATTCGAGCGACCAATATCCCATTTTATCAAGCTTTTCGAGAGCAGGAATCATATCCTCAATGCGCATACGAGTTGCAGCCTGCGACTGGTGAGCGTCGCGAAGGATGGTATCGGTAATATAAAGCTTTTTGTTTTCCATTACTATAACCTCCTATTAACCAAATAGTGCGATAAGCACACCTGCTGCGATAGCAGAGCCAATAACACCTGCTACATTCGGTCCCATAGCATGCATAAGCAGGAAGTTCGAAGGATTAGCCTTTTGACCTTCAGCCTGCGATACGCGAGCAGCCATAGGAACGGCAGAAACACCTGCAGAACCGATGAGCGGATTCATCTTTTCTTTGCTGAAAATATTCATAATTTTTGCAAGAAGCACGCCGCCGGCAGTACCAAGACCAAAGGCAACGATACCCATAGCAAGAATCTTGAGAGTCTGTAAATTCAAGAAGGCGGTTGCAGTTGCAGTAGCACCTACAGAAATGCCAAGGAAAATTGTTACAATGTTCATAAGCTCATTCTGTGCAGTTTTGCAAAGGCGTTCAGCAACTCCAGACTCTTTCCAAAGGTTACCCAGCATTAAGCAGCCTACAAGGGGTGTAGCTGACGGAACCAATAAAGAAACGAAAATAGTTACAACGATCGGGAAAATAATCTTCTCGGTTTTTGAAACTACGCGAAGCGGCTTCATAACTATCTCGCGTTCTTTTTTTGTGGTCAATAAACGCATGATAGGCGGCTGAATTACGGGCACAAGCGCCATATACGAATATGCTGCAACGGCGATCGGGCCAAGAAGGTCCGGGAACAGCTTGGAAGCTGTATAAATTGCTGTAGGACCATCAGCACCACCGATAATACCGATAGAAGCAGCAGCCTCCTGCGGGAAGCCTAAATAGAAGCATCCGATAAAGGTTGCAAAAATGCCAACCTGTGCGGCAGCGCCTAAAAGAAGAGATTTCGGGTTGGAAATTAAGGGACCAAAATCCGTCATAGCGCCAATACCGATAAAAATCAAACACGGATAAACACATGTCTTAACGCCGATATAAAGAATATCAAGCAGTCCACCATCGTGCATTATTGTTCCATAGCCAATTTCTCCGGCCATAAAACGATTCCAAAGTTCACCATGATACATTTCAGCACCGGGCAGATTAGTTAGCAACATACCAAAAGCAATACCAATAAGTAATAGTGGCTCAAACTGCTTTTTGATTGCTAAATATAAAAGCACTAAAGATACAGCAATCATAACAAGATTTTTCCACATGCCACTCGCGATAAAATCGTTTGCCATCATGTAGAACCCTGTCTGCTGTACAAAGTTCATAATATATTCCATTTTAATATACTCCTAACAAATTAAGCAATTACGCAAAGAACAGAACCGGTTTCAACGGAAGCACCGTTTGAAACAGAAATGCCGGAAACAGTGCCATCACAAGCGGCCATAATTTCGTTTTCCATTTTCATTGCCTCAAGAACAAAGAGAACATCTCCCTTTTTAACAGCAGCGCCATTTTGAACATTTACCTTAAGAATGGTTCCGGGCATAGGAGCAACAACAGACTCACCGCCTGCAGGAGCAGCAGCAACAGGAGCAGCAGGAGCAGCAGGAGCAGCAGCTGCGGCAGGAGCAGGAGCTGCCTTAATATCAGCAGCATCTACAACCTCAAGTGTGATTTCATAAGCAGTACCATTAACGGTTACATTATACTTTTTCATAATTTATTACCTTCCTTGATTTAGATTTTTTTGAATGAAAGAATTCTGATAGCGGAAACATCGGTTCCAAGTTCTTCAGCAACAACTGCTGAAACAGCAGCTACTATTTCCTGACGATTTTCAATAGCAGCAGGAGCGGCAGCTGTTGAAGCCATAGGAGCACATTCGGCGCTCTTATCCGCTGTTTCTTTTTTGGGTGCAATAATCGCACTCATAATTTTGCAGATAATAACTATTGAAATGAGTCCCAAAAATACTGTACCAACACCCATTGCAACAACAAGTCCGTTAGGTACACTTTGCTCGGCAAGAGTTAATCCCCCAAATATTTTTTCCAACATTAACACAACACCTCCCCATTGTAAATAGTTTATGCATTTATTGTAATACAAAATTAAAAATAAATCAACCATTTTTTTCAAAAAAAAGAAAAAAGAGGCACAATATGTTGTGCCTCGAACAATTATCGGTTAAAATATTCCTCATTTGTTGTATTTTTCCAAATTGAACATCTCACCACAACCGTAATTTTCATAAACATAATCAATATCCTTATCGCCTCTACCGGAAAGACAAACCAATATTGAACCATTTTTATGGGTTTTTGCGTACTTAATAGCGTAAGCTAAAGCGTGCGAGCTTTCAATAGCCGGAATAATTCCCTCATAACGAGAAAGTAAGAAAAATGCCTCCATAGCCTCTTCATCGGTAGCGGTTTCATAATGCACCCGACCCTGATCGCGCAAAAATGCGTGTTCAGGACCAACGCCCGGATAATCAAGACCACTTGCAATAGAATAAACGGGTAGCGGTTCACCATTTTCATCCTGAAGAACATAGCTATCAAAGCCGTGCAGTCTACCTTTAGTACCAAACTGCATTGTGGCAGCGTGGTCGCCAACATTGCTGCCACGACCGAGTGGCTCAACACCGTATATCTCAACAGGGTCTGCCAAGAAAGGAGTAAACATACCAAGCGAATTAGAACCGCCACCAACACAAGCGGTTATTGCATCGGGCAAATGACCAGTCATTTCCAAAAACTGCTCACGAGCCTCATTTCCGATAACAGCTTGGAAATCTCTCACCATAAGCGGGAACGGATGGGGTCCTAAACAAGATCCAATACAATAAATGGCATCCTCATACTCTTTTTCGTATGCTTCAAAAGCTGCATCAACAGCCTCTTTAAGTGTTTTAAGTCCTTTAGTAACGGGAATTACATTGGCGCCGAGCATCTTCATACGAATTACATTTGGATGCTGCTTTGCAATATCCACCTCACCCATATAGATATCACACTCGAGTCCGAAATATGCAGCGGCGGTAGCCAGCGCTACACCATGCTGACCTGCTCCGGTTTCAGCAATTAGTTTCTTTTTGCCCATATATTTCGCAAGTAAGCCCTCACCCATACAGTGATTTAATTTATGAGCGCCCGTATGATTAAGATCCTCGCGCTTAACATATATCTGACAGTTCCCGAAAAGCTTCGAAAGTCGCTCGCAATGGTAAACTGGTGTGGGTCTTCCCTGAAAATCCTTACGAATTCGGCGAAGTTCATTAATAAATTGGGCTGACTGACAAATAGCTTGATAAGCATCACTTGCCTCTTTGAAAGCAGGAAGAAGTTTTTCATCAAGGTAGGCACCGCCATATTCGCCAAAGTAACCGTCATCATTCGGATATTCCTTTAAATAGTTATCAAAATCTCTGTATTTATTCATAATAATTCTCCCTTTCAATTAAAAAAAATTAAGAATTATAAATCACGCCATCGTTTAACAAATTTTTCGAACATAGCACCCTCCAAAATAAAAAAGCCCAAGTACAGCAGTACTTGGGACGAATCACAAAGACACGCGGTGCCACCCAAATTAAAGCAAAAGCTTTCCCTCTTAACGCATACAAATATACGCGACGCTCATGTTAACGGAAGCGCACCCCGTCAAAGCCTACTACGAATTCGTTTCGGTTTGCCCTCAAAAGTCCATTCACCTGCATTCCCCTATTGCTCTCACACCGCCAAGCAACTCTCTGGAAGGCTTAAAACAGGCTACTATTCTTTCTCATCGGTTTGTTAGATTATAACACCTTAAAACCGATTTGTCAATAGAACAATTTACCGAGTGCGAATATTAACTAAATGCGCAATACAGGGTATGCTATCGCCCTGCTGTGTTGAAGTCGGCGATAGTAAAGCTCCGGTAGCGCAAAATAAAATATTTGTGAATTTGCCCTCAAGCATTTTAGGCAAAATATAACCGCAAAGCACACTCGCACAGCAACCGCAGCCCGAGCCGCCAGCATGAACATCCTGACCCTCTCTATCGAAAATCATCTTGCCACAATCAAAATGATTATGAAGGTATATTCCCTTTTCTTTCAAAATTCCACTCAACAATTCGCTTCCGATATACCCCAAATCTCCCGTAAATACCGCATCGTAATCCTGAGGAGTAGACTCTGTAGCATCTAAATAGCGGCTAATTGTATCTGCAGCCGCAGGGGAAAATGTCAAGAGAACACCATAAATTTTTGCCTTCCAAAAATTCCCTTTAATATTGCGGGTTTAGAGCACTTATGGTGTGAGTGCGGCTATGGGGAGGTAAATGTTAAACAAACACCATAAGCCAATTTTATAGTGCATTTTGAATAAAAAAGACCATAGTAAATTGACATAGAATTTTGTGAACGAAAATTTTTATCGAAACATACTGACACAGAGGTAAAGCGTATGGCAGTAAATGTCACACGCTTTTTGCATACTATTTGAGAATATCATAAATATCACCAATAATATTGCTTTTCTAATTTTTTACGCTCTTGATTTTCTTTGTGTTTACGTTCTCCAAAGAATTCATCCTTGGCAGCAACAGTAGGATCATACCAATCTGCTTTAGCCTTTGCCCACATAATCCATTCCGCAATTTCGCTATCATTATCCGACTTAGATTCAACCTCATTAATCAATGCTCGTATTTTACATGCCATAGCAAAATCTTCAGCCTGATTTTCCAATGCGAGAGTTAATTCTACCTCTTCATTATATCTTTGACGAAATTCTTCTCTCTTCCGTTGTTCTTCCCGACGTTTGCGTTCTGCCTCCTCACGTTCTTCACGAGCCAGCTTTGCATCATTAATAGCAATAAATATAGCAATCATCAGATCTCCAAGTTGCTCTTCAAGAGTTATAGACTTACCGTCTCTAAATCTTCTTTTCAAGCCTACACCAACGCTGATACGTCCGTTATGTATATGATCGTATTTGCGTATTTGTGGTTTGCTTGCCCAGCTATACCGTTTACGCTCATCTTCATACTTTAACAAGGAAATGCGTTCTTCTTTTGTTAGTTCATGTGGCATTTCCGTAGTTGCCTCAGAAAAACTGAGTTTAATATAATCGGTTTTATAATGAAAACATAAATTATCATCCAAATCAACGCCAAGCGGTTTCATTGCCTTTATAAGCGAATCTATAATTCTAAAAACTCTTGGTAAGGAATTATCTGCAACATCATATTTTAAATATGGTGCTGTATTTTTACTTTGTTTTTGTTGATATGGTGTTTGTTTCTTGAACTCCTTTTCCCAACTTTCAATTCGCTTTCTGTGTGCTATAATCTTGGAATGTAGTCTTTCCCTTTCATCAGTTATTTTGACATTTGAAACCGCAACAAAAAGATGTTCTTTTTCATCAGCAGATAAAAACGGAAGTATAGCGTCGTATTCTCCACTATAATTAATATTTTCAATATTATTGTTTTTTG
>JAZRMU010000050.1:0-1646 GCA_045647785.1 Acutalibacteraceae bacterium
GGATTAGGTACTGTTATTATCGGTGTGGGTATAATAATATTCAGTATTTTGTCTGCTATAACTTTATATACCGAAAATAACATCTTCGTTTTAATTGGAACCGCAGTTTTAATTGTTGGTATTATTGTAGGGCTTGTTTTAAGCTTTAAGGCGATGATTAAATATAATAAAGGAATTTTCTGATGAATTCAATTTATAGAGAGGTATACCTATATGAAAAAGAAGAAATTGTTATTTGCAATATTATGTGCTTTGGGTAGTGGAACAGTAGGATTCTTTGCAAACCAGTTAACCGAAGTATATGGTTGTGTATTATTTGGTATTGGTGTTGGCATTATGGTCTATTCAATTATAAATTTAAGTAAGTGAATAATATATTGAACTGATAACAAAATTCAAATATTTTTGAGGGAAAATTTATGAAAGACGAATGTTTAATTTGCGGAGCACCGCTTACATATTTAGAAAACGAAACGCAAATGGAATGTGCCCTTTGTCATAAAAAAGAAAATAGCAAGACTGCTTGCGAAAAGGGACATTATGTTTGTAACGAATGTCATACCGGCGGTATCGATTCCATCATCGCTGTCTGCCTTGCCGAAACTTCAAAGAATCCTCTTCTGATTTTGCAAAAGTTGATGGCACTACCTTTTTGCCATATGCACGGCCCCGAACATCATATTATGGTGGGTGTGGCACTACTGACTGCTTATAAGAACGCAGGCGGTAACATTGATTTACCGAAAGCCTTGGTGGAAATGCAATCGCGAGGCAAACAAGTTCCCGGCGGAGCTTGCGGTTTTTGGGGCGCTTGCGGTGCAGGAATCAGTGCCGGTATGTTTGTTTCTATCGTTACTGGCTCAACACCCCTTGCCAACGAAGCGTGGGGACTTTCCAACAAAATGACCTCAAAAGCTCTTGGTGCAATCGGTGAGGTCGGCGGCCCTCGTTGTTGTAAGCGTGATTCTTACCTTGCCATAACCAAGGCGGTGGAGTTTGTTAAAGAAAACCTCGGTATTGAGATGGAACTTGACGAAATTAAATGCGTTCACTCATCACAGAATAATCAATGTATCGGTGTGAGGTGCCCATTTAGATGAAGAAAATAGCATTTCTTTGCGTTCATAATTCTTGCCGAAGTCAGATTGCCGAAGCACTCGGCAAACGCTTCGCAGGGGATAAATACGATTTTTACTCAGCAGGAACTGAAACCAAACCACAAATTAATCAAGATGCCGTTCGGCTTATGAAACAACTCTACGGTATCGATATGGAACAAACACAGTATAGCAAAACCATAGACAAAATACCCACACCTGATGTGGTAATTTCAATGGGTTGTGATGTTGGTTGCCCATATATCGGCAGAGCATTTGACGATAATTGGAACCTGCCCGATCCCACGGGCGAAAGCGATGAGGTATTCAAAGCTGTAATTGCCGAGATCGAAAAACGGATACTCAGTTTATAAAAAACAAAACGGAGCAAATACTATGAAAAAAGTTAAAGGATTGATTATAATGCTTTTAATATCACTCTCATTATTCGGAATGACCGCTTGTAGCGGTAAAAACGGAAAATCTTTGACCTACGAACAGATTACCGCCGAACAAGCCAAAACCATTATGGACACCGAAAAGGATTAT
>JAZRMU010000051.1:0-16244 GCA_045647785.1 Acutalibacteraceae bacterium
TTTTATAAATATCTTTCCTTTAAAAGCGTAATGTGATATAATAACAAATATAATTCAACAATAAAAGAGGGCAAAAAATGGCGTGGTATGACGAAGCAATATTTTATCATATTTATCCGTTAGGGATGACGGGTGCTCCAAAACAAAATTCTTACAGTGAACCTGTGCATAGACTTAATACACTATTGCCTTGGATTCATCATATAAAAGAAATTGGATGCAATGCAATTTACATCGGACCGCTTTTTGAATCTGTCGGTCATGGCTATGAAACCACAGATTACAAAAAATTAGACAGCAGACTTGGTACAAACCAAGACCTGACTAATTTTGTGTCAGAATGTCATAAGCAAGGAATCCGAGTGATTTTAGACGGTGTATTCAATCATACAGGTCGTGATTTCTTCGCATTTGAGGACATTAAACAAAACAGGGAAAATTCCCAATATAAAGACTGGTATTGTAATGTAAATTTCTATGGAAACAACTCCTTTAACGACGGTTTTTCCTATGAAAATTGGGGTGGGTATGACCTTCTTGCCAAATTAAATCAACATAACCCTGCCGTCAAAGACTATATTTGTGATGTGATTCGTTTTTGGGTAAAGACATTTGATATTGACGGAATCCGTCTTGATGCGGCAGATGTTATGGACTTTGAATATATGAAGGCACTTCGCCAGGTGGCAAATGAAGTGAAAAACGACTTCTGGCTTATGGGTGAAGTTATTCACGGTAATTACTCCCGTTGGGCAAATGACGGAATTCTTCACTCCGTAACAAACTATATGCTTCACAAAGCCTTGTATTCCGCTCACAACGACCACAATTATTTTGAAATTGCTCATACAATCAAATATGTAAGCGATATGGTTGGAAATCGCCTGAAGCTTTACACTTTTGTTGATAATCACGATGTGGAGCGTATTTATACCAAGCTTCAAGACAAATCGCATTTTGTGCCTGTGCACATTATGCTTTATACATTACCGGGTATTCCGTCAATCTATTATGGATCCGAATTCGGCATCGAAGGAAAAAAAGAACGTGGCACGGATGACTTATTAAGACCCGAACTAAACTTTGATGATTACAATGATGCAATAAAAACTAATCCTTGCACACAACTTATTGCAACCCTTGGCAAAATTCGTCAAAACACACCTGCTCTTTGTTGCGGTGATTACAAGCAATTGGAATTGCAAACAACTCATTTTGCTTATGAAAGAACACTTGATGGTAAATCTGTAATTATTACAGTCAACAATAGTGATTGTGATGTGAATTTGAATCTTCCTTGCGGTAATTTCGGTAAATATATTGGCGCATTGACAGGCGAACAGGTACATGTGCAAGATGGGCACATTCAGGTGCGAGTGCCTGCAAACTGCGGCGAAATTTGGATTCCTGAAGAGCTTATTAACGATAGCTTCACACCAATAAAAACAGTGAAAATAGAGAAACAACCTGAACCTGTAAAAGATGCAGAAGAAATTTCAAAAGAACCTCAAAATCCTGTGATTGCAGAAATACCGGAAGAAACGAAGGTCGAGAAGGTAACCATAGCCGCCAACAAACCATACGAGGAAATGTCGGTGGAAGAACTCCAGGAAGCAATTTTGCAAAAAATGAGAAGCAACGGTGTTGTAACTGACTATATGTTAGGCACTGTAAAGGAAAACACACATCATGGTTCTTTGGTGAATTGGGTTAAAAGCTTTAATTAAAGATAAGTATACAGGCTGCAATTAAGGAAAGCAAATCGAATCCCCACCGAAATCGGTGGGGATTTTTCATCAAATAGCATCAATTAAGGATTTAAGCTTTAGGGCGATTAAAAGGTGCCCCTCATCGTTAAAATGCAGACCATCTATAGTGTATTTTTCAAAATCCTCCGGGATGTGAGGGTCTATACCCAAGTCGGTATAAAGGTTTAATACCTTAACATCAAATTGCTTTGCGGTTTCTATTATTGCATCTACATAATCTTTAAGGGGTTTGCCCGGCACGCGCTTGGCGGCATGTGCAGAAGGAATTAAATCGTCCACCTTGCGACGCAAGAAGCAGCGGGCGGGGGTCATAAAGATAATAGGCTTATCGGCATAGGTTTCACGCAGAAACTTCATAAGGAAATATACACCGCCGCAGAAGGTGGTGGGAATAGAGTCTCCGATTTTTCCAAATGGTGCATCTCCGTGGATGTAATCGTTTACGCCGCCGTAGACAATAACCATATCAGCAGTAGCATCCATATCGTAAGCGCGACCGCAAAAACAAAGGTCGTACCTTGGCTTTGCGCTGGGGTATGATTGATGAGCCAAGCGGGAGCCGCTGACGCTATAGTTATTAATATCAGAAAACTCAAGCATTTCACTTATTCTATTATCGTAACGATAGTGCGGAGCGGTAACACCGACGCCTTCGGTGATGCTATCACCTAAAAAATTCACTCTAAAGCCTTTAACATTCATTCTTACAACCTCCTGACAAGATTTGTTAATAATAACACAAAAAAAGCATAATATCAAGTTTTTCCGCTTTATAATAAATATCCGAGTGATATTAGAGCATTCGGGTAGTTAAAGCAGGTTGCTTTCGTGCGGATAATAAAAATTCATCCCCTCGGTTTTGCCGAGGGGGGTGAATTTACGCTTGATTTGTGTTCTCGGCTTCTGCCTCGGCCTTTTCGAGGGCGATTTCGAGTACATGGCGGTAAATTCCGCCAAATTCGGAATTGGCCTTCTCCAGAGCCTCGGCAGAGAGCCTGCCTTTTTTGTGCTGCTCACACAGCTTCTTTGCTTTTTTCTCAAGTCGAGAAAACTCGCGGTTGATGTTCCCTATCGCCATTGCGGCGGTGGGGTCGTTGTAATAGCCCATAATTCTACCTCCTATATTCTGTTTTGTACAGGAAGGCAACAAAAAAGCCTACCCTGCAAATGGGCAGAATTTTCCCTTGGAAAACTCTATCCTTTGCAAAATAAGCTGAAAAAATTTAGACTATTTTGTTTTGTAGACGATATAATAACACAAAATAAAATATTTGTCAACACTTTAATTTATAATTATTTTATGTTATACTTTAGGTGAGGTGATTTTATGATTTATACCGAAAGCACAAAAAAGGCTTTGTGCCTTTGCTTTGAGGCGCATAAGAAGCAGAAGGATAAAAGCGGTATGCCCTATGTTTTTCATCCGTTTCATTTAGCCGAGCAGATGCAGACAGAGGAAACAACAGTTGTAGCGCTTCTGCACGATGTGATTGAGGATACAAATCTCACATTTGACGATTTGCGAAAAGAGGGCTTTAGCGAGCCGATTATTGAGGCGATAGGACTGTTGACCCATGAAAAGGGTGTAGATTATAAAGCGTATGTTAAAAAAATCAAGGAAAATCCGATAGCGAGGGCTGTTAAGCTTGCAGACCTTAAACACAATTCGGATTTATCCAGATTAAACGAAATAACCGACGAAGCACTCGGCAGGCGCAAAAAATATTTAGAGGCGCTGGAAATTCTCGAAAACGAATAATAAAAAAGCCTAACACCGAGAGGGTTAGGCTTTTTCTTATTCGGGATATATAAGCTGCGGATTAGTGCACAAGGCTTCTTTATATTTTTTAATATAGTATTTAGCCATATTTAAATTTTGTTCGCTATAGTTTCCGCATTCTATAGCGGTAGCCCCCGGAATTTCGCCCGAAAAATCGAGCACGAAATCGCACATATCAAGCACCAGCGGCAGCACTTGCTCGCTTGATAAATCGCCAAACATAACAAGGTAACAGCCTGTGCGGCAACCCATAGGTCCAAAATAGACGATATTATCCTTGCTGTCGCTGTTGCGCAGATAGGTGGCACAAAGGTGCTCTATGGTGTGTAGCGCGGGGGTATCGACTACCGGCTCGCGGTTGGGGGCGGTGAGTCGCATATCAAAGGTTGTAACCGTAACGCCGTTTTTTTGATCCTTGCGCGATACATATAAGCCCGACTCCAGTTTCAGGTGATTTATTCTAAAGCTTTCTATTCTATTCATATTACCCCTCCGTTTTTTATATATTATCATAAAAAGCTTCCAAAAGCAAATAAATGTTACAAAAATAGGCCTATCATGCTAAAATGAGTGTATACAAATTTTGGTTTAGGTGGTGAAAAATATGGAGGCATTAAAAAAGTATTTTCCCTTCGCTTTTAAGGAGAAAAAGGATGTAGCCGCTTTGGTTATCAGCATAATCCTTCATATTGTAGTAGGTGCGGTGCTGGGAATTGTTGCATCTCTTGTAACCTGGATACCTCTTATCGGCTGGCTTGTAGGTGCTGTAATGGGACTTGTTGATTTATACATTTCCATAAGCCTCGTTTTAGCCGTGCTTGACTATTTAAAAATTCTTAAATAGAGAAAATGAGACCGTACTCGAAAGAGTACGGTCTTTTTTATGCCAATTCCTTTTCGCTTCGGATTTTTTTAATCCATTTGCCGCTTTTTAGCCTTATTACGCACCATACTGCCTTTAGTACCTGGTCGAATTTCAAGGCGAAGTAAATCCAAAAGGCGGGCAGGTGGAAAACTAATCCTGCTAAAATTCCAAGTGGTAGCGCTGCCACCCATAAGAATATATTATCGGTAAGCATGAGCATTTTTGTGTCGCCGCCGCCACGCAGCACGCCCTTGGTCATAATAGAGTTTGCTGCCTGGAAAACGATAATGATGCTGATTGAAAGCATAAGCTCGCGGGCTATGCTTTTTGCATTTTCCGTGAGGGTGTAGGCGTTTATCATCGGCTCGCTTATCAGCATTATAATGGTGGCGGCTACAATGCCAAAGAAAATGCCAAGTCCCAAAAATGCATAGCCTTGGCGGTGAGCCTTTTCTCGGTCGCCCTCGCCGAGTGTATAGCCCGTTACAATAGCGCCCGACTGCGAGAAGCCCTGGGTAAACACCGAGCTTAATTGCTGTGTTACGGTGGTAACTGCATTAGCGGCAACAAAGTCTTCGCCCAGCCTGCCTATGACCATAGCTACCGAATTATTGCCGAGTGCTAAAATTCCGTCGCTTATAAGTACGGGAATACTGATTCTTATATATTCTCGCCACAGTACGCCAACGGGGCAGAATATATCGCGTATGCGGTAGCCGATTTTTTTATCCTTAAAAAACAGAAATCCGCAAATGACGGAAAATTCGAAAACGCGGGCAATCAGTGTGCCGAGGGCTGCACCCGCAACACCCATTTTGGGGGCACCTAGCTTGCCGAAAATAAACACATAGTTAGCCCCTACATTCACAAAAAATGCGGCAATAGAGGTATATAGCGGAATGTGCACCTGATTTATATTGCGAAGCACAATGGTGCAGGTAACCGAGAGACCTAAAAACAGGTAGGTTGCAACCGAATATTTAAGGTATTGTATACCGAAAAGTATAATTCCGCTTTCATTTGTATAAATTTGCATAATGAGGCGGGGAATAATGGCGGTTGCAAGAGAGAAGGCGAGAGCTAGAGCTATGCAAAGCCGAAGCATAATAGTAACGGTTTTTTTAAGCGAGGATTTATCACCCATACCAAAATAGCGGGCAACGAGCACCGATGCGCCCATACCGATACCCATACAAAAAATATGAAAAATATTAATAAATTGGTTGGCAAGAGATACGGCAGAAAATGCGGTTTGTCCCACTCTTCCCACCATAATGGTATCCATCATATTAACACCTGTGGTAATAAGTCCCTGAAGTGCTATGGGTATTGCAATTTTAAGCACCTTCAAATAGAATGCCTTATCCTTTATGATTAAACTGTGCATTTAATGAGCCTTCTTTCGTTAACAACCTACAGTATACCACATTTTTCTAAAAATGTCTTGTATTTTTAAAGGGCTGATGCTATAATTTTTGAGGATTTTGAAAGGGGGCTTTCCGATGCCGATATTTTTGCAATTAGGTGTTTTCATAATAATGGCACTGCTTGCCAACACCAAGGTTTTGATATCGGGCAAGGCAAGGGTCAATAATCCTATTAGTGCACTTGTCTTTAATAGCATTGTTTTTGCGGTTGTTGGTCTTTCGGTATCGGTGTTTTTGATAGGTAAGCCCATATCCCTCACCACCTTCTTAACGGCCGCCGTATATGCGCAGCTATCGGTTATATTTCAGATTTTTTATATAATGGCGCTTGAAAAAGGTCCTGTTTCAATAGTTGTTTTAATCACCAATTTTGCAACGGCTGTAACAGCGGTGCTGGGGGCTCTGCTCTTTAAAGAAGACTGTAAAATTACAAGCATTATAGGTTTTATATTAACTATTATCTCAATGCTGCTTACGGTTAAAACGGGTGAAGAAAAAAAGGGTAATAAGGGCTTCGTTTTTGCCTTTATCGCGATGCTTGCTTCTGCAGGGGCGACTCTTATTCAGCGATTCCATCAAAAAACAGAGTACCGTGGCGAGCGCAATGCCTTTATCTGTATAGCTTATTTATTGGCGTTGGTGATAGCACTCATGGTTTTAATGCTTTTAAGGCTTAAAAAGGAAAACAGAAAAATCAGTGTTAAAAAAGGCTTTATAGCAAGCGGGATTATGACAGGCGTTGTGCTGGCGATATATCAGGTAATGCTTATATATATGGCTGGTGTTTCAAATTCGATGTTTATGTATCCGATACTGGTAGCCCTTACAATGAGTATAAACATTATAATGTGCCGTATTGTGTTTAAGGAAAAATTAGGTGTGCAGCAAAAAATCGGGTTTGTAATCGGTGCTGCAGCAATAATCATGATATCATTTTAATAAAAATACTTTAAAAAGCTCTATCGTGGAATCGATAGGGCTTTCTTTATTGTTCTAATATTATGTTTGTCCGCATAGAATTTAGCGGTGATAAAAATGCAAGAGGGCTATAAAAGCGCGGTGGATATATTAGGCGGCAGAATCGGCGAAATATTAGGGCAGGTGCCGCCTAATATAAAAGAAAAGACCGAGGAGATTCGTTTGCGTGCGGGTAGGGCATTGGCGCTCACGGTGGAGGGCGAAATTTATTTTGTGGAAAGCGGCGGCGGATTAAAAAAGGATAGCGCCGGCGCTGTGGCGGTAACCGATGCCAAATTAAAAGAGGCAGTTAAAAACATTTGTCAGGGCTCTGTCTATTCGCATTTAAGTGAAATAATGTGCGGGTATATCTCAATGCCGTATGGAAATCGAGCGGGCATTGTGGGTTCTTTTCGGGAGGGTAAATTTTGCTATGCTTCGTCGGTTAATATACGGATTGCCCGCGAAATACCCAACTCGGCAGCGGGACTTATCGGCTGCTATAGCGGCGGCTCGGTACTTATTTGCGGTCCGCCCGGCAGTGGAAAAACAACATATCTGCGTTCGCTGGTGCGAGGGGTGTCGGAGGGAGAGTGCGGTAGGTCCTATCGCGTGTCGTTAATCGACAGTCGCGGCGAAATTGCAGCGCTTTGCGGGGGTGTGCCGACACTCGGAATAGGTGTGAACACCGATGTTTTTGCGGGCAGGGATAAGGCCGAGGCTATAGAGGCGGCCGTTCGTAGTATGGCGCCCGAGATTATAGCACTCGATGAAATAGGCGGCATCTCCGAGCTGGAGGCAGCAAAAAGCGGTATGCGTTGCGGTGCGTATATATTTGCTACGGCGCACACCGAAAATATAGCATCAATAAAAGAAAGAAGCATTACGAGCGAGCTTTTAAGGACGGGAGATTTTTCATATCTTGTGTTTTTGAGTCCTCTAAAAAAAGCTGAACTTTATAGGGTGAGGAATGGTGAAATATGTGGATTATAAAGCTTTTGGGCGCAGGTCTTATAACCCTTACAGGCTTTCTTATAGGTGTCAGGTCAGTAGCAAAGCTTAAAGGACGCGCAGCGGCACTTGAATGGTACGCGGGGGCTGCAAACGACATAGGTGTTCGTATGAATTCGACCGCTGCCGAAATATGCGATATCATTCTATCGCTTCATGGCAGAGATGAGTATTTAACACTTGAAAAACCGTTTTCGGTGGTGGCTAAAACCGAAAATCTTACCGCGCGCGAGGTAGGCGTGGTTAATGAGTTTTTCGACGGTCTCGGTCTTGGCGAGCTGAACGCGCAGGTCAAGCGTTGCGAGGCGTATGCTGCCATTTTAAGGGAGCAAAGCGGAAAGGCTTATGCCGAATACACCGAAAAGGCGAGGCTTTATAGAATGCTGGGGCTCTTTTCGGGTCTGGGACTTGCTATAATATTAATATAGGTGAAATGTTTTGAATGTAGATTTTATTTTCAAGGTAGCCGCAATAGGAATTATTGTAACGGTACTTAATTTAGTTTTGGTGCGTTCGGGTCGTGAGGAGCAGGCGCTGCTTACAACCCTCGCAGGTCTTGTGGTTGTGCTTTTAATGGTGGTTAATGTCATTGCCGAGCTGTTTACCACGGTTAAGGGGCTTTTTGGACTTTAATGGGATTTTTGCAAATAATGGTGCTCTGTCTGCTTGCCGCGTTTTTATGTGTTTTTCTTTCGGAGTACAAACGGGAATATGCCGCAGTAATAGCGGTAGCGGTGGGTGCGATAATCATTTTATGGACCATAAATAACCTGCAGTCTCCCTTTTTGGAGCTGTTATCAATTCTTAAAAAAGCGGGGATTAGCAGCAAATATTTTTCGGTTGCCATAAAGGCGGTGGTGCTGGGTTACATAACGCAGTTCGCAAGTGAGACCTGCCGCGATTTCGGATGCGGCTCTATAGCGGCAAAGGCGGAGCTTGCGGGCAAAACGGCGGTATTTTTAATATGTGTGCCGCTGCTTGGAGAACTATTTTCGGTTATAACGGAACTTTTATAAATGAAAAGATTGTTTATTCTTTTTCTTGCGGTGGTGCTCATACTGTGCTGCTCGGTAACGGCGAGAGCCGATAGCGATTATGAAGCGCTGCTTGAGAGCTCGGGATTTGAGCAGCTGATTGATGAGCAGCCCCGAGAGCTGCAGGAGTATTTTGAAAAATATGATATAGATTACACAAGAGAGAGCGTTAATGGGCTGTCCGGCGGAACGCTTTTTAATATTGTGGGCGACTTTTTCATGTCGGGTACTGAAAGAGTCGCGGCGGCATTGGCGGTAAATATCGCGGTAATGCTTTTATGGGCGGTGTTTTATACATTTTCTGCCGATAACCTTTCGGGTGTTAACATCGCATTTACAGCACTCTTGGTGCTGTGTGCCGTAGTGCCCGTTTTAGGGGTTATAACCGCGGTATCCAATGCCATTAAAGCTGGCGGCGTTTTTATGCTGTCCTTTGTGCCGATATATTTCGGTATAGTAGCCGCTGCCGGTGAGGTGTCTGCCGCTGCTTCCTCGGGTGCTATGCTGCTTGCTGCGGCGGAGGTGGCGGTGCAGATAATCGCATTCGGCTCGGTTCCCATAGCGTCGGCACAGCTTGCTCTAGCCGTTGGTGGGGCAATTGGTGAAATATCTCCCGCGCTTCGATTATCCTCTGCATTAAAAAAAGCGGTAGGCTATATTATGACATTCGCCTTTACGGTGTTTTTAGCCCTTTTATCCATTCAAACAGCCATAAATTCCGCCGCCGATACAGTATCTCTAAAAACCCTTAAGTTTATGGTGGGCAGCTTTGTGCCTGTTGCCGGCTCGGCATTAAGTGAAACCGTGTCAATACTCGGCAGCAGTATTAAAATACTGCAAAGCGGAGTGGGGGTCTACGGTATATTTGCGGTGATTTTCACTGTGGGACCGACAGCGGCGCAGCTGATTGTTTGGCGAATAGGACTGTATATCAGCAAAACTGCCGCCGAAATGCTGGGAGTGCCGCAGGCTGTGAAAATTGTGTCGGCGGTTGATGATGCACTATCGCTGCTTCTTGGAGTAATATTGTTTGTGGGCGCACTGTTTATTATTGCGCTTGCAGTAACGTTGCGGTAGGTGGCAATATGGAAAGTATCAAGGGTATAATTTTGGGCTTTTGCGCTGTTTCACTGGTTCTCGGAGCGCTTTATATGCTGCGCGCCGAAAAGAGTGCAACTGAAAAAAGCGTGCGCTTTGCCTTTGCGGTGATTTTTTTGTGCGTAACGGTGTTGTCAGTAGCGAAAATTGCGGGGCTTAAAAATGAAATACCAACATTTGAGCGAAATAAGGAATATACACATACATATACTGCCATGTATACCGAGTCGGTAAAGCAGGTCGTTTCGGCGGCACTTTATGACCACGGAATAAAATTTAAAGAAATATCAGTTATTACGGATAAAACCGACGTGGGCGACATATTTATTAAAAGAATAACTGTTGCGGCCGTCGGGGAAGCCGAGAGAATTAAAAGCTGTATACTTTCGGTGATTGAAACAAACGAGGTAGAAGTTATAAATGAATGAGGTAATAGGAAGGCTTTTAGAAAAACTTAAAAGCGGTAAAATGCTTTTTATAATAGGGCTTGCGGGCATTTTGCTGATTTTTGCGTCATCATTTATAAAAGTGCCTGCAAAAGGTGTTAAGGGTAGCGGCAGCGATGAAATTGAGCTATCCACCTACTGCTCGCAGCTTGAGAAAAGGGTTAAGAAAATAGTGAAAGAAATTACAGGGCAGGGCGCCGAGGTGCTGATAACGCTGGATGGCGGAATTCGCCGCACCTATGCTGAAAATACGGCTGATAGCGGGACGCAAAGCGAAACGGAAAAAGAAAGCGAAAGCGAAAAAACATATATAACCGTAACCGATGCCGAGGGCAACGAAACGGCGCTTAAGGTTTATGAGCAATATCCCGAGGTTCGAGGTGTAACGGTGGTGTATACAGGTAGTGAATGGCAAGGTGAAAAAATTAAAAACGCCGTTATGGCGGCGCTTGGTATAACATCAAAACGAATTTACACAGTAGCAAAAGGAGGAAATTAGTGTGAAAAAGGGTAAGGTAATTGGCAAAAAACAGCTGGTTTTAGCGGTGATGGTGTTGGCGCTCGGCGCGGCGGTATGGTTTAATATGAAGTATTCGGGCGGCACCAAATATTTGGGTGAGGCACAGTTTGTTGATAATGGAGCGTCCGGCGAAACGCTTGAAACCTCGGGGCAGGCAGTAGACTATTTCACGGCTAGCCGCGAAAGTCGAGCAAAGGTACGCGCAGCGGCTCGGGAGGAAATAACCGAGAACATTAAAAATGCAGGCGGCGATGACAGCAAGCTGGCTCTGGCAGCACAGGCGGCGGCTACTATAGCCTCGCGCGAGGTGGCAGAGGTTAATATTGAGCAGCTGCTATCATTAAAGGGCTTTAACGAGAGCATTGCCATAATCGGCGATAACGATGTCAATGTGGTTGTTAAGGCGGGCGAATTGACAGCGGCACAAACGCTGCAAATTCAGGATATTGCAGCCGCGCAGAGCGGTTACAGCCTCGGAAAAATTAAAATATTGACCGTGAACTAAAAAAAAGTTGATTTTACCCTAAAAAATGGTATAATATAAGTGGAAAATAAAAATATTGCTCTTAAGGAGGCAATCGTATGTCTGAAAATAAGGTTTTATCGGGACTTGAAATTAATGCTGATGTTATTGAAAAAATGGTAGCTATGGCAACGCTTGAGGTTGAGGGCGTAGCTGCTATGGCAAAAAAAGCAGTTGATATTTCTGAAATTATGAGCAGCGGCTCGGCGCTCAAGCCTGTTAGGGTGGCGGTTAAGAACGGCGCTGTTGATATTGATGTTTTTGTTTGCGTGAAGGCGCAGGTTAAGGTTAAAGATGTTGCCGAGGAAATCCAGAAGAATGTTAAAGCAAGAGTTCAGGATATGACAGGCAACGCAATAACTCGCGTGAATGTTCATATTGCCGATGTTTGTGAGGAGACAGAGGAGCAGTAAAGACAAATATTAAAGAGCTATGGTGTAAAAAACCATAGCTCTTTTTTTTATTCATCCAATTTAAGTACAGCCATAAATGCTTCCTGCGGGATTTCTACGCTGCCGAGGCGGCGCATACGCTTTTTACCCTCTTTCTGCTTTTCAAGCAGCTTTTTCTTTCGGGTGATATCGCCACCGTAGCATTTAGCAAGTACATCCTTGCGCATAGCCTTAACGGTTTCTCTGGCAATAACCTTGCCGCCGACAGCAACCTGAACGGGCACCTCAAATAGCTGGCGGGGGATATAATCCTTTAGCTTTTCGGCAATTCTTCTGGCTCTCGAGTATGAGTTGTCGGAAAATACTATAAAGGATAGCGCGTCTACAACATCGCCTGCTATAACAACATCTAGCTTTACGAGAGAGGATTTTTGATAATCCTTCATCTCATAGTCGTATGATGCATAGCCCTTGGTTCGGGATTTGAGTGCATCGAAGAAATCATAAATAATTTCTGCAACAGGCATTATATAGTGAATATCAACGCGGTCTCCCATATATTTCATATCGGTATAGGTGCCGCGGCGCTCTTCGCACAGCTGCATAATAGCGCCTACATAGTCGCTGGGGCTATAGATGTGAACATCGGCAACCGGCTCGTAGGCGGCAGCGATGGTTGCGGGGTCGGGGTAGTTTGTGGGGTTATCAACCTCGATGGTCTCACCGTTTGTCAGCTCGAAGCGGTAGATAACGCTCGGTGCGGTGGTTATAATATCGAGATTATATTCGCGCTCAAGTCTTTCTTCGATAATTTCCATATGAAGCAGTCCCAAAAATCCGCAACGGAAGCCGAAGCCCAGCGCTTTTGAGGTTTCAGCCTCGTAAAGAAGGGATGCATCGTTTAACTGCAGCTTCTCGAGCGCCTCGCGCAGGTCTTGGTACTGCGCACCGTCGGCAGGATAGATGCCGCAGAAAACAACGGGGTTTACCTTTCGGTAGCCCTCAAGCGGTGCGGAGGTTGGGTTGTCGGCGAGTGTTACGGTATCGCCCACGCGCGCTTCGCTAACCGTTTTAATAGATGCGGCAAGGTAGCCTACCTCGCCCGCCTCAAGACAGTCGCAGGGCTCTAAATGTGTTGCCTTTTTTCTGCCTATTTCAACAATGTCAAATTCGGCGCCCGTAGCCATCATGCGAATGCGGTCTTTATTGGTGATTTTGCCGCTAACAACGCGGAAATAAACGATAACGCCCTTGTAAGCATCGTAGTATGAGTCGAAAATAAGGGCGGAAAGGGGAGCGTTTCTATCGCAAACGGGGGCGGGAATTTCGGTAACGATTTTCTCTAGCACTTCTTCAACATTTATGCCTGTTTTAGCGGATATGAGTGGTGCGTTATCGGCGGGAATGCCAATAATATCCTCAATTTCATTCTTGACACGCTCGGGCTCGGCGGAGGGTAGGTCGATTTTGTTTATAACGGGTAAAAGCTCAAGCCCGTGGTCCACCGCTAAATAGGTGTTGGCGAGTGTTTGCGCCTCTATGCCCTGCGAAGCATCAACTACCAGCACTGCGCCCTCGCATGCGGCGAGTGAACGCGAAACCTCGTAGTTAAAGTCAACATGTCCGGGGGTATCAATTAAATTAAGCTCATACTCCTTGCCGTCAAGTGCGGTATAGTAGAGCGTAACAGCGTGCGACTTTATGGTGATGCCGCGCTCGCGCTCTAAATCCATACTGTCGAGAATTTGCTCCTCCATATCCCTTTCGGAAACCGAGCTTGTTTTTTCAAGCAGACGGTCGGCAAGGGTGGATTTGCCGTGGTCTATATGTGCAATAATGCAAAAATTTCTGATATTTTCAAGCGGAAAAGACACCTATCAAAACTCCTTAAATATAAGTTAGAATCATTTTAACACAAAACTTAAAAATTTACAACTGTTTACAAAGCAGAAAAAATGTTATAAAATAAAAAAAGAAAAGAGGTTTTTATTATGAATTGCGAAAATTGCGCTTATTATATGTACGACGAAGAGACAGAAGAGTATTTCTGCTCGGCTTATATGGATGAGGATGAGTATGCGGCATTCCTCACCTCCGGGATGAAGAAGTGCCCGCAGTTTAGACTGAACGACGAATACGGTGTTGTTAGAAAGCAAAATTAAAACGGGTCGTAGGGAGACACTTCGTAAAGAAGTGCTCTCCCTACTTTCTTTTTATATAAAAATTGACACTTTCGAAATGAAAGTGTCATAGTGGGTTATATACTTTGAAAATTGACCTATATCAAAAAAAGAGTCGTAAGTGATATTGTGAGACAAGTCTCACAGTGATATTTTGCCTATCAGCAAAGTGGTATTGAAACCTTCGGTTTCAGTGATATTATATTCGCCACCAAAACTGTCCGAAGGACAATATCGCGATGCGTAGCATCATATAACTGCGAAGCAATATAACTCGCCGAAAGGCGAATATAACTGAGGCACCTTCCTTGCGGAGGGTGCCTCTATGACCCGTTTTTTTATTCGAAAAGCTCTTTAAACCTGCCGCTTTGTGCGAGCGACACATAGTCGTTACCCGAAATTATAATATGGTCGGCAACCCTAATGCCAAGCGGTAGCAGCGCCTTTTTTATATTGGCGGTTACAGCAACATCCTCTTGGGAGGGCAGGGCAATTCCACTCGGGTGGTTATGTGCAAGCACAACCGAATGCGCCTTTGTGCGGATAAGCGTTTCTATTATTTTTCTAATGCTGACACCCACTGTCGCGATATCGCCCTTTTCGATAATATCAAAGGATTTTAGATCGTTTACCCCGTCAAGGCTTAAAACAGAAAAAATTTCATCATTTCCCAAAAAACGGTAGCGCTCAAGCAGATACTGTCCCGCATCCTCGGCACTTTTGCATTTAAAATCTTCCTTCTCCATACACCGCAAATATGCATCTGATGCGGCAAGAATTAATTTAAGCAGCACTGCGGTATGACTTGAAACACCCTTCACCGTTAATAATTGCTCATAGCTTGCGTTAAGCACATTAGGCAGCGAGCCGAATCGGGATATCAGCTCGTGGGCAAGTGGGTTGGTATCCTGCCTTGGTATTGAATAAAAAAGTAGCATTTCCAGCACCTCGTGCTCGGGTGTGGCAGGGGTAAAGCCTGATTCCAAAAACTTTCGCTTTACACGCTCGCGGTGTCCCTCGTGCGGGCATTTGGCTTTCTCCTCCATTTTTATCACTCCTAGGCAAATAGTAAATGTATAGGTATTATAATAATACAAAAAGGTAGAAATGTAAATAAAATCTTGAAAAACGGCGGCAGAAATAGTATGATAATGGAGGTATTAACAGCGAAAGGGGGATTTTCATGAAAAGCTTTACTGTTGGTAGTAATGATGCAACCTTAAGACTTGATAAATTCATAGCTAAAAATATTCCTGCGCTTCCGAAATCTCTTATGTATAAGTATATTAGATGCAAGGATATTAAGGTTAACGGCAAGCGTGCCGAAATATCCACAAGGCTGCAGGTGGGAGATAGGGTGGATGCCTATATAAAGGATGAATTTTTAATTCCGCCCAAAAAGCACTATGATTTTTTATCAGCCTCCCGTCAGCTGACTGTAGTTTATGAGGATGAGAATATCCTGCTCGCCGATAAGCCGCAGGGTGTGCTTTCGCATCCCGATGAAAAAGAATATACCGATACTTTGATTAGTCGCATTCAGCGGTATTTATATGAAAAGGGCGAGTATGACCCCGAAAAGGAAAATACCTTTGCCCCCGCCCTTGCCAATCGAATTGATAGGGGAACCGGCGGAATTGTAATCGCCGCCAAGAATGCCGAGGCGCTTCGTATCTTGTGTGATAAGATAAAGCACCGCGAAATAGATAAGCGCTATTTAACCGTTGTGCACGGTTATCCCCGCCCTAAAAAGGCGTTGCTCACAGGGTATCTCCAAAAGAACGAGCAAAAAAATAAGGTATATTTGAGTGATGAGAAAAAGGTGGGCAGCAGCGAAATCCGCACCGCCTATACCGTAATTGCCGAAAATGATAATTTGTCGTTGCTTGAAATTGAACTGCTTACGGGCAGAACACATCAAATCAGAGCGCATCTGGCCTCTATCGGACACCCGCTGCTGGGCGACGGTAAGTATGGAAGGTTAGCGGCAGATAAAAAGCTCGGTTTTACCCGACAGGCGCTTTATTCATATAAGCTTTCTTTCCCCTTTGAAACCGATGCGGGAATACTTAATTATCTAAAGGATAAAACCTTTACGGTCGACCGCGTGTGGTTCGCCGAACAGCTTTTTTCGACAAAATTTTAAAAAGCTATTGACAAAGCAAGATTTTGTAGTATAATCTTATTGTGTTTTTCGCAGAAGCTGTCGGAAGGAAACAACCGAGGGTGGAGAAATCTCTGG
>JAZRMU010000052.1:0-7185 GCA_045647785.1 Acutalibacteraceae bacterium
TCGCTGCCGAAATCTGCCTCTAAAGCCTCCTCACGCAGGATAAGACCTTCGTTGATAAGTAATTCGATATCAATGAAATAAGGGTTGCCCGCAAAGGAGGAGAAGGACTGATATGGCGAATCACCGTAATTAGTGGGGGTAAGCGGTAAAATCTGCCAGTAGGACTGTCGGGCTTTAACTAAAAAATCAACAAAACGGTATGCCTCGGTTCCCAATGTGCCAATACCGTAGGCAGAGGGTAGGGAAAATATCGGCATTAAAATTCCGCTAGATCGCATAAAATCACCTAATAAATAAAGTTATAAAATTAGTATATCGCAATTATCCGAAAATAATATCGAATGAAATTGTTTTGGTAGTATTTGGTTTTAGGGTATACATATCCTGCATGGTAGCAAGGTCGCTGTAACCGCCGGCAGGTGCCGGAGAGCCACACCAGGGCTCAATGCAAACATAGGGTGCATCGGTCTTTGGGGCGTGCCAAACGCCTATATACTTATGCTGTGGATATAAAACAGTAACAAAGCGACGGCTTACCTTTGATTTCAAGGTAACGGCAGGCGCTGCATTAACAAGGAAGAAGGAATCATTATCAAAAAGTGAGTGCTTAAGATCGATGAATTTCTTATCTCTGATGGGGAAATCGGTTGTAGAGCCATCCGAGAAAACGGCCTCGCGCGGCTCGCATTCCTCGCTGAATTCAAGGTAATAGTCATCAAAATTGCCGCTATCGAGCGGTACATTAAAGCCAGGGTGTCCGCCAAAGGTGCAATACATATCGCGCTTGCCTGTGTTTATAGCGGTGTAGCGGGTGGTAAGGCAATCGCCGTTTAGCGCAAACTCGGCATAGAATTTGAAATCAAAGGGATAAATAGCCCTTGTTTCCTCGTTGCTTTCGAGCAAAAAGATGATGCTGTCATCATTATGCTCTACAACCTCGCACAAGCTGTAGCGAACGATACCGTGATTTTTAAGGTCGTAAATTTTGCCCTCGAAGGTGTATTTACCCTCAACCATTCTGCCGCAGGTGGGGAAAAGGTTGTAGGCTCTGCCCGACCAATATTCGGGGTTGCCCTGCCAGATGTATTCCACGCCATCTTTAACTACCGACATAAGTTCTGCGCCCTTGTCGGAAATTTGGGCTGTAATTCTATCGTTTTTAATGGTATAATTCATAAAAACCAACTCCTTATATCCATTGTACCAAAAATATAAAAAAACACAATATTTTTTTATATATTGACATTATCTTTTTTAAGTGGTAAAATTATTATAGAAAAATTATGGAGGCAAAACTTATGAACAGAATTAAAACTATCGCAACCAAGGATATCGCAAAAACAGTAAAGAATGGCGGCTGCGGCGAGTGCCAGACTTCTTGCCAGTCTGCATGCAAAACTTCCTGCGGCGTTGCTAACCAGAAGTGCGAAAACAAAAACAACTAATTTTTGTTGGTAAGGACGCTGCCAGAAAGGCAGCGTTTTTCTTTGGGGTGAAATATGGTACATCAGTATAAATTAAATGGATATAATATTGTGCTTGATACAGCCTCGGGCAGTGTTCATTCGGTTGACGAGGTTGCCTATGATATTATAGAAATGTATAAAACAAAGGAAAAAGAGGAAATAATCGGGGCTATACTTGAAAAGTATGGCTCAATGCCCGATGTTACAAGAGAGGATATTGAGCAATGCCTTGAAGACATAGCAATTCTTGAGAGCGAGGGCAAGCTTTGGAGCAGCGACCCCTATGAGCAGCTGGCTACCGATTTTAAAAATAATAGCAAGGTAATCAAGGCGCTGTGTCTACATGTGGCACATACCTGCAATCTTAACTGCTCGTATTGTTTTGCTTCGCAGGGAAAGTATCAGGGCGACCGTGCACTGATGAGCTTTGAGGTGGGTAAGCAGGCTTTTGATTTTCTCGTTGCGAATTCGGGCACTCGCCGAAATTTAGAGGTTGACTTTTTCGGTGGCGAGCCGCTTATGAACTGGGATGTTGTGAAAAGATTAGTTGAATATGCCAGAAGCATTGAAAAGCAGTATAATAAGAATTTCCGCTTCACATTAACCACAAACGGAATGCTGATAGATGATGATGTTATCGAATTTGCTAACCGTGAAATGAGCAATGTGGTGTTGAGCCTCGACGGTAGAGAGCATATACATAACCATTTCCGTGTTGACTATAACGGAAAGGGCAGCTATGAAAAAATTGTGCCAAAATTCCAAAAGTTAGTTGATGCACGCGGAGGTAAGGATTACTATATGCGCGGCACCTTTACCCATAATAATACCGATTTCACAAACGATATTCTGCACATGGCGGATTTGGGCTTTAAGGAGTTAAGCATGGAACCCGTTGTATGCCCTCCCGATGATCCGTACGCTTTAACCGAAAGCGATTTACCCATTATTAAGCAGCAGTATGAGATTTTAGCGAAGGAGATGCTTCGCCGCGAAAAAGAGGGTAAGGGCTTTACCTTCTATCACTATATGCTTGACCTTAAAAACGGACCCTGCATCTATAAACGCATAACGGGCTGCGGCTCTGGTACAGAGTATATGGCGGTTACACCGTGGGGTGAATTGTACCCCTGCCATCAGTTCGTCGGCGATAAAAAATACAGTCTTGGCGATGTCTGGAAAGGCGTTACCAATACCGCCGTTCAGGATGAATTCCGCAGCTGCAACGCGTATGCCCGCACCGAGTGCAAGGATTGTTGGGCAAAGCTATACTGTTCAGGTGGCTGCGCGGCTAATTCCTATCACGCAACAGGCAGCATCCGCGGCGTATATGAGTATGGCTGCGAGCTGTTCAAAAAGCGAATTGAATGCGCTGTTATGCTAGGTGTGGCGCGCGCGGAGGAAGAATGAAAACACCCATTGTAGATTTTGTTAAAGCATATAAAAAGCGTGGATTTACCCGCGCTCATATGCCGGGGCACAAGGGCAAGCACTTTTTAGGTGTGGAAGGCTTTGATATAACCGAAGTTTCGGGCGCTGATGTGCTTTATAGTGCCGATGGCATTATAAAGAGCAGTATGCAAAACACTGCTGCGCTTTTCGGTACAGCCGCTTCATTTTACAGCACCGAGGGCTCAACACTTGCCATTAAAGCAATGCTTGCCACAGCGCTTGAGGGTAAGGAAAACCCTCGCGTTTTAGCGGCACGAAATGTGCACAAGGCGTTTGTTTATGCCGCCGCCGAGCTTGATTTTTCGGTGGAGTGGGTATATGGTGCTTCAAACAGCATTTGCGAGTGTATAGTAACTGCCGAGCAGATAGAAAACGCCTTAAAAAACGGTGGGACTTCGGCGGTTTATATAACAAGTCCCGATTATCTTGGAAACATTGCCGATATAAAGGGCATTAGTGTTGTTTGCCAAAAATATGGCGTACCGCTGCTTGTTGATAACGCTCACGGGGCTTATCTTAAATTTTTAGAAAATTCGGAGCATCCTATCGATTTGGGTGCTGCGATGTGCACCGATTCGGCACATAAAACCCTGCCCGTTTTAACGGGTGGCGCGTATTTGCATATAAGCAAAAATTACGCTAATTATGCCGAAATTGCGGCAAAAAAACTGCCTGTTTTTGCTTCAACCAGCCCTTCGTATTTGATTTTGCAGTCGCTCGATTTATGTAATAGATATCTTGAAAAGAGCAAGGCTGAATACCAAAAATGTGCCGAAAAGGTAAAAAAAATAAAAAAAAGGCTCAAGGACAACGGCTTTTCGCTGCTTGATACCGAAGCCTTGAAAATTACTGTGAATGCCGCAGCAATGGGCTATAGCGGCTTTGAGCTGTCAGACGCTTTCGAGAGAAAAAAGATTATTTGCGAATTCTCGGATAATGATTACTTGGTGCTTATGTTAAGCCCACAAAATTCGCGGCGAGATTTCAGTAGAATTGAAAATATTCGGGTGGAAAAACGCCCTGTGCGAGAATGTACACAAATAACATTACTGAAAAATGAGCAAAAAATATCTATTCGAAACGCTGTTTTTTCAAAGAGCGAAAGTGTAGATGTCGAAAAAAGCGTGGGTAGAATCTGCGCGGCACCTACCGTTTCTTGCCCGCCCGCTGTTCCCGTAATAATAAGCGGCGAGCAGATAGACGCCTCGGCTGTAGAACTCCTTAAGAAAATAGGAATAGAAAAAATAGAGGTAGTAGCAGACTGATTTTCGCAGTCTGCTATTCTTTTTTATAAAACCGTTTCATATATTTAATTAATGAAAGGGTTGATAAAATGGAAAGCTTAATAAAACCGCAGGAATATGATTATAATGAGCTGCGTCTGGCTATAGAAGCACTAACCGAGGAATATACCTTTTTGCAAAGCGGCATTTTGGGCAGGAGCTGTGCGGGCAGGAATATTCCGTATCTTAAAATCGGCAGAAAGAAGGAATATGTGCTTTTTGCAGCAGGGGTCCATGGCAGCGAGCATATAACAACAACCGTGCTGTTAATGTTTATTGAGGAACTGTGTCGAGCCATAAAAATAGACGGCTTTGTCGAGGGCGTGAACGCTAGGCACGCGCTTAAAAATGCGGGAATAATCTTCGTACCGTCCGTTAACCCCGATGGAGCCGAAATTTCCATTCACGGAGCGCCGGCTGCCGGCAATATGCTAACTAAAATCGAGCGTTTAAGCAAGGGGGACTATCAGCATTGGAACGCGAATTTGCGCGGTGTTGATATAAATCACAATTTCGATGCGGGCTGGCAGGTGCTTTCCAACCGCGAAAAACAGGCGGGAATATACGGTCCTGCCCCAACGCGCTTCGGCGGATTTTCACCCATGTCCGAGCCTGAAACGCTGGCTCTTTCGGAGCTGTGCAATACATACCTTATCCGTCATGCTGTGGCGCTGCATTCGCAGGGCGAGGTGATTTATTGGAACTATGGCTCTGCGCCCATCCCACGCGCACAAAAAATGGCAGAAATAATGGCTACAAGCTCCGGATATGCTCTCGATGTTCCTGTGGGCTTGGCACTTGGTGGTGGCTTTAAGGACTGGTTTATCAAAACCTATTCGCGCCCCGGTTTCACTATCGAAATCGGCAAGGGAGAAAACCCGCTACCAATAGACGATTCGAGTGAAATTTACCTAAAAATCCGAGAAATGCTAATGCTCACTGCAATAATGTAACAAAATCGAAAAAAATCTAAAAAAAATTGCTCTTTTGTATAGACAAAAGAGCGTTTTTTGATATATAATATACTTTAGGCAAAAAGTTTTTATTGCCACCAAAAATGTATTTGTTTTGCTTAAGCAGAAAGGAATAATAAAGTATGGAAACAAAAGAAAGAAAAGTTGGTACAGTATCGCGAGGCATTCGTTGCCCCATTATTCGCGAGGGCGATAATTTAGCCGAAATCGTAACTGACAGTGTGCTTGAGGCAGCCGAGAGCGAGGGCTTTTCGCTTCGCGACCGTGATGTTATTTCTCTCACCGAGTCTATTGTTGCCCGCGCACAGGGTAACTACGCAAGCGTTAACGATATAGCCGAGGATGTGAAGGCTAAATTCGGCGGCGGTACGGTTGGCGTAATTTTCCCCATTCTCTCGCGTAATCGTTTTGCTATTTGCCTTAAAGGTATCGCTATGGGTGCTAGCAAAATTGTTCTTATGCTTTCCTATCCGTCAGATGAGGTGGGCAACTCGCTCGCTACCTATGATTTAATCGATGCCGCAGGCATCAACCCCTATTCCGATGTGCTTTCTCTTGAGCGTTATCGCGAGGTTTTCGGCGTTCAGAAGCTTGAATTCACCGGCGTTGACTATGTTGAATATTATCAGAATCTCATTAAGGAGTGCGGCGCTGAAGTTGAGATTATCTTTGCTAATCAGCCAAAGGCTATTCTCGAGTATACCGATAGCGTGCTTTGCTGCGATATCCATACCCGTGCTCGTACAAAGCGTCTGCTCAAGGCTGCAGGTGCTAAAGCTGTTTATGGCTTGGATGATATATTAAACCACAGCATTAACGGCAGCGGCTGCAATGAGAAGTACGGTCTGCTTGGTTCTAATAAATCTACCGAGGATAAGGTTAAGCTATTCCCGCGCGAGTGCCGCGATTTAGTTCTCGATATTCAGTCCCGCGTTCTTGCTAAAACCGGCAAGCATGTAGAGGTTATGGTTTATGGCGACGGTGCCTTTAAAGACCCGCAGGGTAAAATTTGGGAGCTCGCCGACCCGGTTGTTTCTCCGGCATTTACCGATGGCCTTATCGGCACACCAAACGAGCTTAAGCTCAAGTATCTAGCCGATAACGATTTTAAGGATTTATCGGGTGATGAGCTTAAAAAGGCTATCAGCGATAGCATTAAGGCTAAAGACGGCAGCAGTCTTGTCGGCAATATGGCAGCACAGGGAACAACACCCCGCCAGCTCACCGACCTTATCGGTTCACTTTGCGACCTGACCAGCGGCTCGGGCGATAAGGGTACCCCCGTCGTTTTAATTCAGGGTTATTTCGATAACTATACAAATAATTAAGGAGGCACCACCATGAGTTCTAATTTAAGACCCGAAGCAATGGAAAGAATAACAAATGAGGCACTGGCTCAAAGATTTATCGATGAACAGGTTGCTGAAATCAGAGCTCAAGTAGGTAGCCGCAAGGTGCTTTTAGCTCTTTCGGGAGGTGTAGATTCCTCCGTTGTAGCAGCACTTCTCATAAAAGCTATCGGCAAGCAGCTTGTTTGCGTTCATGTAAACCATGGTCTTATGCGCAAGGATGAGAGCGAGAATGTTATTAAAATATTTAAAGAGGGGCTTGATGCCAATCTTATTTATGTTGATGCTACCGACCGCTTCCTGGATTTGCTCAAGGATGTTGCAGAGCCCGAAAAAAAGCGCAAGATAATCGGTGCTGAATTTATTAATGTATTTGCTGATGAGGCAAGAAAGCTTGAGGATATCGATTTCCTCGCCCAGGGCACAATTTATCCCGATATTTTAGAGAGTGTTAAGGCTGCCGAGGGTAAAAAGGCAGTTAAATCACACCACAATGTTGGCGGTCTGCCCGAGGATTTGCAGTTCGAGCTCGTTGAGCCTATTAAGCTGCTTTATAAGGATGAGGTGCGCGTGGTTGGCGAGGCTTTGGGGCTTCCCCACGCTATGGTTTACCGTCAGCCGTTCCCCGGTCCGGGACTTGGCGTTCGTTGTCTTGGCGCTA
>JAZRMU010000053.1:0-15160 GCA_045647785.1 Acutalibacteraceae bacterium
TACTTCCCCACCTAAAACCAGCAATATATTTAAAACATAAATTGAAATTAATAAAAATCCTAAAAATGCACCCCACCGCAGGCTAAATTTGCTGTCATTATTATGGGAGTTTATAAAATAAAACGGAATAATTAGCTGACCGAAGCTATGGACAAAAAATGTCAAAGATTGGCGAACCAGTACCGAGACTTCAATCTTTTTCGGTATAATATAAACAAAATTAAGTTTGTTAATCGAAAACATTAAAATAACAATAAAAATTGCGCCCGTAATTATTAAAGAAAATAATGAAAAATGATAAATAACACGCTTTTTTAGCGCTCCCAGCCAACAAAAAGCCGCAATAAACACAAGCGAAATTATAATCTTTGGTGTTTTAGGAAGTCGTACTTTATCAACAAAGCTAACGTAATCACGAACCGACACCAAGATAGTTATAAAAACAAACAGCATTATCAAAATAGAAAAAATCCGCGATTCGTATATTTTGATTCTTTCAAGACAAAAAATCAAAAATATGGTCGGCAAAACAGCAACAGCAAGAGCAATGGCCGCATATTCAATGCCTTGACCCTTTGGAAAAGCAATAATAGTATTGCCGAGCAAAAAAATAGCTATTAGAAATATTTTGTGTATTCTACGATTAACCATTTGCATTTAATTGCACCTTTATTTCAAATTCTGTTTCATTTATCGCGGAAATTTCCGCTGCATTAACTTGATTATTAAAAATATCGATAATTTTGCTCTCTATACCCTTATAAGAGATATATTCACTAATTTCATAACCCAAATACGAGCCCTTTTTTACTGCAATTTTGAGCAAATTATTGATGTTTTCACAAATTAATAAATTGGCGGACAAGCTAAATTGTTCGTTAGTCAAAATAAATTCAAAAATTTTTTCTTTCTCTGTTGCAAACAAATTCTTATCACAAACTATGACCGGACAATGATAAAAAGAAAGTTCATTATACACCTCATCGCCCAGCAACTTATACGCTTCGCTAATATCATTGCTGTCAGCACTTATAAATTTGGCCTCGCCGCCATCACCTTTAGTTTTTGGTAATACAATTATTTCGGTCGTTAACACAAATTCCTCATTTTTTTCAATTATTAACATTGTTACGACCGTCCTGTCCTCCGGTTCAGTATAATCGCTGCCACTACACCCCGCAAGTGTTAGAACTGTTATTAATAAAATTGATAAGATTTTTTTAATCATTATTATTCCTTTGCCTAATTTTATTTTTGGTTAATAAAAAAGGTCTTGTAAACATTTTCCACCAAGGAGCTCTGATTACTGTGTCCTTCAAACTGCTTTTAGAAAACTCACTGACTGTGCATAAATAGTCTACCGAAAACGACTCGAGAGAATAAAGATGAAACCTTAAAATTGTTGCTCCGACAAACACTCCAAAAATGCCGAAAAACGCCGCCAAAGCAGCTAGAAATATTTTGGAGTATATAACTGCCGCTTTTAGTCGGGGTACTGTTAGACCTGATATTCCGCTCAAAGCAACTACTATTAAAAGCGGTGCACTTATAAGGTTTGCTTCAACGGCTGCCTGACCGACCACCAAACCTCCGACAATACTCAAGGCATGCCCTACACTTTGTTGCATTCTAATACCTGTTTCTTTTAAAATTTCAAAAATAAATATTAGTATCAAGCATTCTACAACCGATGAAAACGGTACTCCTTGGCGTGCAATAGACACCGATGAATAAAAATCGGCAGGCAGTAAATTAGCATGGAAAAGCGTTAACGATAAATAAATGGCGGGTAGAAAAACCGATAAATGATAGCAAATATATCTGATAATTCTGCCGAGTGTAGAATATATAAAATTAAGATAGTAGTCGTCGTCTGATTGAAAATTTTCAACAAATAAATACGGCAGCGTTAAAACTATAGGGGTCCCATCCACCATAACAGCAATCCTGCCTTCAAGTAGTCTTGCAGCAACAATATCGGGGCGCTCGGTGCTTCCGACAGTTTTAAATAAAGAAAATTTATTATTATTGATAAGCTCGCTTATATAATTCGAATCGAGCACACCATCAATATTAATACAGCTTATTTTATTTTTAATTTTAGCAACTAGAGACATATCTACAACAGAGCTCAAATAACATATAAAAATATTTGTTTGAGTTTTCTTTCCAACGGTTAATGCCTCAAAACACAAATCCGGAGTCGATAGCTTGCGACGGAGCATTGCCGTGTTAAGCATCAACGCTTCATCAAATCCCTCGCGAGGACCCTGCAAAACTCTTTCGTCTTGCGGCTCCGATATTCCCCTTGCGCGCCAACCCTTTGTATTAACTATAAGCGCCTCATAGGTGCTATCCAGAAGTATTACTGTGTCCCCCAAATAAATAGCGCTTACCAATTTATAAATATCGTGAGTAACAGACACCTCATTATTAAAAAGCACCTGTTTCTCTAGATATTCTACAACCGACCCGCTTATATTATTAACCTCGAGCGACAAAAGCGGTCTAATAAGTCCGCTGTTCTGTTTTTCGGCATCTACCATACCGTCAAAGAAAATTATAGCACTATCGAAAGCAAAGGCTTTGCGAGCATTCAATTTTCTAATTCGGAATGTTGCATCGTTTTCAAACATTGCGGAAAAATATTTTATTTTATCCTCAAGACTATTGGGAAGCTTTTTTCCCTTTAGGTACTCAACATCTTGCATTTAATCACCAAAAATATTTTGTTAAATATTTTTCCTAATATACTAAAAACCCCTGCATTGCAGGGGTTTATTTTAATCCATTTTAAGTTTTAAGCGCAATTTATCGGCGATCATTGCTATAAATTCACTGTTTGTGGGTTTGCCGCGCTCGTTTTGAATGGTATAACCGAAATATGAATTCAGAACATCTATATCGCCTCTGTCCCAAGCTACTTCAATTGCGTGTCGAATAGCACGCTCAACTCGAGAGGCGGTTGTATTGTGGCGTTTGGCAACAGTTGGATAAAGTATTTTAGTAACCGAATTAATAATTTCTGAATTGGTAACTGATAGAATTATTGAGTCTCTTAAATAGTGATAACCTTTGATATGTGCAGGAACTCCGATTTGATGTAGAATTTCAGTAACTATTATTTCCAGATCATATTTACTCCCAGAACTTTTTTCGTTTTGTGCACTCGCATCTTTACCGGAAAAACGAATCAAACGGTCAGCAAAAGAATTAATATCGAAAGGTTTTATAAAATAGAAATCGGCTCCCGCCTCAACTGTTTCTTTTTCTAGTTTTGGATTATCAAAGCTAGACATTGCAGCTACAAAGGGTTTATTCCTCATATCAGAATTTTTAATATTATCAAGTACCCCTATTATGTCTAAATTTGGCATAAAAACATCTGCAACAACTATATCAGGTTTTAATGCTAAAATATTGTCCAACAGCTTAAATCCGTCCTTTTCGCAAAGTGTTACATTCATTCCGCGTTCCATTAATTTTTGCTTTAATGTTGACCCGAGTTCAGTTGACTTATCAGCAATTAGTATTTTAGTTTTTGTGTTCATAATTATTTGCTCCTTTAATTTCGTTATCCATATATTACCACATAAAATTCCAAAAATCAAGTCTAAAGTCAATTATTTTGGAATATTTTTACAATTTAGTCAGAACGGATAAAAATATTAGTCAATAATATTGGAATTTCCAAAGCTAGATAAAAAATTATGGATAGAAAAATAAAATCCTGTAGAAATGTGTAAAATATAAATAATCCCCCAAGCAATACTTGGGGGATTAAAGAATTATTATTGTGTTTCCGCCGGCACATCGCCTGCAGGTGCACTGTTATCGGGTGAATCCGGAGTTTGAGTAGTTTCTGAATTTTCCAGATTTTCTTCTTCGGTTTTGATTTCAGCCTTTTCACCCTCATGGGTGGTGCAAAGATCGGGCAAATTACTCTTTCTATACCAACCCATGCGTACACTAGTGCAACCTTCACGGGCCAATAAACCTGTTTCGGTGCAGAACAAATGAGATGCAGAGTATGCACTATCAGTAAATTCCTTACTCGGCAGGTTAGAATGAATCTTACCCATTACCCTACCCCACATTGTTTTAGCAACAGTATTGGGGGTTACCTTTTGAAGTGTATCGTAACCGCACCAGGTAGAAGCTACATAGTAAGGTGTTCCGCCTGTAAACCAGCAGTTCATATCATCATTTGATGTACCGGTTTTTGCATAAACAGGTAAATGTGTGATATACTTTCTAGCTTCCGCGCCTGTACCTTGGGGGCCATCAACTACGTTTCGAAGCAGGTGATTCATAACAGTTGCTGTATCATCGCTCATTGCAACAATCGGGTCTGGAGCAACCTCTAAAATCACCTGGTCTCGTTGGTCGGTAACCTTATAATAGGTTGTTGGCTTATAATAAATACCACCATTACCAAACGTTGCATACGCAGCGGCCTCTTGCATTGTTGTAACACCAACGTTAGTACCACCCATTCCAAGAGAAGCATAGCTAGTTACATCGTGATTATTAAGTGAATCTAGTCCAAACATCCCTGTTAAGTAGTCAAATACTTTGGGCAAGGTGAGCTTTTCGACCAGCATTGTAGGAATAGTATTAGTAGAACGCTCAAGGGCTTTTTCAACAGTAATATTGCCAAGATAGCCACCGTTATTGTACCAGTTGCGCGGCTTCCACATTGTATCATCATTGTTCTTATACTCATATGAGTCAGTATCACTTACGATACTTGAATAGGTGATTAAATTACCCTCAATAGCGGGCGTGTAAGCCGAAAGCGGTTTAATAGTAGAACCGGGTTGACGATAAGCACTGGTAGCACGGTTAAATACTCGGTTGCCGGTTTTCTCACCAATACCACCAACCATACCTTTTATATTGCCTTTATAATCCATAACTACCATAGAGCCCTGCATAAGCTTGCCGTCTTTACCTTCATAGGCATATTGTGTGTCAGTGAACACCTCTTCAAGTGCATTCTGAACATCCTTGCTCATAGTAGAATATATTTTATATCCACCGTTATAGAAATTAAGCTTTGCATGCTGCTCATCATAGCCATAGGTATCCATAAGACCCTTAACAACATCCTCATAAAGAGCATCGACGAAATATGAATTAACCTTTTGGCCATTATTCTTTATATTGGGATTAGCAACAATTTCAAGCTCTTCAAAATATACTGCATCGTGCTCTTCTTGAGTTATAAATCCAAGCTCAAGCATTTTATTAAGAACAGTCTGACGGCGTTGAGTGTTGCGCTCGGGTTTTTTATCGGGACGATAACCCTCTGGCTCTTTAACAATTGCAGCAAGTGCAGCGCACTCATTCAATGTCAAATCTTTGGTGGATTTACCAAAATAATAGTTTGCGGCAACCTCCGATCCATATAATCCACCGCCCATAGCAACGGTGTTGATATAGCACTCTAAAATTACATCCTTTGAAAAGTTAATTTCCAATTCTCTCGCGCGCATAATTTCGCGAACCTTACGGCTGGGACTAGTTGAATTATCACCAGTAAGGTTTTTAACAAGCTGCTGTGTAATTGTTGAACCACCCTGATTAGACGAATAGAAGTGCAAGAAAAGGTTTGCAAAGGCCGAAAAAGTACGCTTCCAGTCAACACCTGTATGAGTTCTAAATCGTTCATCCTCAATAGCAATAAAAGCATTTTTAAGATTTTCAGGTATTTCACCCTGCGCGTCAGATGCCCAAATTCTATTAAACTCACCATGAAGTCTGGCATCCTCTACCCAGTTGCCTTCACTATCTTCATAATAAATGGTAGTACTGAATTCAAGATTGGCAAGGTCATAAAGGTTTTCATTCATTGATGCATCAACAAAATTGAACGCGTAAACAATAAATGCTCCCGCAATTATGCAGGCAGTTATTATGCCCACAAGAAATACCGACAGAACAACCTTTAAAACTGCTCCCTTTTTAATTTTAGAATTGAAATTGAATTTAAACTTGAATTTACTTTTTTTATCAGTAGATTTATCGGAATCCTCATCGCCATTTAAAAAAGCATTTAAATCAATATTGTCTTCCTTTTCCTCTAACGAATTATTTTCTTCTTGCTCAAAATTTTCATCATCGGAAAACTTAAAGCCGTTTTCGTTAAAATCCATATAAATACCTCCGTTTCTTAACGGTTAAATATGCCGAAACTACGGCACTTTACACACATTATACCACATATTTTTAAAAAATGGGTTACAAAATTTTAATATTTTGTAATTTTTAGGTAACAATTTTATCGGTGAGTAGTTTTGAAAAGAAAATATACGTTATTCGCATTAATAGTTTTATTCGTTCTGCTAATTTTATTTTACCGCTTTTATAAAGAAAAAATTACCGAGCGTGAGACACAAAAAAATTTGAACAATAACTATGTTCTTATTAATATCAATGGTTCAGTACAGTTGTACCGAGACGACATATTGATTCAGATTTATGACAATATCAATCCAAATTCCTTGCCACTTACCGACCAAGACAATTTGCGCAGCGGAATTAAATTAAAAAGTATTGAAGAAGCCCAACAGTTAATTGAAGATTTTGACGGATAGTACTTGAAAAGAATTATAAAACGCTGTATAATAGTAAAAAACTGTTTTGGCGGTGAATCATGAAATACGATGCTGTGTCAGCGGGAGTTTCCCCGGGTGGACTTATTAATACAACTGAAATTAAAGTTCTTATTTGCTATATCCTTAAAAGTGTTGGTGAGCCGGTGCCTGCTAACAGACTTTGTGAAGAGTTGTTTTATGAAGGTATTGCTAATAACTTCGAGGTTAGCGACTGTATGGAGGCTCTCTATAAAAACGGAAATATTATTTGCACCGACGAAGCAGCGCAAACCTACACTGTTACCGAAAGCGGCAGCACTATTGCCTCAACACTCAAGGCAACAGTACCTCTCTCTATCAGAGAAAAGGCTTGTAAAACAGTTTTAAAAATGTTGTCCGGCATACGAAACGCCAAGGAAACCGATATTAGCATAACGCGAAGCGGAGACAACACCTACATTTCCTGCTCGGCACTCGATAATGGATATCCTATTATGACAGTGCAACTGCTTGTGTCCGATGAAGTTCAGGCAAATGCTATAAAAACTAAATTTTTAGATAATCCTGCCGAACTATATTCAAAAATTATTGATTTATTTACCGAAAAATAAAAACAAAAGCCACCAATAAGAGGTGCACTTTAGAGGACAGTAAAAAAGCTGTGTGGAATTTCCACACAGCTTTTAATTTTGTCTTACACCGTAACAAGCAGGGAAAATGTACGGCATTTTCCACTTGTTAGGAGAAACTAAAACCCTTCACAACCAATTTTTATCTATAAGACCTATTGGAATTTGCTTATTTGTCTTTTTTATTGCCTGATGAAAACATCAAAGTAAATGATAATCCAAAAGCAACTCCAAAACAAACACCTACACCGATTCCAGCCATACTATCAAGTATATTTACAAAAACAACACTCCAAATTATTGCCATTGCAACACCTATTGCGATACCTAATATTCCTTTTTTCATTTGCTACACATCCTTGTCAAATTCAAATTTTCTAACTATTCTACATATTGGAATTACTATGGTTTTAATGCACTTACAAACTGACTCTCAGAAATACTAAACAACAGTGTTATTAAAATAAAAGAACCGTTAGGAATATCTATATTAGTGAAGAATTTCATTATAATCACACCAATATATATTACCACCGAAGCTATTGCTAAAATTAAGTTTATCTTCTTTTTCATGCAATCATACTCCTTTTCAAATTGGAATTTATCTTTTAGATTTTCGGCCCATATATCGATTAACTGTATTTCGGTAATCCAAATATTCCTTTTTATAAATTATCTCCAAATTACTCTTCTTTGTCGGCGAATTATAAACCGATATTGGCTAGGAATTCACCCACAACATATCCTAATTTGTATATAAGATAAAATGCTATAAGGATGACCAAAGGCTTTTTAATAACAACTTCTTTCTTCGAACCTGCGTTAAACCATTTTTCCAGTGTTACTTTTTTCTTATTCATATTAATTTCCCCCTGAATCAATTTGCAAGCTAAAAGTAACACAAATTTCGAAAAAACGCTATAAATTCAAGGTTGCATCTATGTAAACTTACGGTAGCACTTACAAATTCAGATCATTTGTAATGTTTTGAATAAACTGACCGATAGCATAGCCTGCTCCAAACAAAAATGCGTAAATTAACGCAATGCAGGCACACACCACAACAACATACAAGAACAACATCATCTTTCGTTGTTTCGCTGATAAGTTGGACACGAAGTTGTTCCACACCGCAAGCAAATTTTTTGACTTATAAATCACAACATCTTCTTTCTTAGATTCTTCATCTGCCAAGCCTCGCATTAAATAATCAAGCGAAACATCAAAATAATCGCTCATAAAAAGGAGCCTGGTCATTTCGGGATACGCTTTATCGTTTTCCCATTTTGATATAGACTGTCGGGATACATCCAAAAGTTCTGCTAACTCTTCCTGTGAAATGTTTTTCTCACTACGCAGTTTATACAAGCGCTCACCAAAACTCATCCCTTGTCCCTCCATAAATTTTTGTTTATCATTTCGTTGTATTATATCATAAATAAGTTGATAGGTAAAGAGGATTTTAAAAATACCCGTGGCTTTGAAACACCACGGGTATAAATTATTAGAAAATATTTAATGTTATAAAATACTTCTTTTAACTGTCAAGTAGAGTACAACCTTTAAGAGGTGGCTTTTATTTTATGAAAGTTTTTTAATTATAATATGGTCAGCCTTATAAATATCGCCGCCGCCCATTGAAATAACAAGATCGCCCTCGCCCGCTGTTTCAATAACAGCATTGGCAACATCCTCAAAGGTTTCTGCAATAATGCAGTCCTTAAGTTTTTCGGCAATATGCTCTGATTTAATTCCGTAAGTATTTTGCTCTCGCGATCCCATTATAGGTGTTAATATCACTTTATCCGCGATACTCAACGCTTCAATAAACTCGTCTTTAAGAAGCGCAGTTCTTGAAAAGGTAAAGGGTTGGAAAACCGCAATAACGCGTTTGTAGTCGAGTGCTTTTGCAGCATTTAAAGTTGCTTTGATTTCGGTTGGATGATGTGCGTAATCATCAGCCAGCACAAAGCCGTTATATTGTCCCAAAAACTCGAATCTTCTACCCGCACCAGTGAACTGCTCTAGAGCGGTTTTAATTCCGTCAGCAGAAACACCTAATGCATCAGTTACTGCAATCGCAGCCATTGCGTTATAAATATTGTGGCGACCCGGAACACGCAAATCAATGTGAACTAAAAATTCACCATCTTTAAAAGCATCAAAGCCGAAACCAAATTTTCCGGTAGTAACATTTGTTGCGTAATAATCGTTATTCGTTCCAAAACCAAAGGTAATTTTATTACTGATATCCGTTGCCGCCTTTATAGATAGCTCATCATCACCGTTTAAAAACACAGTTTTTGACATACCGATAAATTTAGTGAATGAAGCCACAAGATTATCCATTGTCTTAAAATAATCAAGGTGGTCATTGTCTATATTAAGCAGCACCGCAATATCGGGAGAAAGCTGTAAAAAAGTATCAACAAACTCACAGGATTCACAAACCATTATATCAGAGCTGCCTGCAATTCCGTTTGAGTTAATAAGCGGAAGCTTTCCGCCGATAACAGCGGTAGGTTCATACTTGTTAATTATTAAAATTTGTGTTATCATTGAGGTTGTGGAGGTTTTTCCGTGTGTACCACACACACCGATAACATTATCGTACTTTCTTGTTAGCGCTCCAAGAAGCAGCGATCTTTCCATTGTGGGAATTCCTAGTCGAGCCGCCTCCACAAGTTCAGGGTTTTCTTTAGAAATCGCAGCAGAATAAACTATAAGTTCTGCTCCCCTGACATTTTCGGCGTTATGACCCATATAAACCTTAATTCCTAAATTTATAATTCGCTCAAGCGAGGCGCTCATATTATTATCAGAGCCGGTAATCACATAGCCCTTGCTGTTAAGTATTTCGGCAAGTGGGCACATACCGCTGCCGCCGATGCCTATCATATGAATTCTTTTTACACTATCAATGATTTTATCTTCCGGTTTTAATGCCTTCAAAGCAATTCCCCCATTCATCATAACTCTATTATATTACTAAACGGCAAATAAATAAACAATAATTTTTGAAAAGAGGTAAAAAATTTGAAAATTCCTCAAAATATCAAAGAAATTATATCGGTAATTAATAAAAATGGATATGAAGCATATATAGTGGGTGGTGCTGTTCGCGATTCTCTTTTAGGTATCGCACCCACCGATTATGATATAGCAACCAACTGCATACCAGAAAAGATAACCGAAATATTTGATTATACTCTGCCAACAGGTATTAAACACGGCACTGTAACCGTTATTAAAAACGGAATACCCACCGAGATTACAACCTACCGTATCGACGGCGAGTATACCGATTCGCGCTATCCCGACAGCGTAGAATTCACTGATGATTTGAGTCTTGACCTTTCGCGCAGAGATTTTACGATAAATGCAATGGCTTATACATCCGATATAGGTCTTATTGATTTATTTGGGGGTAGTAAAGATATCGAAAACAAAATTATTAAAACTGTCGGCGACCCCAAAATGCGATTCTCCGAAGATGCTCTGCGAATTCTGCGCGCAATTCGTTTCGCTTGTCAGCTAGAATTTAGTATTGATGAAAATACTTTAGTGGCGGCAACAGCGTATGCACCAACATTATCAAAAATCAGCGCTGAACGCATTTTTTCAGAACTATCAAAGGCTTTACTTGGAAAATGCGGCGATGCACTCGAACATTTTATTAACAGCGGTGGACTTAACTTTTTAAAAATTAATAAATCCGCCTCCCTCGCCCCTATTTATGAATTGCCTCAAAATCTGGCTTCGCGCTTTTTTATGTTTTTTAAACTAACAGATGCCGATTTTGAAATAACTGCATCAGCGCTTAAATTTAGCAAAAATTTACACACAAATGTTGCGGCCCTGCTTAATTTAAGCGATGAAATTATAGACGATGATAAAATTAAAATTAAGCAACTACTAAATAAATATTCCCCCGAATTGTTAAGACAATTTCTGCAATGCGCTGAACCGCTTTATAGACGCGACTATTCCACAACAAAAAACGCAATTAATCAAATTGCGAATAGCAGCGAGCCTTACAAAATAGCAATGCTTAATATCAATGGTAAAGACCTGATAAATCTAGGCTTCAAGGGCGAGATCATTGGCGATATATTGAACGACACATTAAATGAATGCATTATTAATCCTTATCTAAATAAAAAAGAAAAATTAATAGCTTATATTAAAAGTAAATATAGTAACTAAACCAAATAAACGCCATAGAATGTATTAAGCATTCAGGCGTTTATTTTTGTGTGGTGAAATATTTGAAAATCATAATTTTAGGTGGCGACAAGCGCCAAAAATTTTTATGCGAAAATCTTAATAAAGAAGGATATATTACTGAACATATAATAAGTGGCGAAGGTCTAAAAGAAAAAATTAGAAATGGCGATGTTATAATACTCCCCTTACCAGCCACTAAGGATAAAATAACCGTTTATAATACATTTTCAACAAATAATATATATTTATCTGACATCAGGGAATTTGTAGATAGACAGTTAATTTTGACCTGCAATTATGAATTTTGTGATAAAAATTTTATTGATTATAATAAAAACGAGGGCTTTGCCATCAAAAACGCTGTTCCAACCGCAGAAGGCGCTATTGCATTAGCTATAGAAAACAGCGAAAATATGCTCTTCGGTAGCGAATGCCTTGTAGTCGGCTTTGGCAAAATTGGTAAAATACTCTCTTGTTACCTTAAAGCCTTAGGCGCAAAGGTTACCGTCAGTGCCCGAAAGGAAGCCGATTTAAACTTCATATATTCCTTTGGGATGAATCCTATAGAAACCGCCTCGATAAACAAAGCAGCGCATAAATTCGACTTTGTTTTTAATACAGTAAACTTCCCAGTTATAAATGAGGAGTTTTTAGAAAAATTGAAGCCCGATGGATTGCTTTTAGAGTTGGCATCGCTGCCGGGAGGAATAACCGATAAAAGAGAAAAAGCTGCCTGCCCAATTATTAACGCGCAGAGCCTGCCCGGAAAATTTTCGCCCAAAGCAGCCGCAAAAATACTCACCGAGACCATTTTGGGAATACTTAATAACTACAAAGGTGAATTTTTATGAAAGGAATAACTGCAGGATTTGCGCTGTGCGGCTCTTTTTGCACTATAAAAAAAGCAGTAGCACAACTTAAAGTTCTAAATTCGAGTGGGGTTGATATAGTACCTATTATGTCCCCTATCGTATATACGAGCAATACACGCTTTGGCACTGCGAAAGAATTAATCGATGAGATTGAATCGCTAACTAACAAAAAAATTATAACAACCGTTGTTGATGCAGAACCAATTGGTCCAAAAAAGCTACTTGACTTAATGATTATTGCGCCTTGCACCGGAAATACTCTCTCAAAGCTTGCAAACGGCATAACAGATAATTCTGTAACTATGGCTGCAAAGGCTCATTTACGAAACGGTAGACCACTTTTATTAGCAATAGCCACTAATGATGGACTTTCTGCCTGCGGCAACAATATCGGAAGGCTTATGAACACAAAAAATATTTATTTTGTACCCTTTGGACAGGATGATGCATTCGGTAAACCGACATCATTAATAGCAGATTTTGATATACTTCCACAAGCCGCCGAGGCTGCTTTGAAGGGCGAGCAGCTTCAACCGATTTTAATAAAAGATTAACTTAAAAATCCCAAGCGATGCTTGGGATTTTTTACTAAATTATTAAACCGATTGCCTCTTTTAGAGTCTTAACACCGATTACCTCTATTCCCTTAAAATCGGGCAGATTTTTAAGGCAGCTTTTAGGAATTATGCAACGCTTAAAGCCAAGGCGAGCAGCCTCGGATATTCTCGACGCTGCACGCGACACCGAACGAATTTCCCCCGAAAGACCGATTTCGCCAAAGACGATAGTTTCATCATCAAACGGAATATCGCGTAGCGCAGATACTAATGATACTGCCGCGGCTAAATCGGCGGCCGGCTCATCTAGGCGCAACCCACCGATGATATTTATATATGTATCAAGATTTGAAAAATAAAGTCCTTCTCGCTTTTCCAGAACAGCAAGCAACAAGTTCATTCTGTTATAATCAAAGCCTGCGGCCATTCGACGTGGATTACCAAAGCCTGTCGCCGAAACTAATCCCTGCACTTCGGCAAGAATGGGGCGTGAGCCCTCTAAAACGCAGGTTACGGTACTGCCTGATACATTTTTAATTCGGCCAGAAAGCAGCATAGCAGACGGATTTTCTACACCCTGCAGTCCTGTTTCCTCCATTTCAAACACACCAATTTCATTAGTTGAGCCGAAACGGTTTTTATTAGCGCGTAAAATGCGGTAGGATTGATTTTTATCACCCTCAAAATAAAGAACGGTATCAACGATATGTTCTAAAATTTTAGGGCCTGCCAAATCGCCGCCTTTATTAACATGACCAACAATAAATACGGGTATATCGAGACTTTTACCAATATTCAATAGCATTTTCGCCGATTCTCGCACCTGAACAATACTGCCCGACATTGCGGAAAGCTCTGTAATATGCATTGTCTGAATAGAATCTATCATAACAATATCGGGAGCTGCCGCGCGTATATATTCGCAGACCTCCTCGGTATCGGTATCAGCCATTATAAGCAGATTATCACTCTCGACGCCTAAACGCTTTGCGCGGAGTTTAATTTGCACTGCGGATTCCTCGCCCGAAACGTACAAAATTTTTAGCTGTGGCAGAGCTTTACACACCTGTAATAGAATTGTAGATTTACCAATACCGGGGTCTCCACCAAGCAGCACAACCGAGCCTTTAACAATTCCTCCGCCAAGCACACGGTCAAACTCCTTAATACCTGTTACAAAGCGGTGCTCGTCAACGATCGATATTTCATTAAGCTTTGTTGCCACCGCGGTATTCAAGGTCTTCGCAGCAGAAGCCGACTTTAAAGAAGACGCAATCACCTGCTCCTCTAGAGTATTCCACTCATTACAGTTCGGACATTTGCCCGACCACTTAACACTTTGATAGCCACAGCTGGTGCAAACAAACGCTGTTTTACTTTTAGTTGCCATATTTTTTCCTTTACTGTTCTAAATATTTTAACACTCCACAATAAATGGAAAATGCCATTTGCTTTTGATATTCATCATTTTTAAGTTTCTCAAGTTCTTCTTTATTGCTTAAAAAGCCACATTCAACAATAACCGCCGGAATTTGCGCTTTATGCAACAAATATGTACTGCTCGTTGCCTGCTTAATAACACGGGTGTTTTCCTTTTGCAGCAATGAAACAACAGAGCTTTGTATACTTTGCCCTAGCTTTGCGCTTTCAGGGTGGTTTTTAGAATAGAAAACCTGCGTTCCCTTCGCAGAGGTAGTTGTGAACTTGTTTAAGTGAATACTGACAAAGACCGAATTTTCATAGGTATTTATAAGCTTAAGTCGGTTTTGCAGATCGCTCACCTTACGCTTTGCGATTGCATCGGCGGAGTTATCCTCGGTTCCTGTATCGGTAGACCGAGTCATAATAACCTGCTTTCCGGAGGTTTCTAACAGTTTAGACAGGGTTGAAGCTATTTTTAAATTAATGTCCTTTTCAGAAGTACCATCAGGCGCTACTGCACCACGGTCAAACCCGCCGTGGGCTGAGTTAGCCAATACTATACTTTTTTAGTAATTCTGTATATTTTGTCGTTTTTTGACTGCGGAAAACACTCAAATTTTCCACTCAATTTTAATTTTTCTTTTTCCACTCTCATCGAGCTTTCCAATGAAAATTTTACTTATAAATTCATCGGCAATTTCAAATGTTAGAGTAGTGAGTTTTCGGTACTTTTCGAGAATGGATTTAGTATCCGTTTTGGTTTCGCCGCCGGATAATGCGACAAGCTTTGATTTCAAAATTTCGATGCGTTTTTCTGTATCAAGGGATTCCTTTTGATAGCTTTCTCGGTATTT
>JAZRMU010000054.1:0-11395 GCA_045647785.1 Acutalibacteraceae bacterium
TGACAGTACCATCCGTGAAATTGAAGTATATACGTTAGAGCAAACGGGATTTGAAGCCCGTGGTTTTGCTGATGGTGTTTCTATGCTTGAAGCCTTAAAGACCGAAATTCCGGAACTGATTATCCTCGATATTATGATGCCGGAAATGGATGGACTTCAGGTTCTTTCTAAGCTTCGTAGTGAAGCAGCGTATAAAGATATTCCGGTAATTATGGCAACTGCCAAGGGAACAGAGATGGATAAGATCGGAGGTCTTAATTCCGGTGCTGATGACTATCTCGTAAAACCCTTTGGTGTTATGGAAATGGTTGCTCGTGTAAAAGCGGTACTTCGCCGTACAACAAAGGAAGAAATGTCCACCGATATTACAGTAGGCAATATCATATTAAAAGAAACTGAACATAAGGTTATTTCAGACGGCGAGAAGATTGAACTGACTCACAAAGAATTTGAAATGCTCAAGCTATTTATGCAGAATCCGAATATGGTATTTTCAAGAGATAAACTGATGAGCGAGATTTGGGGTATGGACTACGTCGGTGAAACCCGTACCGTAGATATGCACATTAAAACCCTTCGCCAAAAACTTGGCAACGCCGGCGGTCAGATTAAGACGGTAATCGGCGTTGGATACAGATTGGAGGGAGATGTATGACAAAAAAGATATTTCACTCCATATTCTCGGTAGCGTTTGTGGTGCTTCTTGCGAGTATCGGCATCGCCACAAGCTTTTTATATGACTATTTTAATGATTCTCAAGTAAAGCAGTTAAAGGCGGAGTTGTCCCTTGTTGCCGACACAGTCAACGAAGTAGGAGTTGAATATTTTGAGAATTTCAACTCAACGGTATTTCGGTTTACCGTGGTAGATGCCGATGGCACCGTGCTTTACGATACACAGGCTAATGTCAGCGAGATGGAGAATCACTTCGACCGTGAAGAAATTGCCGAAGCATTTAAGGATGGCACCGGCAGCAGCGCTCGAAATTCTTCAACCCTAACCGAAAAGACTTTTTATGAAGCTGTTCGCCTTGAAAATGGCGATGTGCTCCGTATATCGGTAAGTCAGCTTACCGTTGGCGCTCTTGTTCTAGGTATGCTGCCTACAATCACTGCGATTATTTTAATTGCAGCGGTAGTTGCCGGTATACTTTCTCACGCTATGGCAAAGAAGGTTACCGAACCGTTAATGCAGCTTGACTTGGAGCATCCAACTCACAACAATACTTATGAGGAGTTAACTCCCATACTCAATAAGGTTCATAGACAGCATAAGCAAATTAAAACGCAAATGGAAACTTTGCGCCGTAAGTCTGACGAGTTCGAGCAGATCGTTTCATCCATGAACGAAGGTCTTGTACTCCTCGATGAACACGGTATGGTACTTATTATGAATGCGGCGGCGAAGAAGATATTCGCTGTTAAAACGGATGTTAAAGGCAGAGATTTTTTGCTTGTTGACCGTACAAGCAAAATGAGTAAAGCAATTTGGACCGCTTTGGACGGTAATCATAGCGAGTACACCGCGGAAAGAAACGGTAACGAATATCAGTTTACTGTCAATTCTATTAAGTCGGACGGAAAGGTTCTCGGAGCGGTTATTCTTGTGTTTGATATTAGCGATCGCGCTTTTGCGGAGCGTAACCGTCAGGAGTTTACAGCAAATGTTACCCATGAACTGAAAACACCGCTTCAGTCTATTATTGGAAGTGCTGAACTTCTTGAAAACGGACTTGTTAAACCTGAAGATACAGGTAGATTTGTGGGCACTATCCGTAAGGAAGCCACAAGACTTGTATCGCTTATCGATGATATTATCCGCCTTTCTCAACTTGATGAAAATCACGAACCTGCAACCGAAACTGTTGAACTTACAGAGATTGCAAAAGAGGTAGTTGAGGTGCTTACCGTATCGGCGGCAAAGAGAAACGTAGAACTCAACATCGAGGGAGAATCCTGCAATATATATGGTGTGCGCCGTTATATTTACGAAATCATTTATAACCTGTGTGATAATGCTATCCGTTATAATGTTGATGATGGTAAGGTGATAATTAATATCGGTAAAGATAACGGTCGTGCAGTTGTAACTGTAAAAGACACCGGTATTGGCATTGCGCCCGAGCATCAAAGCCGTATCTTTGAGAGATTTTATCGAGTTGATAAGAGTCATTCAAAAGAAACTGGCGGTACCGGACTTGGACTTTCTATCGTAAAACATGCTGTTCAATATCATGGTGGCAAGATAACTCTTGAAAGCGAAGTTGGCAAAAGCACAACAATTACTGTTATATTTTGAAAATTCCTTTGATTTAAGGCAGTGAGAAAATTCTCACTGCCTTTTTAATGTAAATATTTTTAATGTGTCCTATATCAACAGCAGAGGGCTTCATCCTCGGCATGGGCGCAAAAATATTCAAAACCGCAGGGCCGGATTGTTTATGGCGTGGTGTATGGGTTGGTTTATTGGCTAAAGACATTATTTTAACGGGTATTATAAAAAAGGCACCATTTTTCACAAGAATGTTAAAAATCAGCGTAAGAATTGTTCTTATGCTGATTTTGTGTTATACTTATTAAAAAGGATTTTGGATTGACTGATTAACAAGGAAAAAAGCACAATAACGGCTATAGTTTGTAACAGAAAATAGTATTATTTTCATCCAATAAACCAGCGGTGTGTGTATTTAAATAGATATTTATGATATTATCTTTGTTGAGGAGTGATTATTTATGGACCAAATAAAAATAGGAAAATTTATTTCCGAAAACAGGAAAAAGCAAAATTTAACACAAGAACAGTTAGCAGAACAATTAAACATAAGTAAAAACGCTGTTTCAAAATGGGAGCGCGGCTTGAATCTTCCTGATGTTTCAATTATGCAAGATTTATGTAAAATAATAGGTATCACATTAAACGAACTTTTTGTCGGCGAAAAAATAAATGACGATGAATATAAACAAGTGGCCGACAATAATCTTTTGAAAGCTTTAGACAATAGTTCTTTTACATTAAAAGAGAAAATCGCGTTCTATAAAAAGAAATGGATAAAAGAACATATACCCAACTTTATTATCGGTTTTGTTATTTTGTGTGTGATATACATAGCACTAAAATTACAAAACGTGGAACATTACCTTCTCGGTGCAGTCAGTGGAATATTGACAACTTTATTTTATGCTGTTTTTAATAATCAAATGATGATATATGTTGAAAATCATGTTTATAAAAAAACAGAAAATAAAGATTAGCTTCTAAATACAACAAGGGGTTGGGCTATACACTAATATTTGTACTTACAAATGTGATGCCGGTTCTCTTATCTGCTAAAATAAAATTAAAACCTCGATGATTTTCATCGAGGTTTTAAACATCTTTATGAAAAGTTGCCTTTACAGTGCTTTTTTATAATTTATTTTTAAATAGTGGTTACATACTTCATTCGACATTTCTCGAAAACTTTGCATCATAGCATTTGGGCAAGCTTTATTGCGCCGTTTGTTAGAAATTGGATGTTTTCTTCGCGATAAATTACATCTTTTTTTGTATGTATTCTATCCATATATAGAATGCCGAAGCGTTTTGATTTTTTTAATGCAGCAACACCGATTCCGCCCTTGAAAGAGGCGTTATCAGAAGGATAGAAAGCATTTTTAGCTATATCTACAATAACTTCAGGGGTGGATACAAAAGCCTTCTCTAAAAGTTCTGCATATTTTTTTGTTGTTTTTTTAAGTGCAAATAATATTGTCTCTCCGTCGGATACACAGTCGAAGTTGATAACAAGGGTGTTTTTCTTTATTGTTTTATGTTTTGAAGCAAACGATGAAGAACCGAAAAGTCCCACTTCTTCAAGGTCGAATAAAACAAAAGCTACTTTTTGTTTTTGGTCTTGCGGAAGTTCCTTCATTATATCAAGTATTGTTGTAACACCGGATGTGTTATCGTTTGCGGTGTGTTTGTTAGCAGGTCCGCCCAATAATAAATAAATCAAAATTAAGTAAATAACCATTGATAAGAAATATATTATCAATGGTACTATATCTACATTGATAGGAAGGAAACATAATGTAAAACCTAATAAAAACCCGATTACGAATTCGAAGATAAAGAAAATTCCCACAATCAAAAACTGATATAGAAGATAAACCAAAAAGTTTTTTGGAGTTATAAAGTTTGGAAAGGGTAGTCGAGCGCAGGTGTCGTAATGGGCGGTGTAAAGAACTTTTGCATTTTCTACATCACCGATGATAACATTTCTTGCACCGAAGCTACCTTTTTCAACCTTAAAATCATATCCATAGCGCTCTGCAGTTTGTTTCACATATTCGATGAAAGCGGTTTTCTGCTTCTTTGTTTTTCTAACTTGGTATTTTTCAAAAATTTCTTTTGTACTTTCGGTCATATTGACATCTCCTGTATTTATTTGGATCTTATTGATTTATACACTCCGCATTTAAGTTCTGCTTCGGTGTTACCGTTTTCAAAAGTATATCCTTTCGGTAATTTAACGGTGCCGTAAAAATCACCGGTGAATGCGATATCTATTAAAATATCATTTTCTTTTCTTTCCCATCTCACCTTGAACTCGCCGGTGGGGCTAGTGTGTGTAGCCTCTACAAAGTTTAGTTTTTCTACAAAGCACGGAGCAAGATCAATGTTTCTGATATCTTGAGCGGTAGGATTGAATTTAATACCTGCAAGGCAATTATAAAACCAACCTGAAATATCGCCGAAACAGTGGTGGTTAAGAGAGGTCATCGGTCGGAAGCCGGGTATAATGAATTGTTCGGGTAATGTTGTAAGCCCAATGCCGATAGCCCAGGCAAAGGATGGGTGTTCGGGTTTAGTTACCATATTAAAGGCTAAATCGTAATATCCGTTTTCAGATAAAACCCTATAAATCACACGGGAGCCAAACATACCAACGTCTACGTTACCTTCATTATCGTTAATAAGCTTTACAAGGTTTTTGATAGCCTTCGGCTTTTCGTCCTCGTTATAAATATCACAATAAATTGCCATTGCCTGACAGGCCTGCTTATCATAAATGGTCGAGCAGGTATCGGTGTTAATGTAAGCCTTGCGTGCCCCCTCGCGTGCGCGGCGAGAAATAGTCAAGGCATATTCTTTTTGCGCTGAAAGTCCTAATATATCAAATATTTCAGCCGCCCTTTTTGCTAGAAGCGATAAAATCATTGTGGTAATAAATGGGCGTGTTTCATGTTCTGCACCAGCATCTCTGTTAGGAACGCACCAATCTCCCAAACCGAAATGAATTATATCATCTTCACCTATGGCGAGATAGCAGCTTGTTAAATATCTCATAATAGGGGAGATAGCGTCTTCTAAAATGCCCTTATCACCATAGAATTTATATAAATAGTACGGTAGGTTGATAACTATACCGTCCCACGCAGGTCCATAAGGGTTTCCGTCGCCGGCAAAATAGCCCCAACCGCCTGATGGAACAATTCCTGGTAACTGTCCGTTTTCATTTATGGATTTATAAATATTTCCAAGCCACTCACGATAGTCTTTGAAAGCATCGAAATTATATAAAATTTGTTCAGCTGAAAGAGATGCATCGCCTGTCCAGCCGTGTTTTTCGCGTTGCGGGCAGTCGGTGGGGAAATAATAGAAATTCGCAAGGTCGGTGCGGACAACCATTTCTTGAATGGTGTTTATAATTTCATTGTCGCACTTAAATTCACCTATATGGTCAAAAGAGGAACTCATTTCATAGTAGGTGAGTAGCTCCTTGGTTGCCTGCTCCTTTGTTAAACCTATTACCTCTACATAACGGAAGCCGTGATATGTAAAGTGGGGCATATATGTATCTTTGCCGTTGCCAGAACAATATAAAATGTCTTCTTGGAAATGATTGTTTGGACTTTTATTGAAGCTAAAACGGATGTTATCATAATGCGGTTTACCTTCATATAATGTTTCAAAATATTTAAATGTGATTTTTTGGCCCTTTGCTCCGTTAACATTAATTTCGCAAAGTCCCGCAGAATTCACACCGAAATCATAAACAAAGTTTCCGTCGATTTCGGTAATAGATACAGGCTCTATTTTATTTCTGATTTTTATGGGTGAGGCTTCGCATAGCTTTGCTTCTCCCGTGGGTGTAGGGGCGGGGATAGCATAACCCCAATCGCTATCATCAAATTGGGGTAAATTCCAGCCGGGGATTTCCTTTGCGGCATCGTAATATTCGCCCATAATAACATCGTCAAATAAGATTGGAGAAGCAGCAGTTTTAACAGTAGTATCAGAAACAATATTCTCGCTAGTTCCATCTGCATATTCAATGCTCAAGGAAAATGCAACCTGCGGCGCTCCACGCCAAATTGCTTTATCAAAATCCCAAATATAAGCACCTAAAAAGTTTTGCATACCGTTTCCAAGCAATAATCCAAGGGCATTGTCGCCCTCGTTTATCAGCTCTGTAATGTTGTATTTATCGTAAAATACATAATCGGTAGGTGCACTTCTATAAGGCGCTAACAAACCTTTTGTAAAGTTATTTCCGTTGATGTAAATTTCATAATGGCCAAGTGCGGTTATTAAAATTTCAGCATTTTTAACGGCTTTTTTAGTTGTGAATTTTTTTCTGAAATAAGGCGCCGGAACATATTCTTCAAAGGTTGTGAATTTTTCAGTCGCTCTGATAAAATTTTTAGGGAATTGCATAATATCACCTCATAAATATCTTTGATGAAAGTTTAACACATTTCTATATTTTAGTCAATGAAAAATTATGTTTAAACTAGCGTTTCAAAAAGCATAGATTACAGAACATTATATTGATTTTAAAGTTTTTTCATATTATAATTGCATTGGTGATTCTATGTATAAAACCGCTAATGATTATTATAAAGAAAAATTTGGTTGTAAAGTTTACAAGCTTTCTATTGATGGGGGATTTACCTGCCCTAATCGTGATGGCAGTATTTCCACCGGTGGCTGTATTTTTTGCTCACAGCTTGGTAGCGGCGAATTCGCTGAACGCTCGGGTAGTGTTAAAGAACAGCTGGAAAGAGCTATGCTGCGTGTAGCGAACAAGATTAAAGACGGTAAATATATAGCCTATTTTCAGTCGTTTACGAATACATACGCGCCGTATGAACATTTAAAAAGTCTATTTTATGATGCAATAGCTCCTGATTATATAGTAGGGCTTAATATTGCGACCAGACCCGATTGCCTACCGGACAGCACTATAGAACTTTTGAAAGAATTAAATAAAATTAAGCCTGTAGCTATTGAGTTAGGGCTTCAAACGATGAACGATTATGTTGCTGAATATATAAATCGCGGTTATAAAAGCGAGGTTTATAAATCCGCTGTAGCTCGGTTGAAACAGGCAGGTCTTGAGGTTATCACACATATTATTATTGGTTTGCCTGCTGATAATGCAGTTCTAACTACTGAATTCGCAGTTAACTGTGGTACTGACGGAGTTAAATTCCATCTATTGCATATACTTAAAAATACAAGACTTGCAGAGGAACACAAATGCGGAAATGTGAAACCGCTTGAAATGGAAGAGTATGCAAAAATATTAAAAAATTGCATTTCAGTTTTGCCTGCGGGTATTGTGGTTCATAGAATAACGGGGGACGGAGCTAAAAAAGATTTGATAGCACCTATGTGGTCGGCAGATAAAAAGAAAACACTTAACTATTTAAATGAATTTTTAAGAGAAAAATAAAAGCTTGACAATAAGTCAAGCTTTTATTCTAACCGTTTATTTGTGCTGTGATAAAATCCACTCAAGTGTTTCTACACAAAAAGCGTTTTCCCAAGAGTTATGGCCTACGCCATCATAAAGGGTGTATTTGAAATTTGGATTTCTTCCTTCAAGGGCAGTGATCATAAGCTTTGTATATTCAGGTGAAACTACTGTATCGGCAAGACCGTGGAAGGTCCAGATAGGCATTTTGAGTACTTCTGCATTCCAATCCATTCCGCCGCCGCAGCAAGGGACTATTGCTGCAAACATATTCGGGTATGCCATCGCAGAATACCAAGTACCGAAGCCCCCCATGCTGAGACCTGCCAGATAAATACGGTTTTTATCAGCTGAAAAGTCTTCAATCATTTGGTCAATGAAACTTTTAATACTTTCAATTTTTGCTGCCCAGAAGGTTTCAGGAGGACATTGTGGGCAAATTAGAATACAGTCTTTCAGGTTTTCGTCAGTTACAATTTTTGTAAAACCGTGATACAAAACTTTCTCTAATTGCTCTCCTCCTTTTCCGCGCTCACCGGCTCCGTGCAATTGAAAAAGAATTGCCGGATTTGCGCTGGTATTTTCGGGAATAAAAGCGATAAAGGGAAAACCCTTTGATGCATCTGATTGTTTAACGTATTTCATAATAATACCTCTTTCTATTAATAATCTCACTCCGCTGATTTTACAATTCGCAGAGTTTCGCTCTTCGCAACCTTAAGATTTTCAAGCGTTTTATTTGTTGAACTGCTGTAATTTAAAAATTTTATTGCTGAAATAAAGGCTAGAATCAAGAAAATAAATATATCAACAGTCAGCAGTTTAAAGAAAACCTTTTTGATAATTAAATATACAATGCCTAAAACGGCTATCAAAGCCGGTGGCAAAAGTGATTTGATAGGGGAAAGCTGTGCTTTTTTATCAATAACCGTTTTAAGGCGAATATAGGTTTTTGAATCCTTTTCATAAATTTCGCCAAGCACAAAACCCATTTTTTCACTGGCCATAGTGGACTTGAGTTTACCGAATTTATCGCAAGTGATAATTGCGCTATCGCTTCGTACAAAGTCCTTGCGGCTTTCAAGCGCTTTTATAATACGCTTTATGATAAAATCCTTATCCCCGGTTAGCAAGTGCTCGGAGTCTTCATATATAATAGTTTCAGAATTGCTTTTTTTAAGAGCGCTTTTGTCGACCAGCTCCTGATAGCAATATTTGCAATTACCGGAAAAATTGAATTTATTAACTTCGCCGCAATATCGGCAGGTGCATTTAATTTGCATTTCTTAACCTCTAATTAAAAAAATCAAGTATTAATTCTGTTGCAATTTTAAGCCCTATTGGTAAACTTTCAATCAGAATCTTTTCAGCCCGAGTGTGAGCGCCATCGCCTAAAATTTTAACATAATTTGGTGGTATTTTCAAGTGAAAATCAAACCTAATCACGGTTGAAAGTATTTTTTATAAGTAAAGTTGTTTTTGATATAGACAATGAAATTTCTCTATGTTATAATAATTTTAGTATTAAAATATTAATTTTCAAATTATAAACTATAGGAGCGATATTATGAATAAGAAAAACATTATTATAGCTATTGTTGCGCTTTTGGCAGCAGTGGCAATAGGAGTTGGAGCTTTCTTCTTATTTAAAGAAAAAGATTCAAAGGATAGCGGTAGCGATATCAATATCGATAATTTGGATGATACAGATATATTCTACGGTAAGGATAATGAGGTAGAAGATATTTGGGAATTTGAGGGTTGGAACTAGGAGACTTAAATTGGAGCATTTGTTTTTAGAGGATATTTCGCTTTCTAATTTTAATTTCACTAAAACCGAGATAAACCTAACGAAAGATGCGGTTTCTATAAGGTTTAATGCGGAGATATCCAAAAAAGCATTATCTTTTGTTGCTGAAAGAGGTAACATACTAGAGATCGGTGCTTTAGTTTTACCGCTTGAGCTATCCCACGGCAAGGATTTGCTTTATGGGGAGCCTATTTATAGCAATGATGGTTATAAAATCAGAGGCTATGCTAATTGTCGCCGAGAAAACGGAGAATATACATATAATGATAGTGCTGTTATGGCAGTTCCGGAAGTGTATCACCTTGAAAAAACGGGTGAAAATGATTTTTATTTTGCAACTTCAGCAATTAAAAAGGAAAACTATTGCAGTTTTTATGGAGCTCAACTATTTATTAGGTTTTTAGAGGCAGGAGAAGAAAAGGTAATTTATTCCGATTATCTGCAAACCAGTGTTTACAACGAGGCAATTAAATGTAATTATAAAACAGTTCAAGTAGATGAGATAATTGATTATTGTAAAAACAAGAGAAAAGAAATCTACAATAAAAAAAGTGCTTCAATTAAAAAACGCCATATTTTTACTGCTAAAAATATAGAGGGCTTTAAGATTCGTACTATATCAAACGATTTGCAAGTCGCAGAGCAAGAAATTGGCTGGTATAAAAATGGTGAAACAACTGCTATTTCTCTCATTACAGATGCACATCTTAACTATATAAACCAACGAGATATTACTGAGGCTAATCCTTCGGTTATGAGCACATATGAAAAACGAATTTGGTGCTGCGACGGGCAAAGTGTGCCAAATTTTTTAAGAGCTATGGAATACGCGAGTTTTAGCGATAAAATAGTTTTGACAGGAGATACCATGGATTATTACTCCAAAGGCTGTCTGCAGTTATCGCAGCGTTTAGGCTTTTGGAATTATGATATTGAAGCAGAGAAATATAATAAGCTCCCGAAGGTTGTCGCTACTCTCGGAAACCATGAGCCCACAAGACAAATGGAGGGCTTGATTCCGGATAATAAATCCTCTGCCGAAAACAAAACGTGTTTACAAAAATTTTGGCCTAATGATGTTTGTTATCATAGCGAAAACGTCTATAATTCATTCGGTAAAAATCCTGTTAAAATAATGTTATTCGATAACTCCACAGGTGCGTTTGCCGACCCACAGGCGGATAAAAAATTAGCACGCGATTTAGAAATTGCTCGCAATGAAAAAATGCCGGTGCTTCTATTTGCACATGTTCCGTTATTTAATGGCACCGACGAGGTTTTAAGAGGTCTGTTATTGCCGAATTTTAAGCTCTCTCAAGCGAGTTTTTGCTGCAGAAATAAGGGAAGCAATCCCGTTACCGATGCGGTATATAAACTTATTACTGAAAATGCTGATATAATTCGCGGAATTTTCACAGGTCATCAGCATGAATATGTTTATACTGAAATTAAGGGAATGGGTAGGTCAGCAGATTTTTCGATACCGCAACATATTTTTCAAGCTGTTTCGTACGGAAATGGCTCTGTTCTCAATATATTAATTAAATAATTCCAATTTTCGGGTTGACTTTCGTAAAATTTTATGGTAAATTAGAGTAGTAAATTTATGTGATAATTAGGGCAAAATTGCCTCTAGGAGTAAGTGTGATATGAATTCTAATCAAAAGTCTGTTGTGAACAATGAGGATACTATCGATCTTCGTCGTTTATTTAATGCTGTTTTGCGCAAATTTTGGGCTGTAGTTCTGGCTGCTGTTATTGGCGGCGGCGCTGCATTTTTAGGTACTTTTTATTTTATAATCCCACAATATCGTTCCTCGGCATTGTTTTATGTTAATGGTAAC
>JAZRMU010000055.1:0-35835 GCA_045647785.1 Acutalibacteraceae bacterium
TCGGCGAAGGAATATTCGAGCAGGGCGCTGAAGCCACCTCGGTATACGCAGTTGTTATAAGCGAGGGAATAACCGAAATTGGTGCAAAGGCATTCTATAATGCTAAATCCCTCACACTTATCGACTTCGGCACAGTGGTAAGTATTGGCGACAGTGCGTTCGAAGGCACAGGACTTGCCGGCGATTTAGTGTTGCCTGAAAGCATTGCGGCGGTTGGTCAGAGTGCGTTCAAGGGAATTAAGAGTCTTAATTCTATCACAGTTCTTAACGACTCTTGCGTATTAAAGCCCAATTCTATTCCGCGTGTAAGGGCAGATTTCGTACTGTATGGTAATACAGGCTCAACTGCCGAAAAGTTTGCCGAGACCTATAATCTCAAGTTCGGTTATCTTGACGGTGGTCCTGATACTCCGCCCACAGAGCCTGGTGATAATGTTGGCGGTCTTATTGACCCGCCCGCAGACAGTCAGCATAGTGGCGGCATAATGGAGTTTGTTTCGCAGCTCGATTTAACACTTGTTATAATAATTGCGGTAGTGGCAATTCTGTTGGTTCTTATCCTTGGCGCAGGTGTCATAATCGTAATTTATATTAAAGCTCGTCGAAAAGAAGATGACGCTCAATAATTAAAGTAAAATCCCGTGCTCTCTAGAGCACGGGATTTTTGTATAACGAAAACTACGCGATAGTCGCGTGGTTCAAAAGAGGTTAACCGGTGAACAAAATCCTCCGTTGTGTTAAGATAGTTAAGACCTGCCAGTCAAACTAAAAACACAAACGGAGGATTTATTGATGAAAAAAGAAGAAATTAGTACAAATAGTTTAGCGCACTCGAAATGTGTAGATACAGCCGGTCGAAATAAAAAGGTGATTGCTGAATATATAAGAAATCAGTTAGAAGAAGATTTTGCAGCAGAACAAATGAGTATAAAAGAATACATAGACCCGTTTAGGGGGGACAAGAGAAAGCGGGCAAAAAAGGCAGCCGCGCGTGAGCGGCTGCCCGAGATGGTGATGTGTTGCCAAACTTTCGAGGTCCTTTTTATGGACCTAGATAGTAGGCGCGCCTTATAGGGCTGTGTATACCACTAGTTTACTAGTGGCTATGATTAAATATAAATTACCTACCTGTAAAATCGTTATCGAAGGTAACCACGGTGTAGTATGTAGGGTCTAATTCTTTAACTGCATCATCGATTTTTTGACGAAGCTCATTTTGCGACACCGTAAATCCCGCAGGGATTACTACATCGAAAATGAAGTTTGTGCGGCTATCGCTTTTCGGGGTCATTCTGAAATCGTGAAGTGTGAGATGTGGATGAATAGATTTTAGCTTATTAAGAATTACTGATTTGGCAGTATTAATTTCCTCGTTATCTGTTTCAACGGGGTCCATGTGAATAACCAGCTCAACGCCAAGCTTTTCCTTGATAAGCTTTTCGCAAATATCAATTTTTTCATGGCACTTAACTATATCGACATTCTGTGGCACCTCTACATGCACCGAAGCGAATTCGCGGCCGGGTCCATAATTGTGCACGATTAAATCGTGAACTCCTATAAAGTCCTCAAAGGAGGTTATAATGCTTTCAATATTCTCGATAAGCTCGCTTTCGGGTGGCACACCGAGGATAATATCAATGGTGTCTTTAGCCAGCGTTAGCCCCGAATAGAGGATAAACAATGCCACGCCGATTCCCATAATCGCATCGAGATTAAAGGGTAGAGAGATTATTCGAGATATAATAACCGAGCAGAGAATTGCCGATGTGGCGATGCAGTCATTAAGGCTGTCCTGTGCGGTAGCCACCAGAGATGCAGCCGAAATAGTTTTGCCGATTTTTTTATTGAAGAAAAAAAGCCACAGCTTGATGATAACCGAAATTGCAAGGATGATAACCGAAACGGTGGGGTATACGGGCTGCGGTGCTCCGCCTGTCAGCGCCGCGAAGGAATCGCGAAGAAGCTCGATTCCGACAAAAAGAATAATAACCGAAACGATAAACGCCGAAAGATATTCCATTCTTCCGTGCCCGTAAGGGTGGTCCTTATCGGCGGGCTTGCCCGACATTTTAAAGCCTATCATAGTTATAACCGACGAGCCCATATCAGTAAGATTATTAAGTCCGTCAGCGATTATGGAAATACTGCCCGAGAGCATACCTGCTAGCATTTTTATGAGCGATAAAACAATATTGGCGGTAATTCCCGTAGCGCTTGCACATACCCCGTAGCGCTCGCGCACGGCGGGGTCGGCTATGTTGCGGCTGTCTTTAACGAAAAGTTTGATTAAAAGGTTTGTCATTAAAATTTACTTCCCTTTGCTCCCTTGGCGCCAAAGGATACGCCCGAGAGAATATTAGTATTTATTGTGAATGTGAGGTTGTCGCGGTTGCGCTGTCTGCGGAAGGCAAGCTCGATAAGTCGGTCGATAAGCTCGGGGTACTTGATGCCTGTAGCCTCCCACAAATAGAAGGAGAGCGAGCCGGGCACGGTGTTGATTTCGTTTGCAAAAACCTCACCGGTTTCGCTATTTAACAAATAGTCAATTCTAACGACACCGCTGGCACCTATTGCTTTGAAGATATCAACCGAGAGAGCACGAATTTTATCCGATAACTCCTCGGGAATGTTGGCGGGTAGCTGCCTTCCGAGAGAGGCCATACCCTTTGAACCGCTGTTGCCCATATATTTATCTTCGTAGGACAAAATCTTATCGTGCATAAAGGGCTCCTCGCAAACCGAGGCGGGAGCATTATCGCTGTCGCCTAGCACCGAGCAATTAATTTCGCGCAGATTAGATATAGCTTTTTCAGCCAGCACCTTATCCGAAAAAGAAACAGCCAAATCAATAGCATCAGCCAACTCCTCTTTGGTGTCGGCCTTGCTGATGCCGATGCTTGAGCCTAAATTTACAGGCTTCACAATAGCGGGCAGACCACATTTTTCTATGATTTCAGCAAGAATCGACTCGCGCGCTGCAGCATATTCGCGAGCAGAAAATTTAACGCAGTCGAGTACAGGCAGACCTGCATTTTTAAGTACATCCTTAAAAACAGTCTTATCCATACCAACTGCAGCCGAAAGCACATCGCAGCCGACATAGGGTAGCCCTAAAAATTCGAGCAAGCCTGCAACGGTGCCGTCCTCGCAGTTGGTGCCGTGAATAACAGGCAAAGCAACATCGAGCTGGATATCGCCGTTTTTACGGAACAGCTTATTATCAAGGAATTTAACCAGCACGCGCTCGCCCTCGCGCACAAGGCTAACGGGGTGCGAAGCGGCGAGAAGTGCCGGAATGTTCTTAAAGGGCTCAACCTCGGTCATTTTATCTCCGGTGTAAACCTCTCCGGTTTTGGTAACATAAAGCGGAATGATGTTGTACTTATCAGGGTCTACCGAGTGCATAGCCTGAACGGCAGAGATAATAGATACCTCGTGCTCAACCGAGCGGCAACCAAAAATTACAGCTAAATTTGTTTTCATAATAATCAGCTCCAAAGAAATTATTTTAAATAGTTATCAGGCAGATCGTTTTCGAGTAAAACAACCGTGTTTTCATCGGCGAAGGTGGTGTAAACCTCCATAGCCTCACCGAAGGAGGAAACGGTAAATACCTTATCGCTTGGATAATCGGTGGTAGCAATAGCGTCGAGCATAGGCTTTGCGCGCCGCTTGCCAACTAAAATAATGGCATCGGCAATTTTTGTTGCTGCAAGGCCGAGCTTATAGTTAAAGTCGTATTCCTTATCGCCAAGCTCTACAAGTCCGGGTGTGATAACTACCTTTTTCATGCCCTTGAAGGAGGAAAGCACCTGTATAGCCTCAATGCAGCCCTCGGGATTTGCGTTGTATGCGTCATCAAGGCAGAGTGAGCCGAGAACATATTTTTTAAGCTCTAAACGGTGCTCGGTTGGCTCAAGCCGTGATACGGCAAATTGAATATCCTCGGGGGTAAGACCCAGGGATAGCGCCAACGCTGCCGCGCCTGTTATATTAATTACATTGTGTTTTCCAAGAAGCTTTGTTGTAACGGGGAAATCATAACCTCCGCCTACAATTTTAAAGCTCGCACCACTGGGCGAATAGGTAATATCTTTAGCGGTGAAATCGCCGTCGGTTAGTCCGTAGGTGGAGCATTTGTGCTCGTACAGACGCTCGGCAATGCCATTACTTGATAAATTAACGAATACGTTACCGCCTTTCTTATGGCAAGCATCATAAAGCTCGAACTTTGTCTTAAAGACATTGTCTACCGTCTTAAAGGTTTCGAGATGCTGCGCGCCAACCGATGAAATAATTCCCATATCGGGGTTAACAATATCGCAGATCTCCTTAATATCGCCAATATTTTTAGCGCCCATTTCGCAAATGAAAATCTGTGTGCCGCCACGCAGCTTTTCTCTGATGGTGCGCACAACACCCATAGGTGTATTGTAGCTCAAGGGTGTTGCCAACACATTGTATTTTTCCGAAAGAATGCGGGAAAGAATAAATTTAGTGCCTGTTTTTCCGTAGCTGCCCGTAACGCCTATAACGCGCAAGCCTTTAGCGTTTTTGATAATTTTTTTAGCATCGTTTATATAGTAGTTTGCAAAGGCTGTTTCAATAGGCCTTGCAATAGCGGCACTAACAATGGTGATTGCGGGGGAGAATATGCTAAAGAAAAGCAATACGCAAAGTGCCACACCCTGTGTTACCGAGGTCGATAGCACGGTGAACGCGATAAGCAGTATAAGTATTGCGGCTAAAACACAGTACAGTCTTATAACGCGCGAAGTGAAAACAAGCTTTTTGATGGATTTTTTATGGTTTTTGATGCAGGAAATAATCTGCCAAGCAGCAAACAGCGAAAGAAGCGCCACCGAAATCGCGGGGTTAAAGGTGTAGCAAACCGATACTGCACAAAATACGAGAGTTAAAAGAATGAGATTTTCAAAATAGCTTTCCTTCACCCATTTGTAGTATCGTGAAATGAAATAAGAGTTCTGCTGAAGCATCTGAAACTGCAAAACTGCAGAGAAAAGCGCAGAAACGGCGGCAAGTATACAAAGTGCCAATATCATTTTAATTTCCTCCTAAAAAGCTGTGTAGAATAGCGTGCGCTTCGCGCGGTCTTTCGCAGAACGAGAAGTGCCCTGTGCCCTTTATAACGCAAAGTCCTGCGTCGGGAATAAGACTTTCTATGGTTTTTGCGTCGGCGAGCGGTGTTGCTGTGTCGTTTTCGCCCCAAATCAGCAGGGTAGAGGCCTTTATATTAGGCAGAATATCGCGCAGGTCGGTATTTACCAGCTTAACAAGCGTTTGACGAAGCACGGGCGGCGCAGCGTTATAATCGGCCGAGCCGTAGTGTGCGCGGGCTTTATCCAAAAGAGCGCCGCTGTAATTTTTAACAACGGGTAAGGTTAAAATTGCTTTTATAGCCTTAAAGCTTTTTGCGCGAAGCTTTTGCTTTGCTGATTTTTTAGGTATAAGACCCGCTGCATCGAGCAAAACTATTTTAGAGGGATTTAACAACCCGTTGCCTGCGAGGTACATACAAACTCTGCCGCCGTGCGAGTGTCCTACGAGTATAGGATTTTGCAGTCCTGTTTTTTCTATAAATTCAAGAACGAAATCGGCGTAATCCTTTATATCCCAGGGTGTGCTCATTATTTCGCTTTTTCCGCAGCCCGGAAAATCAAGCGCGGTGAAACGGCAAACAGAGCCAAGGCTTCCGATAATGCCCTTATATACATCGCTCGAAGAGCCCCAGCCGTGCAGCAGTAAAACATCGCTGCCGCAGCCGTCGGTTTTATAGTTTATTTTAAGACCTTTAACGGTAATTTCCATTTCAGTACTCCCAAAACATTTGTAGTTAATCCATAGATAGTTTTATTATACCAAATAAATCCTAAAAAAAGAAGCATTATTTTATAAAAAATTAAATATTTATATATACATATATCAAGAGCCCCAAAATATTGTGTTTTTTAAATTTAAATTGACAATATAGCGGTTTATGGTTATAATATAGTAGTAAATGTTTTGCTGTCGGCGACTTTCGACACAAAGCGGCAAAAAAGCAAGCTAACGGAATTTTAAAGTTAAGGAGTGCCTTTTTTGGAGAAGTTTGTAATTTCGGGCGGCAAAAGGCTGCGCGGAAAAGTGAGAATAAGCGGAGCTAAAAACGCGGCAGTCGCTGTGCTTCCTGCAGTTCTGCTGGCGGATAGTCCCTGCATAATAGAGAACCTGCCCGAAATATCCGATGTAAGCGCTATATGCTCTTGCCTCGCAGCCCTCGGCGCAGAGGTTGAGTATATCGATTCCAACACCGTTCGTATCGACCCTACCCCCGTAAATTGCTTTATCGTTTCCAAGGAAATGGCAAAGAATATGCGCGCCTCAAGTTATTTCCTCGGTGCGCTGCTCGGTCGCATGAAGCGCGCGCGTGTAGCCCCTCCCGGAGGCTGTGATTTTGGCGTTCGCCCCATTGACCAGCATATAAAGGGCTTTGAAGCGCTTGGTGCTAAAGTAACAATTGAAAACGGAATGGTAGAGGCGCGTTGCCAAAAGCTTGGCGGCGGCTCGGTGTACCTTGATGTTGTATCGGTAGGTGCAACCATTAATATAATGCTTGCAGCCGTTAAGGCGCGCGGCACAACGGTCATTGAGAATGCAGCCCGCGAGCCGCATATTGTTGACCTTGCAAACTTCTTGAACTCCATGGGCGCTAACATTATGGGTGCCGGTACAAATGTAATTAAAATCCGCGGTGTAGAGGTGCTCAGCGGCACAACCTATACCGTTATACCCGATCAGATTGAGGCGGGAACATATTTAGTTGCAGCTGCTGCTACCCGCGGCGATGTAACTATAACCGATGTTATTCCGAAGCATCTTGAATCTATACTTGCGAAGCTCGCCGAAACGGGAGCTGTTATCGAGCAGGGCGATGAAGAGGTGCGCGTGTATGTAAAGGGCAGGCTTAAAAAGTGCAATGTTAAAACAATGCCGCATCCCGGTTTCCCAACCGATATGCAACCGCAAATGGCAACTCTGCTCACCACAGCCGAGGGCACAAGTATTGTGAACGAGGGTGTTTGGGATAACAGATACAGATATGTAGAGCAGTTGACCTTAATGGGTGCAAAGGTGCAGGTAGACGGTAAAACCGCAGTTATAACAGGCGTTGAAAGATTAAGCGGTGCTCCTGTGAAGGCGGTGGACCTGCGCGCTGGCGCTGCAATGATTATTGCGGGGCTCATGGCAGACGGAGTAACCGAAATTGAAAATATTGAGTATATCGACCGAGGATATGAAAAAATTGTTGAAAAGTTTTCAGCCCTTGGCGCGGATATAAAGAGAATTGATACAAATGAGCCTTTTATAAAGGCAAAAGCTAACTAATTAAAGGCAGGGCAACGCCCTGCCTTTTTAAAAAGAAAGGGGGAATGACTGTGGCAAAGCTTTGTCCGCTGTTTTCGGGCTCTGAAGCCAACAGTACATATATTGCGGCAGGCAGCAGCGGTATACTTATTGATGCGGGCTGTTCATTTGCGGCACTAAATCGCGCTCTTGAAAAAAATGATATAGATATATCCACTATTCAGGCGCTCTTTGTAACCCACGGGCATTCCGACCATACAAAGGGCATCAAAACCCTGCTTAAAAAAATAGATATCCCTGTTTTTGGCTCTTCCGCGACCCTTGAATATTTGGAAAGAAACGGAGTATTTCACGAAAAGGCGACGGTAAACAGTATTGAGGGCAGTGTTGAGGCGGCAAATATGCAGATAAGCTTTTTTTCGACACCACACGATGCTGCAGGTTCGGGAGGATATGCCGTGATTTTACCCGACGGCAGCAAAATATCGGTTTGCACTGACCTTGGAATGGTTACCGATACAGTACATAACGCTATTTTAGGCAGCAGAGCAGTTTTGCTTGAAGCAAATCACGATTTGAATATGCTGAAAAACGGACCGTACACACCGGAGCTTAAGCTTCGAATAATGAGCAATAACGGACATCTGTCCAATATAAATGCCGCTGCCGAGGCAAAGATGCTGTTAGAGGGGGGCACGACCCATTTTATTTTGGGACATTTGAGTCGGCAAAATAATAAGCCGGAGCTCGCCGACAGCGCGGTGTCGGCAGCGCTGCTCGATTTAGGGGCGCGCAAAAACAAAGACTATTTTTTGCGTGTTGCGGCACCAAAGGACAACGAGGTAATTTATTTATGATAAGGGTAAAGCTTGTAACGCTCGGAAAGCTTAAAGAGAAATATCTGCGGGAAGCTGCGGATGAATATATAAAGCGTCTTTCGCGCTATTGTGCGCTTGAGATAGTTGAACTGCAACCCAAGGCGCTGCCGGATAATCCGTCAGCCGAGCAAATTGCAGCAGCACTTGCAGCCGAGGCAGAGCTCATAGAAAAGCAGCTGCCGAAGTGCGGCACGGTTGTGGCTATGTGCATCGAGGGAAAGCAACAGTCCTCCGAGGAGTTAGCGGCAACGCTTGAGAGTGCTGCGCTATCTGGAGGCAATGCTACATTTATAATAGGCTCATCCTTTGGGATTGACGAAAGCCTAAAAAGAAGGGCTGATATAAAGCTCTCTATGTCTAAAATGACCTTTCCGCATCAGCTGGCGCGCGTTATGCTGCTTGAGCAGATTTACCGAGGCTTTAAAATTAATGAGGGCTCGGCATATCACAAATAGGATGCGGGTCGAGGACGCTTTGTATCGATTAAAACACAAAGTTAATATTTTTCAAAAAATGCTTGACCTTTTGGGGGTGTTGTGTTATAATAACTTTACCTCTGAAGGTCTTTTTTTTTGCGCAAAAAAACGACCAAATGGCAATTTTAGCGTATGTTGTATGTGCTTCGCGCCGCCAACTCTATATGTTGGTAAGCGCCGATATACGCCCTTGCTGAGGGAGGCTAAATTTGCTGAAAAATCAGCAAAAATATTTTCCGTAAAACGGGAGGTGCCGATATGAGAGTTAAAATCACTTTAGCTTGCACAGAGTGTAAGCAGCGCAATTACAACACAATGAAAAACAAGAAAAACGATCCGGACAGACTTGAAATGAACAAATATTGCAGGTTCTGTAAGAAGCACACCGTACACAAGGAAACAAAGTAAGGGGGCAGAAATATGAAGGTTATCAACAAAGCTTGCCAGATTTTGGCAATAGTATTTGGTGCAGCCGCTCTGTTTTTGTTCTTTACAAGTTTTGCAACTATTACCACCGCTTCGGGTGAGTATGTAGCAGCAGGCTCAATTTTAGCGTTTGGCGGCAAGTTTACCGCTGCCGGTGTTACAATGGCCAAGTCAAGCAAAATTCTGTTTTGCTTCCTGCTCTCGCTTCTCTCTGTAGCTTGTGGTGCATTAACCTTTAAGTCAAAGGGTGCTCGTTATTTTGCTCCTGCGTTTGCTCTTGGTGCAGCAATCTTTATGCTTGTTATCACCTTAAGCAATCCTGCAGCATATATCGATGTTCGCCCATTAGAGGTTGTAGCTGTAAGCCATACCGCTTCGGTAACACTTGCAACGGTTGCATTATTTGCTTGCTTTGCTTTCGGTACAGCGCACCTGCTGCTCGATGATTATATTATCGTTAGCGGCTCAAAGGATAAGCTGACTATCCCGAAAAAGGTAGTACGCTTCCTGCGCGATTATAAGAGCGAAACCAAGAAAATCGTTTGGCCCGGCTTCCGTGAAGTAGTTAAGAACACAGTTGTTGTTCTTATTATGTGCCTTATTGTAGGCGGCTTCATTTGGATAGTTGACTTTGGTCTAGGCGAGCTTCTTCAGTGGTTACTTAAAATCAGTTAAGTAACGGAGGTTTGAAATGGCAGAATTAGGCGATGCAAAATGGTATGTCATCCATACCTATTCCGGCTATGAAAACAAGGTTAAAAACGACCTTGAAAAAATGGTGGAAAACCGCAAAATGCAGGACCTTATCTGGGATATAAACATTCCTACCGAAACCGTAACAGAGGTTAAGGGGGAGACAACCCGTGAGGTTGAGCGCAAGATATTCCCTGGATATGTTCTTGTTAAAATGATAGTTACAGACGATAGCTGGTATCTCGTTCGTAACATCGTGGGCGTAACGGGCTTTGTAGGCCCCGGCTCAAAACCCGTACCGTTGACCGATGCGGAGGTTGAATCTTTAGGCGTTGAGAAGCACAGCGTTGAATTACAGTATAAGGTTGGCGACCTTGTTAAGGTTACTTACGGTCCGTTCGAGAATCTCGAGGGCACTGTTGAGGAAATTGATATTCCCGCAGGCAGCGTTCGTATTCTCCTTACCGTTTTCGGCAGGCAGACACCTGTTGAGATGGAACTTGACCAGATTACTCTGGTAGATTAATTAGTAAAAAACAGTTTAACTGTAAAGTGTGACAGCCGAGCCTGTCACGCCGGCGGTAATACCGCCACGGTGGGAGGAGCAGGAAGAAGAATGCTCCGCCAGGTGGGATAAATCCCGCCCTTACCACGAATTTTGGAGGTGCAAAAAATGGCTCAAAAAATCACAGGTTATATTAAATTACAAATTCCCGCAGGTAAGGCCACTCCGGCTCCCCCTGTAGGTCCGGCGCTGGGACAGCACGGTGTAAACATTATGGCGTTCACAAAAGAATTCAACGAGCGCACAAAGAATGATGCAGGTCTTATAATTCCTGTAGTTATCACCGTTTATGCAGACCGTTCGTTCAGCTTCATCACGAAGACTCCGCCTGCAGCCGTTCTTATTAAGAAGGCTTGCGGCATCGAGACCGCTTCGGGTGCTCCGAACAAAAACAAGGTTGCAAAAATCACCAGCGAGCAGATTAGAAAAATCGCAGAACAGAAAATGCCCGACTTAAACGCTGCTTCTATTGAGGCTGCTATGTCTATGATAGCAGGTACAGCACGCAGCATGGGCGTTGAAGTTATCGATTAATCTCTCTCGTCGTGGGAGGAAAATTCCGATTTAACCACTTATTGGGAGGTAAAGAAAGATGAAACACGGAAAAAAGTATAATGAAAGCGCAAAGCTTATCGAAACAGGTAAGTTTTACGATGCTAACGAAGCAGTAGAAATCGCTGTTAAAACAGCTACTGCCAAGTTTGATGAAACAGTAGAAATCCATGTACGTTTAGGCGTTGACTCTCGCCACGCTGACCAGCAGGTTCGCGGCGCTGTTATTCTTCCTAACGGTACTGGTAAAACAGTAAGAACCCTCGTTCTTGCTAAGGGCGACAAGGCTAAAGACGCTGAGGCTGCAGGTGCAGATTTCGTTGGCGCTGAAGAAATGGTTGCCAAGATTCAGAATGAAAACTGGCTCGACTTCGATGTTGTTATTGCAACACCTGATATGATGGGTATGGTTGGTCGTTTAGGTAAGGTTTTAGGTCCGCGTGGTCTTATGCCTACTCCTAAGGCAGGCACTGTAACACCCGATGTTGCAAGAGCAGTTACCGAAGCTAAAGCAGGTAAAATCGAGTATCGTCTCGATAAAACTAACATTATCCACTGCCCCATCGGTAAGGTATCCTTCGGTCCCGAGAAGCTTCTCGAGAACTTCGATACTTTAATGGGCGCTATCATTAAGGCTAAACCCGCTGCTACAAAAGGTCAGTACATTAAGTCCTGCACCCTTGCTACAACAATGGGCCCCGGCGTAAAGCTTAATGTTGGTAAGTTCGGCGCATAAGCACGCGTCTTAAAAATAGTGCTTGACAAAATTTGAAAACTGTGGTATTATACCACTGTTGCAAAACTCTGAAGACAGCAGGTCCAGCGTTGGATAAGGTGAAAACCGCCTGCCGAGGTGTGTGCGAAAACTATTTATTAGTATTTTTGTGCCTATCTCTGTCTTTAGAGGTAGGCATTTTCATTTGTAAAAATTAGGTATCACTTTGGAGGTGAAATAATGCCAAACGCTATCGTTTTAGAACAAAAACAGCAAATCGTTAAGGAGCTCGCAGAAGCTATTTCCGGTTCCGTAGCAGGTGTTATCGTTGACTATAAGGGTATCAATGTTGCTGATGATACTGTTCTCCGTAAGGAGCTTCGTGAAGCAGGTATTGATTACCGAGTAGTTAAGAACACACTTTTAGGTCGCGCTATTGAGGGTACAGAGCTTGAGGGTATCAGTTCGGTTCTCGAGGGCACAACCGCTATCGCAATTTCTAAAGAAGACCATGTTGCTGCTGCAAGAATTTTAAATAAATTCGCAGAGGCTCATGAAAATTTCAATATCAAGGCTGGTTACTTAGATGGTAAGGAAATCGACCTTGAAACAATCAAGTCGCTTGCAAAGCTTCCTTCGAGAGAGGTTCTGCTCGCAACAGTTGTTGGTGCTTTCCAGGCACCTATCGCGGCATTTGCTCGCGCAGTACAGGCTATCGTTGATAAGGACGGCGAAGCCGCAGAATAATTATTAAAAATATTAAATTAATTTTGGAGGAAAATAAAATGGCATCAGAGAAAATCACAGCTATGATTGAAGAGTTAAAGACTCTTACCGTTCTTGAGCTTTCAGAGCTCGTTAAAGCAGTAGAAGAGGAGTTTGGCGTATCTGCAGCAGCTGCAGTAGCAGTAGCAGCACCCGCAGCAGGCGGCGCAGCAGCAGCTGAAGAGAAGACCGAGTTCGATGTTATCCTTGCAAACGCAGGCGCAGAGAAGATTAAGGTTATCAAGGCAGTTCGCGAGATCACCGGTCTTGGCCTTGCTGAGGCAAAGGCTCTCGTTGATGGCGCTCCCAAGACCCTTAAGGAAGCTGCTTCTAAGGAAGATGCAGAGTCCATCAAGGCTAAGCTTGCTGAGGTTGGCGCAACTGTTGAGCTTAAGTAATTTAAGTTTTCAAATAATCAAAAAAGCACCCTTCGGGGTGCTTTTTTATTTTCGAGGTACAAATATGGGCGGTGCTATTGCTGGAAGTTGCCGCCCCAAAAATTAAAAGCTGTATAAATAAAGCCAACAAGATGTAGCTTGTTGGCTTTTTATTAATTCTGTTCATCAAGGCTCAAATTAAACGAGGGGATAAATTCCTCCATAAAAATATCTGCTGCTCTGCAGCCTAATGCTGCGATAGACTTCTTTGTGGCATCGGCAGCAACAGCGAATTCGCGATTGCCCATTTTAAGCTCCTCAAGGCATTTAATATATGCCGAAATTTTATCGGCGGCCTTTATAAGCGGGGCGATATCGGCGGGTATTTCCTTGAAAATGGGCGACATTTCCTCTTTGATATAATCGGGCAGATAGGAGAGCAGCTTGTCCTCTGCAACGCTTTCTATTTGCTTGTAAACCGATTTGATTTCGGGGTTGTAGTATTTGATTGGTGTGGGCATATCTCCCGTTATAATTTCGCTTGCATCGTGATACATAGCAATAACAGCAGCTTTTTCGGCATTGATAGAGCCGCCGAGTTTTTTGTTTTCTATTATTGCAAGAGAGTGCGTGATTATTGCAACCTCAAGGGAGTGCTCGCTTAAATTTTCCTGTTTTGTGTTTCTCATAAGCCCCCAACGGTATATGTTTTTCATACGCGAGAGCATTGCATAAAAATGGTAACTCATAAAAGTACATCCTTTCTATTGAATATTATAACATAATTTGATATAATATCAATATAAAATAGTTCATTCGACAAAAAGAGGTGTTTTTATGGGCTTTTCTTATAACAAGGCCATTTCGCTCCGTCCCCACAAATCGAGGGGCTTTAGCACTTTCCTGTTCGTTTTTTTGATAGCGTCAGCTGCGATTTCACCATACGCGGTAATGAATAAGGAGTTTTTTGCGGTCGCAGCAGAGCGTGGTGTGCAGCAGCTCGGCTCATTTTTGCTGACTCCTGCAGATCTTAAGGGATATTTCTTCCCGATTTTCGGCAGCCTTGGTATGGTAATCGGTGCACCCGTGGCACTGCTTTCGCCCCTCATTCCAAATGGGGTGCTCCCGTATGTAGCAGCGGGCATTATGGCGCTTCGCATAGCGTTTTCAGCACTCACGGCATACTTTTTTATTCGCCGTTTTACCCGCACTCCCGAGGCGGCTCGCCTTGGAGCAATGCTTTATTCGCTCGGCTCTGCAGTGGCGGTAATAACCGTAAATAATGCGTATAATAATATGCTGATTTTATTCCCGCTAATGCTGTTAGCGGCCGAAAAGCTTATGACCGAAAGCCGCAGAATGTGGCTGGCAGTTTCGGTGATTGCTACTGTTTTGTTAAGCGGATATGCTGCGTGGTCGGCGCTGATTTTCTTAATTGGCTACTGCATTATAAGAATGTCGAGCCGCGATATAAGGGTGGATTTTTCTCGCGTTTTTGCAGTATTATTTGAAATTATAATAGGCGCAGCATCGGCTGCTATTCTGCTTGTTCCTGCGTTTTTTGTGGCATTCACAAGCGCTAAAATAGATGATTTTGTTGGCGTTAAGACGCTGTTCCCCGATGCGGAATATGCCTTTAGCGCTTTGCGCGCATTCTTAATTCCTGCCGAATCGGCAAACAGCCCTATAATCACAGCCCTTGCGGGCGGCGCATATCTGCCGCTTTTATCGCTCTCGGGTGTAATAGCATATTGCGGAGCAAAAAAATATTCAGCCTTTAAAAGGGTGATAATTGCAAGCGTTGCGGCGCTTGGAATTCCGCTTTTAAATAAGCTTTTCTCGCTCGGAAACCCCGCCGAGGGTGCTATGTGGCTGTTTATGCCGACGCTTATATTTGCGGCAGTTACGGCGGTGGCTATTGAAAACCGTGAAATCAAATTCTCGGCGGGAATTAAATGGTCGGTAGCGCTGACTGTGATTTTCGGTGCAGTGATGCTTGCTTTCCCAAGGCTTGAAGGCGATAGCATTGCCTTTGGACTCTATGGTGCGGCGGCTAAATCGGGTGCGATTCGTATCATAATTTACATAGCGTTAGCGCTTTTGGGGCTTCTTTTAACGGCAATTTTATTTAGAGCCGCTGACGGTAGAGACAAGACGCTATTTAACGCGCTCACCCTCGGCACGGCAATTTTCGGAGCAGCATCGCTTTGGCTTTATATTGCTACCGAGGTGCGCTATTTTGAAAAATCGCTGTTCTACACCTTTACCGATACAAATTCTGCACTACTAAAAATTGATGGGGTGCAGGCAGATAAGCTGATTTATTATTCAATGCTCGTATCAGTTGCAGCGTTGGGTGCGCTGCTTATTTATCTGATAGTTTGCATTTCGACCCATAAAAAGCGCCGCGAGGCAGAGTTTTCCTATCCCGAGGGCGAGGCTTTAATGGAAATGTGGACTGCTCTTGACGAGGAGTACGGCGAAGCACCTGTTGAGGAGGTTGAGGAGTTCACTCTCGATAGTATCGCCGAGCAGCTGGGCAATGAATATCCCGTAAATGTGGATAGCAATGAGTTTAAGGGCGGTTTTAATATCGTAGTGCCCGAAGAAGTAAAAAATAGTTGACAATAGCGCAGTTTAGTGCTAAAATAGCTTTGTCTTAAGACAAATGGGTTAGCTACCCATAAAAATTAACAGCAAACAAAAAAGGGGAGCTCGTGTACTCGGGCTGAGAGGAAACCGTTACGTTTCGACCCTAAAACCTGATGCGGATAATGCCGACGTAGGAATAATAAACCTATACCCGTGCCTATATGCCGCAGTTAAACTGCGGCATTTTTTTGTTTGCGAAAGGGGTAAAAAGATGAAAAATAAAAATTTGGTAAAAATCGCAATTTCAGCGCTATTCATAGCGTTGAGCACAGTGCTCAGCGAGCTTGTGCCGAGCATATCGCTGCCGCTTGGCGGCTCTATCACCGTGTTTTCAATGGTGCCTATGTGCTTGCTCGGCTTTTTGTTCGGGGTGAAATGGGGTGTGTTTTCAAACCTTGTTTATGGCGCGGTGCAAATGCTTTTCGGTCTTAACAACTTAAGCTATGCTACTTGGTGGGGCGCTGCCGTTGTTATATTACTGTTTGACTACATAGTAGCTTACGGTGTGCTCGGTTTGTCGGGTGTGTTCAAGGGCAAAATCAAAAATGAGTTTGTCGCTTGCTTACTCGGCGTGCTGCTCGCCGTTTTCCTGCGCTATATCTGCCATTTTATAACGGGCGTTACCGTTTGGCGCGAGATAGCCGATTTGTGGGAGGCAATCTTGTCCTCAATCACATATAACGGTACTTATATGATACCGGAAATGATCATCACACCTTTAGGTGTTGCGTTTCTATACAAAGCAAACATATTAAAACGAATTTCAAAATAAATGTCGGCAAGGCTCGGGGCGCCCCGAGCCTTTATTTATTATTTCGTAGGTGCGCGTACTTTCTTAATCGCATAGGAAATGGAAAAATAAACTGTTTACAAAACAATTTTTGTGTGCTAAAATAATCGCAGAATGAATTTTCGGAGGATTTTATGAAGATAAAATCTAAAATTATGGACGAAATAGCCGTTGGTCGCGCTATGGCGAGAATAACCCACGAAATAATTGAGAAAAATAACGGTGCAGAGGAAATAATCCTTTTAGGAGTTAAGCGTCGCGGTGTGCCGCTCTCTAAAATTTTAGCCGAGAACATTAAAAAGTTTGAGCAGGTAACTGTGCCTGTCGGCTATCTCGATATAACGAAGCATCGCGATGACCTTACCGAGGCTGATAAGCAGTCGCTCGCGGGCGAATGCCATTTTCCCTGCGATATAACCGATAAAACCGTTATAATCGTTGACGATGTGCTCTACACGGGTCGCACCGCCAGAGCCGCTATTGAGTCGGTGTTTGCGTTTGGCAGACCGAAGGCGTTGCAGCTTGCGGTTTTAGTTGATAGAGGACACAGGGAGTTGCCGATAAGGGCCGACTATGTGTGCAAAAACTTGCCCACAGCACAAAGCGAAAAGGTTTTGGTGAAGCTACCTGAATTCGATGGCGAAACGGGTGTGTTTATTGCTGAAAAAAATATCGAAAATTAGTGTTTCCCCGTTGACAAAACGAATGCAAAGTAGTATAATAATTGAGATGAATCTTTAAGGCGATACGAGATATCGGCAAGATTGGAAAATATGCTTATGGTGAGGTGTGGTGTGCCACGCCGGTACCGGACTGTATCTACCGCCTTGCCGTATCGGCAAGGCTTTTTTTATGGGAGGAATAAAAATGTCAGAGCTAAAGGCAAAACAAATAGGTCTTGATATGGCAGGTGTTTCTGATGCTTTTGTTGCCCGCATTTTGTCGGGTGAGCTTTCCCATTTGAACAACGAGAAATTTACTGTTATACCCGGTATGGCGGATGTGCATGTGCATTTCCGCGAGCCGGGTTTTTCTTATAAGGAAACGATTGCTTCAGGCTCACGCTCGGCAGCGCGCGGGGGATATACCAATGTTTGCACAATGCCAAACCTGAACCCCGTGCCCGATAGCATAGAGAATGTTAAAGAGCAGCTGGAACTGATTGAAAAGGCGGGGCTCATAGGCATTTACCCCTATGCTTCAATAACCGTTGGGCAAAAGGGCGAGCAGCTATCTGATTTTGCTGAACTGGCACCCTATGTAATCGCATTTTCCGATGACGGTAGGGGAGTGCAGAACGCGGCGCTTATGGAGGCTGCTATGCGCGAAGCTAAAGCGCTCGGTAAAATGATAGTGGCTCATTGTGAGGATAACTCATTGCTTTTCGGCGGCTATATCCATAAGGGAAAATACGCCGAAGAACATTCGCATAAGGGTATATGCTCCGAAAGTGAATGGCGACCGATAGCTCGAGATATAGAGCTTGCTATTAAAACCGGTGCGGCTTACCATGTTTGCCACATTTCCTGCAAGGAAAGTGTACAGCTTATTCGCGAGGCAAAGAAAAGCGGTGTTGATATAACCTGCGAGACAGGTCCTCATTATTTGGTGCTTGATGACAGTGATATTCTTGAGCACGGTCGATTTAAAATGAATCCACCGCTGCGCGACAGGTCGGATAAACTGGCTCTGATAGAGGGCATAGTGGACGGTACTATTGATATGCTCGCTACCGATCACGCGCCCCATTCTCTGGAGGAAAAATCGGGGGGACTTGAAAAGAGTGCGTTTGGCATAGTCGGTCTTGAAACCGCGCTGCCGCTAATGAATACACATTTCCTTAAAAAGGGAATAATAACACCCGAAAGGCTGGTAGAGTTGACGGTTACCAACCCCTGCCGCCGCTTTGGAATTAAGGCGGACGGCTTTAGCGTATGGAATTTGGACGAGGAGTTTATCGTAAATCCCGAGGAATTCCTATCAATGGGCAGAGCAACCCCGTTTGAGGGAGATGCACTCTTGGGTGTTAACTATTTGACAGTAGCAAAAGAAAATATTGTATATAAGAAATAACGGAGGAAAAGAAAATGGCAAAGAGAACAGATATCAAAAAGGTTTTAATTATTGGCTCCGGTCCTATTGTTATAGGTCAGGCAGCAGAATTTGACTATGCAGGCACACAGGCTTGTCTGGCACTCAAGGAGGAGGGCTATGAGGTAGTGCTTGTAAACTCCAACCCTGCTACCATTATGACCGATACTACTATTGCAGATAAGGTTTATATGGAGCCGCTAACGCTTGAATATATCGCAAAAATTCTGCGCTACGAGCGCCCCGATGCTATAGTACCGGGCATCGGCGGTCAGACCGGTCTTAATATCGCAATGCAGCTCGAAAAGAAGGGCGTACTAAAGGAGTGCGGAGTCGAGCTTTTGGGCACAAGCAGCGAGAGTATTGAGCGTGCAGAGGACCGCGAGCTGTTTAAAGAACTTTGCCAGTCTATCGGTGAGCCGACAATTCCTTCGGAAATCACCTATAATATCGAGCAGGCAAAGGTAGCGGCAGAGAAGATCGGCTACCCGGTAGTGCTTCGCCCGGCATTCACCTTGGGCGGTACAGGCGGTGGATTCGCCAATAACGAAGAAGAGCTTGTTGAAATCGGTCTTAATGCATTTAAGCTTTCCCCTGTATCTCAAGTGCTTATCGAAAAGAGCGTTAAGGGCTATAAGGAAATCGAATTTGAGGTTATGAGAGACGGCTCTGACCATGCTATTACAATTTGCGGCATGGAGAATATCGACCCTGTTGGAGTGCATACCGGCGACTCGCTCGTTGTAGCCCCCATTATGACACTGACAAAAGAACAGGAGAAAATGCTTAACGATAGCGCTATTAAGCTTATCCGCGAGCTCAAGATATGCGGCGGCTGTAATGTTCAGTTTGCGCTGCATCCACACACTAACGAGTATTATCTAATCGAGGTTAATCCCCGTGTTTCGCGCTCTTCGGCACTTGCTTCAAAGGCAAGCGGATATCCGATTGCACGCGTAACTGCAAAAATCGCACTCGGTATGAATCTTGAGGATATTCAGATTGCTAATACCACAGCGGCGTTTGAACCGAAACTCGACTATGTAATTGCTAAATTACCGCGTTTCCCGTTCGATAAGTTTACTAATGCCTCCAACAGCCTTGGCACACAGATGAAGGCAACAGGCGAGGTTATGGGTATCGGTTCTAACCTTGAGGAATGCTTATTAAAGGGTATTCGCTCGCTCGAAATCGGTGTAAACCATATTTATCACCACAAATTTGACAATATGAGCAATGAGGAAATCCTGTCCTATATCAGCGAATTCCGCGATGATAACATTTTCGCTATCGCCGAAATTCTTTACCGTGGTGCTACTGTACAGCAAATTCACGAAATCACAAAAATCACCCCCTTCTTCCTTGAGGCTATTGAAAATATAATCAAGATGGAGCGCGCTCTCAAGGAAAACCCGAAGGATTTAGAAACCCTACGCGCCGCAAAGAAAATGGGCTTCTCGGATAAGTATATTGCAAGACTTTGGGAATGCGACGAGCTTGATGTATACGCTATCCGCAAGGAAAATAACCTTTTCCCTGTTTTCAAAATGGTGGATACCTGCCATACAAACGCGTATATCCCGTATTTCTATTCATCCTATACCGGCGAAAATGCTTCGCGCCTTACCGATAAAAAGAAAATTGTGGTGCTTGGCGCAGGTCCTATCCGTATCGGTCAGGGTGTAGAGTTCGATTATTCTACAGTTCATGCCGTTTCAACCATTAAGAATTCAGGCTATGAGGCAATTATTATAAACAACAACCCCGAAACCGTTTCAACCGATTATACAACAGCCGATAAGCTCTACTTTGAGCCGCTCACTCCCGAGGATGTTATGAATATTATCGAGTTTGAAAAGCCCGAGGGTGTTATCGCGTCTCTTGGCGGTCAGACTGCAATCAACCTTGCAGAGCCGCTTATGCGCCGCGGTGTTAAGATAATCGGAACCGATTGCGATGCTATCGACCGCGCTGAAAACCGCGACCGTTTTGAAAAAATTCTTCGCGAGCTCTCGATTCCGCAGCCGAAGGGCAGAGCAGTTACCCGTATTGAGGACGGAATTTCTGCTGCAGCCGAAATTGGATACCCCGTGCTTGTTCGCCCGAGCTTTGTGCTCGGTGGTAGAGCAATGCAGATTGTAGCTAATGAGGAACAGCTTCGCCACTACCTTAAAACAGCCGTTGAAATCGACGAGGACAAGCCTGTTTTAGTTGATAAATATATTCAGGGCAAAGAGGTTGAGGTAGACGCTATTTGCGACGGTAAGGATGTATTTATTCCGGGTATTATGGAGCTTGTTGAGCGTACAGGTGTACACTCGGGCGACTCCATAAGCGTATATCCCACCTTCAGCATTTCCGATAAGGTAAAGGGCACAATTCTGCAATATGCTAAAAAGCTGGGTCTCGGCATTGGTATTATTGGTCTTTACAATATTCAGTTTATCGTTGACGATAAGGAAGATGTTTATATCATCGAGGTTAACCCGCGTTCCTCCCGTACTGTACCCTTCCTTTCCAAATCTACAGGCTACAGCCTTGCAGATATTGCGACCGAGGTAATTCTCGGCAAATCCTTAAAGGAGCTTGGTATTTTCAGCATCTATCCCGATGAGAAGAAGCGTTGGTATGTTAAGGTTCCCGTATTCTCGTTCAATAAGCTTCGCGGACTTGATGCATATTTATCTCCCGAAATGAAGTCCACAGGTGAAGCTATCGGTTATGATGATAAGCTCAACCGTGCGCTTTATAAGGCACTTCAGGCTTCGGGTATGCACCTACAGAACTACGGCACAGTGCTTGCAACTATCGCCGATAAGGATAAGGAGGAGGCGCTGCCATTAATCGAGCGCTTCTATAACCTCGGCTTTAACATTCAGGCAACCGAGGGTACTGCAAAGTTCTTAAAGGAGAACGGCATCAGAACCCATGCACTTGGCAAAATCGGCGATGGCAGCGAGGAAATCCCCGAGGCTATCCGTCAAGGTCATATAGCCTATGTTATAAATACAAAAGATTTAAGCTCTGGTAGCATCGAGAGCGACGGTCATCAGATTCGCCGTGTCGCTACAGAGAATAATATCACACTCTTTACTGCGCTTGATACCGTTAAGGTGCTCTTGGATGTATTAGAGGAAATCACACTCACAATTTCTACTATTGATGCATAAGGTGAGAAAATGAAGCAAGGTATTTTTGAAATAACCGAAAATGTAAAGTTAACCGATAATGTGTTTCGAATGGGTCTTCGCGGAGACACCTCCGCTATCACGGCGCCGGGACAGTTTATTAATATTAAGCTTGAGGGCAAGTACTTGCGCCGCCCCATATCGGTGTATGACTGCGAGGGCGATATCGTTACCATAATCTACAAGGTTGTGGGTAGCGGTACAGAGCAGATGAGTGAAATGAAGTCGGGTGAAAGGCTTGATATTTTAACAGGCCTTGGCAACGGCTATAACCTTGATAATTCGGGAGAGCATCCCGTGCTGCTTGGCGGCGGCGTTGGTGTGCCGCCCCTTTATCTGCTTGCTAAAAAGCTGATATCCGAGGGCAAAAAGGTATCGGTAGTGCTTGGCTTTAATACTAAAAGCGAGGTTTTCTGCGAGAATGAGTTTAAAGAACTCGGCTGCAGTGTTACGGTGTGTACTGCCGACGGCTCGTATGGAGTTAAGGGCTTTGTTACAAATGCATTGCCCGAAGCCTACACCTATTTTTACACCTGCGGTCCAGAGCCGATGCTAAAAGCGGTTTATAAAGCCTCTGCCACCTCGGGAGAGTTAAGCTTTGAGGAGCGTATGGGTTGCGGATTTGGCGCTTGTATGGGCTGCAGTTGCAAAACGCTAACGGGCTATAAGCGCATTTGTAAAGAGGGTCCTGTTATGAAAAAGGAGGAGATTTTATGGGAAAGTTAAGCGTTAATTTATGCGGAATTGAAATTGATAATCCTGTAATCCCCGCCAGCGGTACATTCGGCTTTGGCTATGAGTTTGCCGATATTTACGATATAAATGTGCTTGGCACCTTTTCTTTTAAGGGCACCACAAAGGACGCCCGCTTTGGTAACCCCACCCCCCGAATTGCTGAATGCACAGCGGGTATGATTAACGCTGTGGGTCTTCAGAATCCGGGTGTTGAAAAGGTTATTAGCGAGGAGCTGCCGAAATTAAAGAAGTGCTTTAATAAGCCGGTTATGGCGAATGTCAGCGGCTTTGCAATAGAAGATTACGCCTACACCTGCGAACAGCTTGATAAAGAGCAGCAGGTTGGCTGGCTCGAAGTTAATGTAAGCTGTCCTAATGTTCACGGCGGCGGTATGAGCTTTGGAACCTCACCCGAGGCAGCGGCAGAGGTTGTGCGCGCAGTAAAAAAGGTTACAACCAAGCCTGTAATTGTAAAGCTATCCCCCAATGTTACCGACATTGTGGCAATCGCTAAAGCGTGTGAGGAGGCGGGAGCCGACGGCATCAGCCTTATTAACACAATGCTTGGAATGCGCATTGATTTAAAAACAAGAAAGCCTGTAATTGCTAATAAAATGGGCGGTTTTTCGGGTCCTGCAATTTTCCCGGTGGCTGTAAGAATGGTGTACCAGGTAGCGCACGCGGTTAATATTCCCGTTGTTGGAATGGGCGGCGTCAGCACGGCAGAGGATGTAATCGAAATGATGCTTGCAGGTGCTACGGCAGTTGAAGTGGGCGCGGCAAATTTAGTTGACCCCACCGCCTGCAAAAATATAATTGAGGATTTACCCCGTGTTATGCAAAAATACGGAATTGATAATTTAAGTGATATAATCGGAGGAGTTAAATAATGGGTAAGGATGTAATTGTTGCTTGCGATTTTTCAAGTGCCGAGGCGGTTTATGCTTTCTTGGATAAATTCACAGGCAGAAAGCCGTTTGTTAAAATTGGTATGGAGCTTTTCTATGCCGAGGGTCCCGAGATAGTTCGGCAGATTAAGGCTAGGGGACACAAAATATTTTTAGATTTAAAATTACACGATATCCCCAATACCGTTAAAAAGTCTATGGCGGTGCTATCGGGACTCGATGTTGATATTACCAATCTTCATGCTTCGGGCACTAAAAGAATGATGGAGGCTGCCCTTGAGGGCTTAACCCGTCCCGACGGAAGCAGACCTTTGCTTATTGCTGTAACGCAGCTGACCTCTACCGATCAGCAGAGCATGGAGAACGACCTTATAATCAAAGAGCCTATTGATAAGGTTGTTATGCACTATGCCGCTAACGCTAAGGAGGCAGGTCTTGACGGTGTTGTTTGCTCACCGCTTGAGGCTGAAAAGGTACATGGCATCTGCGGTAAAGAGTTTTTAACAATTACCCCCGGCGTGCGCTTTGCTGATGGCGACATTGGCGACCAAAAGAGAGTTATGACACCGGCTGAAGCTAAAAAAATCGGCTCGGATTACATTGTTGTGGGGCGTCCGATTACTGCTGCAGCCGACCCTGTAGCAGCTTATGAACGCTGTGTAGCGGAATTTGTTGACTAATTAAAAATTGCAAAAAGGTGCACCTATGGAATTTGCTTACGACCACGATTTGCACATTCATTCGGTGCTGTCAACCTGCCTCGCGCATCCACTTAAGACGCCAAATTGAATTTCGAATATGGCTTGGAGAGTACAAGGAAAGATTTGAAAGAGCGATAGATTTACTAGGTCTTACCGAAGATGATAAATTTGTTATATAAAGATAAAGGAGAAGAAAAATGGAAGGCTACAAAAGAGAATTTATACAGTTTTTAGAGGGCGCAGGAGTGCTTAAATTCGGCGATTTCACCGCAAAATCGGGCAGAAAAATCCCGTATTTTATTAATGCTGGCGATATTAAAACAGGCGACCAGATTCGTCGCCTAGGTCAATTTTATGCCAAGGCTTACGAGGAAAAGGTAGGCAAGCGCCGCACCGTGCTTTACGGACCCGCTTATAAGGGCATTCCGATTGCAGTATCGGTTGCTTGTGCGTTATCTGAAAATGGTCTTGATGTTCCGTTTTTCTTTAACCGCAAAGAGGAAAAGGACCACGGCGAAGGCGGCGTTTTCGTAGGCTATAAGCCGGTGGAAAACGAAGAAATCGTTATCGTTGAGGATGTTATAACCGCTGGCACTGCCATTCGTGAAAGCATGGAAATTCTCTCCTGCCTTAAGGGCACAAAGGTAGCCGCTACCTTCGTTATGGTAGACCGCAAGGAAAAGGGTAAAACCGATAAGAGTGCTATGGCTGAAGTTGGCGAAGAGTTCGGCTTCCCTGTATACTCGGTTGTAGATGTTTACGATATTATCGAATATCTCGAGGAGGACGAGAAAAACCGCGAGAATGTTGAAAGAATTAAGAATTATCTCGCTATTAACGGTGCAAAGGAATAGAAAATGCGTAGTTTAATTAATATTTTAGATTTTTCGGTATCAGAGCTTGATGAGCTTATAACTACAGCGCTCGATATAATAGAAAACCCTTCAAAATATAGTGAGCGCGCCAAGGGCAAAAAGCTGGCGACCCTTTTCTATGAGCCGTCAACCAGAACAAGACTCAGCTTTGAGGCGGCTATGCTAGAGCTTGGCGGCAGTGTGCTCGGCTTTTCGGATGCGGGCTCTTCCTCATCCACAAAGGGCGAGAGCATTGCGGATACAGCAAAAATAATCAGCCTTTATGCCGATATTATGGCTATGCGCCACCCTAAAGAGGGTGCGCCGCTTGTCGCGGCAATGAATGCATCGGTTCCCGTTATAAACGCGGGCGATGGCGGGCATAATCACCCCACACAAACCCTCGCAGATTTGCTTACAATCTACCGTGAAAAGGGTAGGCTGTCGGGTATAACCGTGGGCTTTTGCGGCGACCTTAAGTTTGGCAGAACGGTTCATTCGCTCATCGCTGCGCTTGCGCGCTATAGCGGTGTGCGATTTGTGCTCATTTCCCCGAATGAGCTTAAGGTTCCCGGCTATATTAAGAAGGATGTTCTTGATAAAAACGGTATAGAGTATGAAGAAACCTGCGATTTAGAGGCTGCTATGCCGGGGCTTGATGTGCTTTATATGACCCGCATTCAAAAGGAACGCTTCCAGTGCGAGGAGGAGTATTTAAGGCTTAAGGACAGCTATATTCTAGTGCCCGAAAAGCTCAGTAACGCTAAAGCGGATTTGAGCATTCTACATCCGCTGCCGAGGGTTAACGAAATCAGCGTTAAAATAGATTCTGATCCGCGCGCTTGCTATTTCACACAAGCACTTAACGGAAAGTATATGCGAATGGCGCTGATATTGAAGCTTTTGGAGAATAAGGGTGTGGGCGAATTTGCCGATACGGGCGCGCTCAAAGTAGATAGCCTTAATTGCCAAAACGAGCGCTGCATAACCTCTTGCGAGCAGGAGATAGAGCATATATTTAAAGAGTCGGATACGGAAGCGGGAGTCTACCGCTGCATCTATTGTGAAAGAAAGGCAAAATAGATAAAAAATATGGCGTAAAATGTGGCATTTTTTACACCATTATTCTTGACTTAAATATATATATTATGTTATAATAATTAGGTAGTTGAAAGCGTTTTTTACGACTGACGGAGAAAGTGGAATTAACCACAAAGGAGTAAAGGGCGCCGTGCGGAATTTTTCGCATTTTTGCCGACCGTCTGGGCGCATTTGACTAATCGTAGTCAAGTGCGCCCTTTTATAATTTTAGGTAAGCTATTGGAGGGTTTTAAATGAAAAAAGTCGGAATTATTATGGGCAGCGACAGCGATTTACCAATCGTTAAAAAAGCGACTGATATGTTAAATAGCTTCGCAGTACCCTATGAAATTCATATTTATTCGGCGCATCGCACCCCTGTAGAGGCACGCGATTTTGCAGTAAACGCCAGAAGTAATGGCTTTGGTGCGATAATCTGTGCAGCGGGTATGGCAGCGCACCTCGCCGGTGCTATTGCTGCTAACACAACGCTTCCTGTTATCGGCATTCCCTGCAAGGGCGGAATGATGGACGGTCTTGATGCACTGCTTTCCACCGTTCAGATGCCGACCGGCATTCCCGTAGCGACTGTAGCAATAAATGGCGCAGCCAATGCAGCGCTGCTTGCAATGCAGATCATCGCGGTTGAGGATAAGGAGTTGGCAGAAAAGCTTGATGCTAAACGCGCAGCCGATGCCGAGGTAGTGCTCAATAAGGATTCCAAGGTGTTGGAAAGCTTAAATAATTTATAATTTAAATTAAAATAAAGGGAGAAATTAAAATGGCAAAGAATCTTGTTTACACAGGCAAAACAAAGGATGTATTCGCACTTGATAACGGAAATTATCTTTTGAAATTCAAGGATGATTGCACCGGTAAGGACGGCGTTTTTGATCCGGGCGAAAATTCAGTAGGTCTTACCATCGAGGGTGTAGGTGATGTAAACCTTCGTATGTCTATCTACTTCTTTGAAAAGGTTAATGCAGCCGGCATTAAAACCCACTATATAAGTGCAAACCTTGGCGATACCACTATGGAGGTATTACCTGCAAAGGCATTTGGTAAGGGTCTTGAGGTTATTTGCCGCTATAAGGCAGTAGGCAGCTTCTACCGTCGCTACAGCGATTATATCGAGGAGGGTGCCGACCTTCCCGCTTATGTGGAAACTACCTTCAAGAACGACGAAAAGGGCGATCCGCTTGTAACTAAAGATGGTCTCGTAGACCTTGGAGTTATGACCGAGAAGCAGTACGATGATGTTAAGCTTATGACACAGCAAATCACTAAAATCGTAGCAGATGACCTTAAGGAGAAGGGACTTGACCTTTATGATATTAAGTTCGAGTTCGGTTATGATGCTAACGGAGAGGTTATGCTGATCGACGAAATCGCTTCGGGCAATATGCGTGTTTACAAAAACGGAGAGTACATCGACCCGATGACACTTTCAAAGCTTTTCTTTGCATAATTAAACAATAAAACGGTAAAGTGTGGTAGATTTTTCTGCCACACTATACTGGTTTTATGGAACATATTAAAATTCACTTGAAGGAGCTATTTATGGGCGGCTTTTTTGGATTGGTCAGCACCGAGGATGCAATTTCCGATGTGTTCTTCGGTACGGATTATCATTCACATTTAGGCACGCGCAGAGCAGGTATGGCAGCTTATGATGAGAGCCTTGGTCTGCAGCGTGAAATACACAACATTCAGAATTCACCCTTTAGAACAAAGTTCGAAGATGTGTTCGATGAAATGCGTGGCAATTCGGCTATCGGCTGTATAAGCGATTACGACCCGCAGCCTTTGCTTATCCACTCGAACTTCGGTGTTTACGCTATTTGTGTAACGGGTGTTATAAACAACGCAAAACAGATAGTTACCGAATATCTTGAGAAGGGCGGACATTTGACCTCGATGTCGGGCGGTCTTGTGAACTCGACTGAACTTGTTTCTGCACTTATCAATCAGAAAGCGAGCATTGTCGAGGGAATTACCTTTGCACAGGATGTAATTGACGGTACAGCATCAATTTTAATCCTTGGCTCGGATGGATCAATAATTGCGGCGCGCGATAAAGTGGGCAGAATACCCGTTAGCATCGGCAAAAATGAAAACGGTTATTGTGTGGCATTTGAGGCCTTTGCCTACAAGAAAATGGGCTATGAGTTCGTCAAAGAGCTTGGCGCAGGCGAGATAGTAAAGCTCGAGGCAGGCAGGCTGACAGTTTTAAAAGAGCCAAACAAAAAAATGAAAATATGCTCCTTCCTCTGGAGCTATTACGGATACCCCACCTCAACCTACGAGGGTGTGAATGTAGAGGTTATGCGCTACCGCAACGGCCAGATTATGGCAAAGCAGGATAAAGCAGACGGTGTAGCACAGAATCTTGATTATATCGTTGGTGTTCCCGATTCGGGTACTCCGCACGCTATAGGCTATGCGAACGAGAGCGGCGTACCGTTTGCTCGCGCGTTTATAAAATACACTCCCACTTGGGCGCGCAGCTTCACCCCAACGCATCAAACCGAGCGTAATAGGGTAGCTAAAATGAAACAGATTCCCGTGCATGAGCTAATCGAGAATAAGAATCTGCTTTTTGTGGATGACTCAATTGTTCGCGGTACACAGCTCAAGGAAACGGTCGATTTTCTTTATAATAACGGCGCAAAGTCGGTTCATATGCGTTCGGCTTGTCCGCCGATTATGTACGGTTGCAAATATCTTAACTTTTCGCGCGCTACCAGCGATCTCGATTTGATCGCCCGCCGAATTATTTTAGAGCTTGAGGGCGAGGAGGGCGAAAAGTATATTGAGGAATACAGCGACGGCACAACCGTTCGCGGAAAGAAATTGCGCAAAGCAATTTGCGAAAAGTTTAACTTTGCGTCCCTCGAATTTCAGTCGCTTGAGGGCGTTATAAAGGCCATTGGAGTAAATCCCGAAAATTTATGCACATATTGCTGGAACGGAAAGGAATAGAAAATTATGAAAAATTCAAAATCTGAAAGCTATGCAGCTGCAGGCGTAGACATTACCGCAGGCTACAAGGCAGTAGAACTTATGAAAAAACACATTAACCGCACCAAAAACGAGGGTTGTCTTGATGATGTAGGCGGCTTCGGCGGTTGCTTCGGTCTTAACCTCGCAGGTATAACCGAGCCCGTGCTTGTAGCAGGCACTGACGGTGTTGGAACAAAGATTAAGCTGGCGCAGCTGCTAGATAAGCACGACACAATCGGTATCGATTGCGTAGCAATGTGTGCTAACGATATTATCTGCTGTGGTGCAAAACCGCTGTTTTTCCTTGATTATATCGCTTGCGGCAAAAACGTGCCCGAGAAAATTGCCGAAATCGTTGCGGGTGTAGCAGAAGGCTGTGTTCAGTCGGGTTGCGCACTTATCGGTGGAGAGACTGCCGAGCACCCCGGTCTTATGCCCGAGGATGATTACGATTTAGCGGGATATTGCACAGGTATTGTTGATAAAAAGAAAATTATCGATAACACCACAATGAAGGCCGGCGACGTTGTTATCGCTCTCGCCTCCAGCGGTGTTCATTCCAACGGTTTCTCGCTCGTTCGCAAGGTGTTCGATGTTGAGAATTCCGATATCACCTCACCCGTAGCCGAGCTTGGAAATAAGAGCATTGGAGAAACTCTGCTCACCCCCACCCGTCTTTATGTAAAGTCTATCCTGGCACTCCTTGAAGAGGTTAAGGTTAAGGGTATTTCACATATTACAGGCGGCGGCTTCTATGAGAATATTCCGAGAAGCATTCCCGACGGTCTTGGAGCTAAAATTGATAAATCGGCAGTAAAGATTCTGCCTATCTTCACACTGCTTGCTAAAACAGGCGGTATATCCGAACGCGATATGTTCAACACCTTCAATATGGGCGTTGGTATGAGCGTTGTAGTATCGGCAGAGGATGTAGAGCGTTCGCTCGAAATTCTAACCGCCCACGGCGAGGATGCTTATGTAATCGGCGAGATAATAGAGTCGGAGGATAAAATTATCTTATGATAAAGGCTAAAATTGCAGTTCTGGTATCCGGCGGCGGCACAAATCTGCAGGCGCTTATTGATGCCGAAAGCAGCGGCATAATTAAAAGTGGTGAAATCACCCTTGTAATTTCCAATAACCCCGACGCCTATGCACTTGAGCGTGCAAAGAATGCGGGCATTGAAACCGCAGTTGTTTCAAAAAAAGAGCTTGGAGCTGCTTGCTTTGAGCAAAAAATAATCGAGCTGCTCGAAAACGCTGAAATCGATTTTATAGTGCTTGCGGGCTTTATGGTGATTTTAAGCGAAGGCTTCACAAGGAAATACGATAAGCGCATTATAAATGTTCATCCATCGCTAATTCCAAGCTTCTGCGGTGAGGGCTTTTATGGGCTAAAGGTTCACGAAGCAGCACTATCTTACGGTGTTAAGGTAACGGGTGCTACTGTGCATTTCGTGAACGAAATACCCGATGGTGGCGAAATTATAATGCAAAAGGCAGTAGAAATAAAAGAGGGGGACACCCCTGAAATTCTGCAAAAAAGAGTAATGGAGGAAGCAGAGTGGAAGATTCTTCCGCTTTCTCTCGAAAAGGTTTGCAGAGAACTTGATAAATAGTTTTAAGGTGGATAAATATGGCATTATTTGATTTAAAAAAATTATTAAGCGAAAATTCATATCCCGGCAGAGGTATAGTAATCGGTAAATCGGAGGACGGCAAAAAAGCAATGATTGCCTATTTTATAATGGGCAGAAGTGAAAATAGCCGCAACCGCGTTTTCGAGCGCTTCGATGGTGGTATGCGAACAAAGGCGTTCGACGAAAGCAAGCTTTCTGACCCGCATCTTATCATCTATAATCCGTTCCTTACTACAAAGGGCGGAAATATTGATATCATCACAAACGGCGACCAGACCAATACAATTTTTGATTTTATCAACGACCCCGAGAGAGAGGGTATGACCGATAATTTCGAGGCGGCTTGTGAGGTTCGCGAGTTTGAGGACGATGCACCAAACTTCACCCCGCGCATTTCGGGTATTCTCTATTATTGCTTCCCGCGCAACACCTTTGCGTATAAAATGTCCATATTAAAATCGGCAAACGGCAGGGGAGAATCCTGCAGAAGATTCTATTATGATTATCTTATGCCCGAAAACGGCATCGGTCATTTTATCCACACTTATAAATGCGATGGCAATCCCATTCCCTCGTTCTATGGCGAGCCCGAGGAGGTAGAGCTTCCGAATTCCGCAAAGGAGCTCGCAGACCTTGTTTGGGAAAACCTTAATGAGGATAACAAGGTATCTCTATTTGTTCGCGAAATACCGCTTGACGGCAGCGAACCCACCGAAATTATAATAAACAAGAATAAATAGGAGGCAACAAAAATGAAAGAATTCGAACTAAAATATGGCTGTAACCCTAACCAAAAGCCCTCTAAAATATATATGGCTGACGGCAGCGAGCTGCCTATTGAAATCCTTTGCGGCAGACCGGGCTACATAAATTTTCTTGATGCTTTTAACTCCTGGCAGTTGGTAAAGGAGCTTAAAGAGGCATTAGGTCTTCCCGCAGTTACCTCCTTTAAGCATGTTAGCCCTACCTCGGCTGCGGTTGGTATTCCTATGAGCGACAAGCTAAAAAAGGCTTGTTTTGTAGATGATATTGAAGGTCTTGACGAGTCGCCCTTGGCTTTAGCATACGCCAGAGCCCGCGGCACCGACCGTATGTGCTCCTTTGGCGATTGGGTAGCCCTTTCGGACGTTTGTGATGTTACAACAGCAAAACTCATCCAACGCGAGGTATCCGACGGTGTTATTGCTCCCGGTTACGAGCCCGAGGCACTCGAAATTTTAAAATCCAAGCGCAAGGGTAACTACAATATAGTTAAAATTGATCCTAATTATGTTCCCGCCGAACTTGAAACCAAGCAGGTTTACGGTATCAGCTTTGAGCAGGGAAGAAACAACTTTAAAATCAACAGGGAATTACTCGAGAATATAGTAAGTGAGAATAAGGATATCCCCGAAAGCGCTGTTCGCGACCTTATCATTTCGCTTATTACCCTTAAATATACACAGTCTAATTCGGTTTGCTTTGCAGTAGACGGTCAGGCTATCGGTGTTGGTGCCGGTCAGCAGTCGAGAATTCACTGCACACGCCTTGCCGGCACAAAGGCTGATACATGGTTCCTGCGTCAGCACGATAAGGTGCTCTCCCTTCCCTTTAGAGCAGACCTTAAGCGTCCCGACCGCGACAATGTTATTGACGGATATATCAATAAAAACGAGGAGGATGTTTGCGCAGAGGGTATTTGGCAGAAATATTTCACCGAGAGACCCGAACCGCTGACTGACAGCGAGATTAAAGAGTATTTAGCATCAATCGATGGTGTAGCACTCGGCTCTGATGCCTTCTTCCCGTTCAGCGATAATATTGAGCGCGCAAAGAAGAGCGGTGTTAAATACATTGCCGAGCCTGGTGGCTCAATTCGCGATGATGCTGTTATTGATTGCTGCAATAAATACGGTATGACCCTTTCCTTTACAGGAATGCGTCTTTTCCACCACTAATATTTTTGCGAGGTAAAAAAATGAACATTTTAGTTGTTGGTGGCGGCGGTAGAGAGCACGCTATAATAAAAAAGTTAAAAGAGAATAAAGAAATAACCGAAATTTTCGCACTCCCCGGTAATGGCGGTATGAAGGACGATGCAACACTCGTTAATATTGCTGCTACCGATAAGGCGGCTATCGTGGAATTCGCAAAGTCGCACGACATCGAGTATGCTGTTGTAGCACCCGATGACCCGCTTGTTCTCGGAGTTGTCGATGCCTTAAATGAAGTCGGTATTGACTGCTTCGGACCTCGGGCTAATGCTGCAATAATTGAGGGAAGCAAGGTATTTTCCAAAAACCTTATGAAGAAATACGGTATTCCCACAGCCGAATATGAGGTGTTTGAAAATTCGGCCGATGCTATCGAGTATTTAAAAACTGCTCCCATTCCCACCGTTATTAAGGCGGACGGCTTGGCACTCGGCAAGGGTGTTATAATTGCAGAAACCAGAGAGGATGCTATGGCTGCAGTTAACTCAATTATGGAGGATAAGCAGTTCGGCAAGAGCGGCGATAGAATAGTTATTGAGGAATTTTTAACAGGTCCTGAAGTATCGGTGCTTTCCTTTACCCATGGCGAAACCGTTATTCCAATGATTTCCTCAATGGACCACAAGCGCGCAGGCGATAACGATACAGGTCTTAATACGGGTGGTATGGGCACTATCGCCCCCAATCCCTATTATACCGAGGATATAGCTAATGAGTGTATGGAAAAAATCTTTATTCCTACCGTAAATGCTATGAATGCCGAGGGCAGAACCTTTAAGGGTTGTCTTTATTTCGGTCTTATGCTGACCGAAAAGGGACCGAAGGTAATCGAATATAATTGCCGCTTCGGCGACCCCGAAACACAGGTTGTGCTGCCGCTGCTTGAAAGCGACCTTTTAACGGTTATGAAGGCGACCACAAATGGTACACTCAAAAACACCGAGGTAAAATTTGCCGATAAGAGCGCGGCTTGTGTAATAATGGCTTCGAAGGGTTATCCCGAAGCCTATGAAAAGGGCTACGAGATAACAATCGATAGCGATGTTAAAAACAATGTCTTTGTTGCAGGTGCAAAGCTTGAAAGCGGCAAGATTTTAACTGCCGGCGGTCGCGTACTCGGCTGCACAGCGGTAGCCGATAGCCTACCCGCAGCAATAGAAGCAGCCTACAAAATAGTAGATAAGGTGCATTTCGATAATAAATATTTCCGCCACGATATCGGCGCAAAGGCATTAAAAGCATTGGAGGTAAAATAAATGGTATACAGAGTTTATGTTGAGAAGAAAAAAGAGCACTCATTTGAGGCGCGCTCACTTTTCTCCGATGCCACAGCACTTCTTGGCATTAAAAATTTAACAGGTGTTCGCGTAATTAATCGCTATGATGCCGAGAATATTACTGCGGAGCTTTTTGAGTATGCAAAGGGTACAGTATTTTCTGAACCGCAGCTTGATATTGTTACAGATAGTGTAGATGCAAAGGGTGGATATGTTTTCGCAACCGAGTATCTGCCCGGTCAATTCGATCAGCGTGCCGATTCTGCTGCGCAGTGCATTCAGATTATATCAAAGGGCGACCGTCCCACGGTTCGTTCGGCAAAGGTTTATGTGCTTTACGGTGAGCTTACTGATAGCGATATCGCCGAAATTAAAAAGTATGTAATCAACCCCGTGGAATCCCGCGAGGCAACACTTGAGACCTATGAAACTCTAAAGGCGGATTTCAATATTCCTACCGAGGTTGAAACCCTAAATGGCTTTAATAAGCTTGATAGACAGGGTCTTGAGGAGTTTGTTAAAAATTACGGTCTTGCTATGGATGCCGATGATATCGAGTTCTGTCAGAACTATTTCAAAAGCGAGGACCGCGACCCCACTATAACCGAAATCCGTATGATTGATACATATTGGTCCGACCATTGCCGCCACACCACATTTTTAACCATTATTGATAGCGCTAAATTTGAGGATGAGCTGCTGGAGGACGCTTGGAACGAGTATATGGCTGTTCGCAAGGAGCTCGGTAGAACAAAGCCTATCTGCCTTATGGATTTAGCAACAGTTGCTGTTAAATACTTAAAAACACAGGGTAAATTAGATAAGCTCGACGAGTCGGAGGAAATCAACGCCTGCACCGTTAAAATGGATGTAGAGGTTGACGGTGTAACCGAACCGTGGCTTTTGCTGTTTAAAAACGAAACACATAACCATCCCACCGAAATTGAGCCCTTTGGCGGTGCTGCTACCTGTATTGGCGGCGCTATCCGCGACCCGCTTTCGGGCAGAGCCTATGTATATGGCGCTATGCGCGTAACAGGTGCTGCCGACCCGCTAAAGCCGGTTAGTGAGACTATTAAGGGTAAATTGCCGCAGCGCAAAATTGTTACCACTGCAGCTGCAGGTTATTCTTCCTACGGTAACCAGATAGGTCTGGCTACAGGTATTGTTGATGAAATTTATCATCCCGGATATGCTGCAAAGCGTATGGAAATAGGTGCTGTTATCGCTGCTGCTCCGCAGGAGAATGTGCGCCGCGAGGTGCCGGCTCCGGGAGATGTTGTAATACTGCTTGGCGGCTCTACCGGTCGCGACGGTATCGGCGGTGCAACCGGCTCATCGAAGGCACACAACCTGCAGTCGGTTGAAACCTGCGGTGCCGAGGTACAAAAAGGAAATGCACCGGAGGAAAGAAAACTCCAGCGCTTGTTCCGCAATCCTACAGCTACAAAGATGATTAAACGCTGCAACGACTTCGGTGCAGGCGGCGTATCGGTAGCTATCGGCGAATTGGCAGACGGTCTTGAAATTAACTTAAATGCCGTTCCCAAGAAGTATGAGGGTCTCGACGGCACAGAGCTTGCAATAAGCGAATCTCAAGAGAGAATGGCTGTTGTGGTTGAAAAGGAGAATATTGATGCATTTTTGGCACTCGCCGCAGAAGAAAACCTGCAGGCATGCGTAGTTGCCGAAATTAAAGCAGAGCCCCGTCTTGTAATGAACTGGAACGGAAAGAAAATAGTAGATATTTCAAGAGAGTTCTTAAATTCAAACGGAGCAGAAAAGCACATTGATATTACACCCGAAGCTCCCAAGGACTACCGCTTAAATGTAGTTGGCGGCTTTAGCGAAAACATAAAGGCGCTAGCCTCCGACCTTAATGTATGCTCGAAGCGCGGTCTTTCTGAACGCTTTGACTCAACTATCGGTGCCGGTACAGTTCTAATGCCGTTCGGCGGTAAGAATCAGCTTACCCCCATTCAGGCAATGGTACAAAAGGTATCGGTTGAAAAGAAGCATACCGATAACTGCTCATATATGGCATGGGGCTACAACCCCTTTATTATGGAGGCATCGCCCTATCACGGCGCGTATTTAGCTGTTGTTGAATCGGTTTGCAAGCTTATTG
>JAZRMU010000056.1:0-1639 GCA_045647785.1 Acutalibacteraceae bacterium
CCGTGGAGTTTGTCCTTCAAAGAATTTTATGTGGACTACCAACCTTGGATTACACTCATATACCTTGCGATATTCGCAGGACCTGTAGTTGGATATTTTCTTATACTGATTTAAGCAAATTCCAATTTATCGAACAGATGATATTTGTTTATAAAAGGGTTTTAGGTTATCCTAACAAGTGGAAAATGATATACATTTTCCCTGCTTGTTACGGTATAAGACAAATATTAAACGGATGTGTAGAATTTCTGCACATCCGTTTTACTATCTCAAAAAGAAAATTATTTAAAAAGTGATATTGTGAGACAGGTCTCACAGTGTTATTTTGCCTAATGGCAAAGTGATATTAAAACCTAACGGTTTTAGTGATATTTTATTCGCCAATAAACTGCCGAAGGCAATATCACTCGGCGGTAGCCGAATATAACTGCGAAGCAATATAACTCGCCTTTGGCGAATAAAACTGGCGTTGTATCCTTACGGGTACAACGCCTATGCCAAGGGATTTTTTAGCAAATAATTTACACCATAAACAAAAACGCTGCGGCGGTCATAATTATAAGAAATGCCGCATTGACGGCTGTGAACAAAACGAGGTAGCGCCTTGTTTGCTCGGGGTGCAGCAGACGGAATTCGCTAAAGGTGATGAGACTTGCGAGCGAGGATATAAGAGTGCCTGTGCCGCCAATATTTACACCGAGCAGCAGAGCAGGGTAGTCGGTGGTGAAACGAGAAAGCAATATAGCAGATGGTACATTGCTTATAAATTGGCAGGAAATAACCGACACGAGTAGTGTTGACTTTGAAAGCAAGGTAGACACGAATATATTAACCGCATCGATTCTTGCAAGGTTGCCCGCGAAAATGAAAAAGAAGAAAAATGTGAAAAGCAGCGGGTAATCTACCATTAAAAGTGCATCGCGGTCGATGAACAGCAGTATTAGCGGGATAATTATAAGCCCTACCATAAATGGGATAATCCTGAAAACAATGAGTATGGATATAGCAAATAGAATCAGATAAAGCATGGTTTTGGGAATGTTAAGCTGCTCGCCGAATTCTTCGGTAATTGTGAATTTATTTGACTTTATGGGCAGACAGGCGAGAAAAAGCAGCGATAGAGCTAACAGAAAGGGCGGAAGCATAATGGCGCAGAATTCGCCTGTAGGAATATTAAAATAGGAATAAAGGTATAGGTTTTGCGGATTGCCAAAGGGGGTCAACATTCCGCCGAGATTAGCCGAAATGTTTTGCAAAACAAACAAATAAGCCATATATTTCTCTTTTTTTATAACCGACAGCGCGAAGTAGCCGAGTGGCAAAAAGGTTATGAGTGCCATATCGTTTGCAATGACCATAGAACCAATAAAGGTTATGGTGATAAGCAGCATAAAGAGCGAGCGCAGGTTGCCCGCAAAGGTTACTAGTCGTCTTGCTAAAATGGTGAAGAATTTAATGTTGCGCAGAGCGCAAACCACAGCCAGTGTTAAAAACAGACAGGATAGCGTTTTCCAATCAAAATATGAAAAATATTCTATGTCGGGCGGCACAATAAAGCAGGTAATGATAGCAAGCAGCGCCGCAATGCAGAAAACAGTATTTTTCTTTATAAATCTGACAGCCTTCATCAAAATCCCCC
>JAZRMU010000057.1:0-10235 GCA_045647785.1 Acutalibacteraceae bacterium
CAACACTTGCGGTAAGCTGCTCAACATTTCTTATCACCTCGTATGCTATATCGCTTTCCTTTATCGTTTGCAGTCTTGACGAGGTAATCAATGAAGGCGTCCTTGGTGAAGATATAACCACCTTTATAGGTATAGGATTCGATCTCACCGTTTTTTAGTGCGGCGTAGATTGTGTTCTTACCGACGGGTGACCATCGGTTTGCTTTCATCGGTGTTAAGATATCGGGACATTTTTTGAGCATCTTTTGATAGGCTTCTCTTTGTTTTTCTTGGTTCATTTTCATTCTCCTTGTGTTTTCTTTGCCCGAGAACACACAAAGGTTTTTATAAGTTTTCTCGCATCTATCTCGCAAATTTCTCGCAAAAATCCGTGGTTTTTTCAAAATCTCGCAGAATGGGTGGACATATTATACTTTTCGGGGACGGAGAGGGGCGGTGCGGTAGATACTGCCTTTTGCTCGAAATGCTGTGTTCCCAAAAGGAACCTAGGGTTCGAATCCCTAACTCTCCGCCAAGAAAAACCGACTTGTAAAAACAAGTCGGTTTTTAGTTTATACCGGTTATATTGTGAGTGAATATTATAATATTAAAAGACCTTGCCCCGTGGCAAGGTCTTTTGCTTATAATAACTCTTTTCGGAGTTCCTCGGCGGATTTTGGGGATAAAAGTGCGGGCGGTATATCAAAAACTGTTTTGCAGCCGCTCTCCCCTTTTTCGCTTAATTTATAAACTGCGCGGGCGAATGCTGCTATTACACTCGCGGTAAATTCAGGATTAGAATCAAGCTTCAGGCTATACTCGATAATATGAGTGTTCTCATTATTCGCACCCGTTTTACCCGAGCGTATAACGAAGCCGCCGTGTGGAATGCCGCTATGGTCGCGCAGCAGCTCATCTTTAGTTATAAAATGAACTATGGTGTCATAATCGGCAAAATAGTTGGGCATGGTTTTAATTTCCTGCTCGATTTTCTCCTTGTCTGCACCTTCCGCCGCTACAACAAAGCACTCTCGCAGGTGCTTTTCCCTTGTGGAAAGCTCGGGAGATACGCCGCTGCGAACCGCCGAAAGCGCCTCATCTTTAGGTATTGTATACTGCTTGGCATCGACCACGCCCTCGATTCGACGAATAGCATCGCTGTGCCCCTGACTTACGCCCTTGCCCCAAAAAGTATAGTCGCTGCCGTTAGGCAAAACAGCGCCCGAATAAAGGCGGGCGAGCGAGAACATACCCGGGTCCCAGCCTGCTGAAATAAGCGCTACCTTGCCGCCTTTTTTGGCAGCAGCATCAACATTCGCGAAATGCTCTGGGATTTTAGCGTGGGTGTCAAAGCTATCCACCACATTAAAAAGCTCGGCGCAATACGGAGTCTGCTTCGGCAGGTCGGTGGCAGAGCCACCGCAAAGTATTAAAACATCTATTTTATCCTTAAATTCCGGTAGCGAATCAACCGAAAACACGGGTGTTGCGGGGTTAATAAGCTTTACGCTCGCGGGATCGCGGCGGGTAAAAACCGCACAAAGCTCTAAATCGGGGCTGTTCATAACGGCACACTCTATACCGCGTCCTAAATTACCATAGCCCATAATTCCTATACGAATTGACATACTTTACCTCCAAAAAGGATGAAATTTCACTTACATATTATATTGCAATTTTTGCTAAAATTCAATACTATTGCAAAATTTTTTGTTTGGTGGTACAATAATTCAGGTGATAAAAATGGCAACAGTAAAATTATATGACCTTGATGCTTATTTAAGCGAGTTTTCGGCAGTAGTTATTTCCTGTGAAAGCAAAGAAAACGGCTACAATGTAGAGCTCGACCGTACGGCGTTCTTTCCCGAGGCGGGAGGACAGACAGCCGACAGCGGAATCATCGGAGCCGCAAGAGTTCTCGATGTGCAAATCGTAAACGAAGAAACTATATATCACATTGTTGATAAACCGCTGACCGTGGGCAGCGAGGTGAAGTGTGAGATAGACTTTGCCGAGCGTTTTAAAAAGATGCAAATACATTCGGGCGAGCATATTGTATCGGGTGTTATGCATTCACTTTTCGGGCTTTCAAATGTCGGCTTTCATTTGGGCGAAAGCGAGGTAACGCTGGATTTCAACGAGGTGCTGACCCGTGAGCAGCTGGACAATGCCGAAAGGCTTGCTAATGAAATTATATATAAAAATGTTCCCATTCGCTGCTATTACCCCGCGCGTGATGAATTATCTTCACTTGAATACCGCAGCAAAAAGGAGCTGGAGGGTGCAGTTCGAATAGTTGAAATTGAGGGGTATGACCGCTGTGCTTGCTGCGCACCGCATGTGAAAAACACGGGCGAGGTTGGCATTATTAAGCTGACCCATTTTGAAAAGCTGCGCGGTGGCACAAGAATTACGCTGCTTTGTGCTACCGATGCGGTGAATGATTACCGCGAAAAATACCGCAATGTATCCGAAATTTCAGCCCTGCTTTGCGCAAAACAAAGCGAGACTGCAAGGGCGGTACAAAAGCTGCTTAATGATAAAGCCGAGCTTAACAGCCGTCTTTTAGCGCTAAAGAAGGATTATCTGGCGCTTAAAGCCGAAGGTATTGAAAAAGGCAACGAGCCTTATATAATGTTCACGGAGGATATGAGCATTAACGATATGCGCGCTTTTGCAAACCTTGTGATAGAAAAGCGGCCTGCGGTTTTTGCGTTTTCTAAAGCCGACAATGGGTACAACTACCTTTGTGCGGGAGAAAATATGAAGGCATTTTTAGAGCTGCTTAGCACGCTTCCGGGCGGTGGCGGTGGCAGCGATAAAATGATACAGGGCACGCTCGCAGCAAAGGACAAAGAAATAAAAGAAATTTTATCAAGCTATATTGACAAATAGAATAATGGGCGTATAATAGTTTTTAGCAGAGTAGGAAGCTGTGCGTTAGTGCCTGTAGGACGGGGAGTTGCCTATAGGACGAATGAAATTTCGCGATACAGTCTCCGCATCCCGCTGCTACAAACAAGGTACAGCTATTTTGTAAATTCAACCCTGCTTGTAGCGTAGACGCGCTCTCAAGGAGGGTTTTTTCTATGCAAAAATTTTTAAAGACCAAAAATCTCGGTAATATGAAGGTGCTCGTATGCTCGGCGGTTTTTGCCGCTATAAGCATCATTTGCGGCAAATTTTTAGCCATATCCATAGGAGATACCATAAGAATAAGCTTTGAAAACACACCGATTATTCTATCAGGCTTTTGCTTCGGACCGGTTGTTGGATTATTAACAGGGCTTGTCGCCGACATTGTCGGTTGCATCCTCCGCGGCTATGCCATAAATCCGCTAATCACCCTGGCAAGTGTTTTTATAGGCTTTGCAGCCGGCGCAATTTTTTCCCTTCTTCATAAAGCGAATCTGAATTTAAAGCTTTTCATCTCGGTGGTTGTCTGCCACGCGGTAGGCTCGGTTGTTATTAAAACCGTGGGACTATTTCTTATGTACGGTACACCCTTTTTGCCAACACTGCTGGCGCGTACCGTTAACTATATAATTGTGGCACTTGCCGAATTTTTAATCTTGAAAATCCTTTTGAGAAACCGAGCGGTAACACATGTTTTGAGGGCAGAATAATGACAGGTTTTGAAGCAATAGAATTTATACATTCGGTTAGCAATTTTTTCTGCAAGCCGGGGCTGGAGCGAATAAGTGCGCTTTGTGCAGCACTCGGCAACCCGCAGGATTCCCTTAAATTCGTTCATATTGCGGGCACTAACGGAAAAGGCTCCTTCTGTGCCTTTTTAAGTGAAATTTTAATGAGCGCGGGCTACAAGGTAGGTCGCTACACCTCGCCATATATACTTGAATTTAACGAGCGCATCGCCGTGAATGGCGAGCCTATTGGTAACGATGCCCTTGCACGAATTGCCGAGCAGGTGAAAAATGCGAGCATTAATATGACCGATAAGCCCACCGAATTCGAGGTTATCACCGCCATTGGATTTAAATATTTCAGCGAAATGGGCTGCGATATTGTGGTGCTTGAGTGTGGTCTGGGCGGTAGACTTGATGCTACAAATATTATCGGCTGCCCCGAGTTATCTGTTATAACCGGCGTGGATTTCGACCACCAGAATTTTTTAGGCGATACTATTGAGGAAATAGCGCGTGAGAAAGCAGGTATCATCAAGAACAATACCCCTATCCTTTGGTGCGGCAAAAACGAGACGGCAAAAGCGATAATTACTGCCGAAGCGGCAGAAAAAGAAGCCCCCCTGCACCACCTTTGCCATAGTGATATTAAGGTAACGGAATCAACGCTTGGCGGTACTGCATTTGAATTTGAACACCACAAAAATCTTAAAATTAAAATGCTCGGCTCCTATCAACCCGAGAATGCGGCAGCAGCGATAAAGGCTGCAGAGCTGCTTCGTGATAGCGGCTGGCAGATAAGCGACGGTGATATCAAAAACGGACTCTCTGCCGCCCGCTGGCAGGCAAGGTTTGAAATGATTAGTGCCGACCCCGTCGTTATTTTCGACGGTGGACACAACCCGCAGGGCGTAACCGCGGCTGTGGAGAGTATAAAGAAGTATTTCGGGAATCGAAAAGTCAATATTTTAAGTGGTGTTATGGCGGACAAGGACTACCGCTTTATAGCGGGGAAAATCGGCGAGGTCGCCGCTGCTGTTTACACGATAACAGCCCCCAACCCCCGCGCGCTCACCGCGGAGGCTTACGCTAAAGAATTCGAGACCCTCGGCATTCCCGCCACCGCCTACCGCTCTATAGAGGCGGCGGTTCAGGCAGCGGTAGAAAACAGCAGCAAAACCGACACACCGCTGATTTGTCTCGGCTCACTCTATATGTATGGGGACATTTACAGGTTAATAAAAAAATAGAAAAATAACCAATGGAGCAGTTCACAAAATCCATTGGTTGTTTTCTTTTTTACATACCACCCAACACATCTTCCCCTGCCAATTCTCGGTTAACACTTTCCCGCTCGCCGCATATTATATAACGACAATAAAAAGTCGAATTTTTATAATTTGGAGGCTATTTTATGGCAGATTTTAACGAAAACTGCACGGGAAACGAATTCCGCGAGGCCTGCTGTATTGACGCAGGCAGGGTCTACGATTCCTGCTGCGACCGCGACTGTTTAGAGGATTTGCGAATCTACTTCACAGAGGCCGGTCAGGAGCTTATCGCCACAGCAGCTAGCATTAAGGTGCGAAGCGCAGAGGTAGTAAGCGCAACTATCGATGTTGAGCCGGTTAATTTCAACCGAGGCTTTTACACCAGCAACATAACCTTTTATATCATCCTTAACCTCGATGTTTGCGCGGCCGGTGCTTGCAACCCCACAGCCATTCAGGCAGCCGCCTGCTATACAAAGCGCGTGATTTTATACGGAAGCGACGGTAATGTTAAGGTATTTTCAACCGCTCTCAATCCTCCCTGCGCCTGCTCCGCTACCGCTGACGCCACATCGAATGCTCCGCGCTGCGTAGTACAATGTGTTGACCCGATTGTACTTTCCTCACGCGTTGGTGTTGTGCGCGGGGGCTTTGACACCGTTTGTGCCTTCCCCGCAGAGATTACTGAAATTCTCGGCGGAGAAGTTGCCGTTGACCTACCCACAGGCTCACCCGCTGTTTATGTAACTCTTGGACTTTTCACCGTTATTCAGCTCATCCGTCAGGTGCAAATGCTAATCCCTGTTTACGATTTCTGCATTCCCGAAAAGCATTGCATTGATTCAGCCGACCAGCCCTGCGATGTTTTCCGCCGCATTAAATTTCCCACCGATGATTTCTTTCCGCCCAAGCTCAATGGCGACGACAGCTCCTTCGGCTGCTGCCGCGAATAAATAGGAACATAAAAACCCCAAAGTTAAACTTTGGGGTTTTGGTTTGATAAAATGTATTATTTGTATGCCGATAAATCAAGCTCGGTAAAGCCTTCATAAAACGCTCTGAAAAACTCAACAGTTTTTTGAACTCCGCCCTGCTCGTTGCTTTCAAAATTAATCGGCATTACAGGGTCGTGTACACTTAAACGCAACAGCATCCAGCCGTAGGGGGTGGTGATTCGCATACCCTCGCGGTTATCGTCGGCAATAATGCAGCGCTCGTCGCTTTTTGCAAACTCCTCAAGTGCTGCGATAACCTTTTTGCCATAGCTGCCAAAATCGGCTGCGGTTATATTAAGGCGGATTTCCCTTTCCTCACAGGGCATCTCGAGGGCACTTAACATTTCGTCGATATCGTTGCCTTTTGCAACCTCAATTACAATTTTTGTAGCAAGATATGCGCCATCATCAAGGAAATAGTTTTCGCGAAGGGCTGCGTGTCCGCTCGTTTCGATAGCAAGCGGACAGTTAATTCCCTGTTCATTCAGCTCTATTGCCTTATTAATTACATTTTTATAGCCGCGCTTAAAGCGGTAGTGTGAACCGCCAAGCTCCTCATTTATAAACTTTTTAAGACCGTCGCTTGTAACCGAGTCGGTAACAATAGTGCCGCCCTCGTTACCCTTTAATGCGATAATTGAAGCGAGCGCAATTAGGCGGTTGCGGTTAATCTCATTGCCGTTTTTATCAACACAGCCAGCTCTGTCAACATCGGTATCATAGATAATACCAAGGTCGGCGCCCGAACGCTTTACAGCCGCACAAATGCTCTCCATCGCCTCTTTGTTTTCGGGGTTGGGAATATGATTCGGGAACATACCGTCGGGCTCTAAAAACTGGCTGCCCTCGATATCGGCGCCAAGCCTTTTAAGAACATTTTCGGCATAAAATCCGCCCGCGCCGTTGCCCGCATCGACTATAATCTTTTTGCCCTTAAGCGGTTGAGACTGCTCACTAACTCCCAGTCCCTCGCAGATTTTGCGGCGCAGAATTGCAGCATAGCTGCTCATAAAATCGATTTTTTCAACCTTGCCGTCCCCAACAGGTGCACGCTTGCCCTCGTTTGCCATAGCAACTAGTGCTGCGATATCGGGGGAATCGAGTCCGCCGTCGCGCGTAAAGAACTTAAGACCGTTTCTATCAAACGGGTGGTGCGAGGCAGTGATTTGAATGGCTGCATCAACACCGAGCTCCACAGTAGTCATAAACATAGCGGGGGTTGAGGAAAGACCGCAGTCGAGCACATTAACGCCCGCAAGCAGCAGCACACTGATTGCAGCCGCCTTTATACGAGCGGCAGAAATGCGCGAATCGTGTCCGATAGCGATTTTAAGCTCGCTCGGCTTTTTGCCCGTTTTTTCGGCCACCCACAGCACAAATGCTGCGGAAATATCGCAAACTGCATTATCGGTTAAATTCACAGCCTTGCCGCCAAGGTCGCTTGCCACTCCGCGGATATCAGTACCGCTTTTAAGTTCATTATAATTCATTTTATACTCCTATCAAAACGCTCCGCTGAAGTATCCTGCGGCAAAATAGCCAATAGCTAAAAGCAGCAGCGCGCACGCCGTTATAACAACCGTGCGAGCAAAAACGCTCCAAGCGGATTTCTTTTTTTTATATTCTATTTTCATTTTTTCACCCCTTTTGGGTATTGTGCCCAAAAGAGGAAAATTTTATTAAGGGGAAGCCTATGGTAACAGTTAAAAAACTAACCCTTTTAGAAGCCCCGCATACTGCCCCGCTTTTAGAGGTATTAGAGGACCTCTGCGGAACTACTGCTCGCGCCGACCTTTACATACTGAACGGAAAATTAAGACTGCTGCTGCGGCAGAGTAGATTTTCGAAGAAAATTAAGACCAATGCTGCGTTGAATGGTCGCCTTGAAATCAGCAAAACACTTGAATACGGGCGCTGCATAACCCAAAATGCGGTTATCCGAGTTTTTTAATGTGCTCGGCGGTAGCCTTCATATCTTCTGCCGAGAAAATATAGTTGCCTGCCACTAAAACCGTAGCACCTGCTGCCACCGCTAAAGGCGCTGTTTCGGCATTAATACCGCCGTCAACCTCCAGTTCAACATTAAGACCCAGCTCGCGCACCTTATCGCGAAGCTTTGAAAGCTTCGGAAGCGCGCTCGGCATAAATTTCTGTCCGCCAAAGCCCGGCTCAACACTCATAACAAGCACCATGTCGCAAAGAGGCAGATATTCGTAAATCTCCTCCGGCTCGGTGCAGGGCTTAATTGTTAAGCAGGATTTGCAGCCGAGCTCGCGTATTCTTTTAAGTGTTGCGGCAACATCGCTGCCCGCCTCGTAGTGGAAGCCCAGCCAATCGGAAACCTCGGCAAACTGCTCAATATAGCGGTCGGGGCGATCTATCATTAAATGCACATCAAGCGGTGCGGTTGAATGCTTTTTAATAGACTTAATAACCGGCACACCAAACGAAATATTAGGAACAAAAATGCCGTCCATAACATCAAGGTGCAGCATATCCACGCCGGCAGCCTCAAGCCTTGCAATATCCTCTTTAAGGGTTAAAAAATCTGCAGTTAGTACCGATGGTGATAATTTTGCCATTTTATCTCTCCTCCAGAAAGCTTATTATTTGATTTGAAATTTCGGTCATACCCTTAACAGTTGGGTGGCCGTCATCTTTTTCAATATTTTCAAGACAGATACACTCAAAAGCATTAATCCGGCTTTCTTCAATAATTCTGGTTCGAAGCTCGCCCTCGTAAATAGCGTCATTAACTAAAACTATCACACGCGTATTTGGAAGAGTTTTACGAACCAAATCAAAGAAATAAATAACAGCCGGAAGCTGAAGCTCCTTGTCCTTTTCGGTTATATTTTCACGCTTGATTTCGCCCTTCGCGCCCGCTATCCAATAATCGTTTGTGCCACCAAAAATGAATAGGGTGTCGACCTTGTTTTTCTCGAAAAATCCCTCTTTGATAAGCTTTTCAAAGCGACCTATAAAAGAGTAGTCCGAATTGTATCCGTCCCAGCCTGTGTATGCTATTGCCGAACCGGAAGCGGCTGCAGTTAAAAGCAGGTTTCCGCCCACCTTTTCCTTAAGCTTATACCACCACATATCTGTGTCTTTAACCCTTCGGTAAATCTCATTTTCCATTGAAGGACCGTAATGCGGGAGGCATCCCTCGGGTACATACCCTTCATAGGCTGAATAACTATCGCCTATAACCATAAAATTTTTGAGCATTATAATCGACTCCTACAAAAATTCCTTAAGTATCGGAATTGCCTCATCAAGGCTATTGAGCTCACGGAAAAGTTTTTCCTTGTTTTGTGCGGTAAAGGGGGCTACATTCGGTATTCCTATTACCCGCATACCCGCAGCGTGTCCGGCTATTGCGCCGTTGTTAGCGTCCTCAAAAACAAAGCAGTCCCCAGGGTCTGCGCCTAACCTTTCAGCTGCGAGCAAAAAAATGTCGGGGTCGGGCTTGCCCTTTTCCACCAATTCAGAGCCTATCAGAGCATCAAAATACTGCAAGGCATTAACCTCGCCCATATTTTTGATAATCGACCTTGTTGTTGAGCCTGAAGCCACCGCCATTTTGATACCGTTTTCCTTCAGAAAATCAAGCAGCTCAAACATTCCCCGCAGAGGCTTTATTACGCGAATATTATCATAATAATAGTGTGTATCATCAAGGAATTTTTCAAAATCCAGATTCGGATGTTGGTCAAGCAAATATCGGCTCCAGCCTTGCTGCCCCATTCCGCTAACGGCAGGCATATGCTTTCCCAAATCTTCAATACCCTGCTTATCTCCCGCATAATCCCAAGCATATATAGCCGAACGCTGGGTATCTAGCAGTGTTCCATCCATATCAAAAATAACGCTGAACACGATATCCCTCCCTAAAATTCAACTACCATAATATATTAACATAAATTTCCGTTTTTTTCTACATATAAATTAAAATATTTTTCGGTTTTAAGCAAAATAAAATCAGGCCGGAATCCCAGCCTGATTTTTGATTATTCTGCTTTGGCCTTTTTGGTGCTTAAATAATATGTACCGTAGAAAGCGGCAATATACACTACAAACAGGAGCACTACCATTATAGGATAAAACACGGGACTGCCGCCTACGAGAGCATAAACAATGCTGTAGGGTGTGCCATCGTGCGACATTAAGAACATATAGTTATAGTCTAGCAGCAGATTTGCAGCATACGCCGCCGCGCAAAATGCTAACAAAATAGAAAAGGTTATCCATATATTTTTGCGCTTAAGGGTTTCAAGACGGGCAAACAGTATATAAAGCGATGCAAAGCCCGAAATGGAATGAGTAATACCCGACACCACATTATC
>JAZRMU010000058.1:0-8955 GCA_045647785.1 Acutalibacteraceae bacterium
CACACAAAATCCAAAAAGCACGACTCCGAGCAAATTTGGGACAACAGCAAATTATAAAACAAAAATCCGATGAATATTCATCGGATTTTTATTATTTAGATTTTCTCAACGCCTATTGTAAGGTCCTCGCCGTTGATATCCCACTGCTTAACAAAGCCTGCGGGCTCTGCAGCGGTGAGGCTGTCGGCCAATGTGTCGCCTGAAATATCGGCGGCGCCTGCCAATGCAATATTAACCGCCTTTTCGCTACCGCTTATTGTAATAGCGATATGGTCCATAACATTAAAGCCTGCTTCCTTGCGCATGGTCTGCACCTTGCTCACTATCTCGCGGATAATACCCTCTGCCACAAGCTCATCGGTAAGGGTTGTATCGATAGCAACCGTGATACCCTTATCGGTAAGGGCGAAGAAGCCCTCCTTCTGCTCGGACTCAATGAGTAAATCCTCTGCGGCAAGCTCTACTGTACCGCTTGCGAAATCAAATACAAGCTTGCCGTTTTTATCGAGCTCTGCTTTAGCAGCAGAACCGTCAAGCTCTGAAAGCGCTGTGCGGATTTCGCCGAGCTGCTTGCCGTATTTCGGTCCAACGGTTTTGAGCTGCGGCTTGAACTTATAACTTACAAAGCCGTCAACATTATCGGTGAAGCTCACATTCTTAATGTTAAGCTCATCGCGGATAATTTCAAGATAAATTTCATCGAGCGCGCTATCAAGCTTAACATACATTGTGTTAAGCGGCTGACGGTTTTTGCGGTTTGAGCCGTTTCGTGCCGCACGACCAAGCACAACTATCTCGAGCACCTTTTCCATATTGCTTTCGAGCTGCGAATCGATAGCAGCAGTATCTACTACAGGGAAATCGCAAAGGTGAATCGACTCTGCAGCAGAGCTGTCAACACTTCTCACAATGTTCTGATAAATATTTTCAGCCATAAACGGAATCATCGGAGCGGCAGCCAGGCAAATGGTCTTAAGCGCTGTATAAAGTGTCATATAAGCAGCGGTCTTGTCCTCGGTCATACCCTGAACCCAATAACGCTCGCGGCCTCTGCGAACATACCAGTTGCTCATCTCATCAACAAACTCCTGAAGTGCACGCGCAGCCTCGGGAATGCGGTAGTTTGAAAGGTTATCATCAACCGCTTTAACGGTGGAATTGAGGCGGGAAAGCAGCCACTTATCCATAACGGTCAGCTTGCAGTCAGCGAGGTTATACTCTGTGGGATTAAACTTATCAATCTCAGCATAAAGCACATAGAAGGCATAGGTATTCCAAAGAGTACCCATAAACTTGCGCTGACCCTCGGTTACAGCCTTGCCGTGGAAACGGTTGGGCAGCCAGGGTGCTGAATTGGTGTAGAAATACCAACGAATAGCATCTGCACCGTAGGATTCAAGTGCATCAAACGGGTCAACCGCATTGCCCTTGGATTTAGACATTTTCTGTCCGTTCTCATCCTGAACATGACCTAAAACTATAACATTCTTATAGGGTGCCTTATTGAAAATAAGGGTTGAAATAGCAAGCAGAGAATAGAACCAACCGCGGGTCTGGTCAACCGCCTCGGAAATGAAATCAGCGGGGAACTGTGCCTCGAAAAGCTCCTTATTCTCAAACGGATAGTGATGCTGTGCAAAGGGCATTGCACCCGAATCGAACCAGCAATCAATAACCTCGGGCACGCGATGCATTGTACCGCCGCACTTCTCGCAAGGGAAAGTAACAGCATCAACGTATGGTCTGTGCAGCTCGATATCCTTGCTGCAGCCCGAAAGCTCGCAAAGCTCGGCAATAGAGCCTACCGAATGCAGATGACCGCACTCGCACTGCCAGATATTAAGAGGTGTACCCCAATAGCGGTTACGCGAAATGCCCCAGTCCTGAACATTCTCGAGCCAGTCGCCGAAGCGACCCTTACCAATGCTCTCGGGTATCCAGTTAATGGTATTGTTATTCTTTATTAAATCCTCGCGAACTGCGGTCATTTTAATGAACCAGGATTCGCGTGCATAGTAGATAAGGGGGGTGTCGCAGCGCCAGCAGAACGGATAATCGTGTTCAAACTTGGGCGCATCGAAAAGCAGACCCTGCTTTTCCAAATCAACCAATACTAACGGATCGGCATCCTTAACAAATTTGCCCTCGTAGGGTGTGTCGGCAGTCATTTCACCCTTGCTGTCAACAAACTGAACAAAGGGTAAGTCGTATTTTCTGCCAACCTTGGCGTCGTCCTCACCAAAGGCGGGGGCGATATGAACAATACCTGTACCGTCGGTCATTGTAACATAGCTATCGCAGGTGATAAAGAAGCCTTTTTTGTTCTGCTTCTCGGCACATTTGCCGGCGCAATCAAACAGCGGGATATATTCCTTGTGCTCTAAATCGGCACCAACATATTTTTCTAAAATCTCATAGGCGGGCTTGCCCTCCTCGGCAAGCTTGCCGAGTACCTTATCGAGCAGAGCCTCTGCCATATAGTAGGTATAGCCGTCTGCCGCCTTAACCTTGCAGTAGCTCTCCTGCGGGTTTACGCAGAGTGCCACATTGGAGGGAAGAGTCCACGGAGTAGTTGTCCAAGCAAGGAAATAAGCCTCCTCACCCGCTACTCTAAAGCGAACAACTGCGCTGCGCTCCTTAACATTCTTATACCCCTGCGCTACCTCGTGAGAGGAAAGCGGAGTTCCGCAGCGTGGGCAATAGGGCACGATTTTAAAGCCCTTGTATAAGAGCTCCTTCTCATAAATCTTTTTAAGCGCCCACCATTCCGACTCAATAAAATCGTTATGATATGTAACGTAAGGATTTTCCATATCAGCCCAGAAGCCAACAGTGGGGGAAAAGTCCTCCCACATTCCCTTATATTTCCAAACGCTCTCCTTGCAGTGGTCAATAAACGGTTCAAGACCGTATTGCTCAATCTGCTCCTTACCGTCGAGCCCGAGCAGCTTTTCAACCTCAAGCTCTACAGGCAGACCATGGGTATCCCAGCCCGCCTTACGCGGTACCATAGCACCCTTCATGGTGCGGTAACGCGGAATCATATCCTTAATTACACGGGTAAGTACATGGCCAATATGCGGCTTGCCGTTTGCAGTAGGCGGACCGTCATAAAACACATAGGGCTCGCCACCCTTTCGGCTTTCAATGCTCTTTTCAAAGATTTTTTCATCTACCCAAAATTTTTCAATTCGCTTTTCTTCCTCAACGAAATTCACATTGGGCGAAATAGATTTATACATAGTGCTTCCTCCTTAAAGGTTAACATTATCTTACATCATATTATATTATCATACATAATAAATAATTGCAATGTATTTTTGCTATATTTTAGGCGAAAATATTATTGGTGAATATTATGAAGCGTTTTTCTTTGATTATTTCAATTCTTTTAGTTGCCGCCCTGCTCGCCGCCCCTTGCGCCGACGCACTCTCGCTCTACGGCTCAAGAGGAGATGAGGTAACCGCAATTCAGCGGGAATTGAGTGCCAGAGGCTACTATAGCGGCGGCATCGACGGAATTTACGGAAAATTAACCCAAAATGCCGTTACACTCTTTCAAAAAGCAAACGGACTGAAAATAGACGGTATTGCGGGCAAGGAAACCCTGTCAGCACTTGGCATTACCGAGCAAGGCAGCAGCCTTGACAGTACCGATTACCGACTGCTCGCCCGCATAATCTCGGCGGAGGCAAGGGGCGAGCCCTATATCGGTCAGGTGGCGGTGGGGGCGGTTGTGCTAAACCGAATCGAGCACCCCTCCTTCCCCGATACTATGGCGGGTGTAGTATACCAAAAGGGCGCATTTTCTTGCCTGTCGGACGGGCAATTTGATAAACCAATAGCCGAGAGTGCCTATGCCGCCGCGCGCGATGCGTTCAACGGTATGGACCCGAGCGACGGTGCAATTTATTATTTTAACCCCGACACCGCAACCAGCAGCTGGATATGGTCTAGACCGCATATTGTAACAATAGGCTCGCATCGCTTTTGCGGGTAGCGGTTTAATAGGTTACGGCTCTCTTTGATAAAAGTGCTATCCAAGGCATAGTAAAAACCCCCGAGAAAACTCGGGGGTTAAACATTTAGTTTAATTATTTGATTTCCTTGTTCATATTAGCAAGCACATCATTCATCTGATTGAGCTTATCCTGGCAGCGGTATTCCTGCTGCTGGATGAAGGTTGTAATCTGTGAGGATGTTGCGCTATTATATAGGTGCCATACCATCGGGTTAGAATCGAAAGCATTATCCGCCGAGAAGCTACTGCCGCCCCCACCGTTACCGTTGGCGCTACCTGTCTGGGTGTTGCCGCCGCAAGCTGCAAGGCAAGCTATCATCGCAAGTACCAACACTAACGCGAGGATTCTTTTGATTGTTTTGACATAAAACTTCATTCAAAAAATATTTTTAGAGGTTAACTAAAATCAAACTAAAAGTCAGTAAAATTTAGCAAATATTAATTAAACGGAAGTAAAACTCCACCGTTTTGCAAATTGTTTCCAATTTAATGCGTTCATTGTTGCCGTGAATGCTCGCGCGCTCCTCGCCCGTGAGCGCCATAGCAGAAAAACGGTAAACATGCCGTGATAGGTCGCGATAGTGGCGACTATCCGAGCACTGCACCATTAAATAAGGCGAAACTATGGCATCCGTCCAGGTGGAGGCAACCGCCCTTTCAACCTTTTTATATGCCTCGCATTCGGTTTCGCTCACAGGGCTTGGCTCCATAGAGCCCAAAACCGATAATTTGATATTTTCGTTATTTATCGTACTTCTTATGTGCTCAACCGCACCGCTCACACTATCAAGCGGATTAAGGCGCAGATTGGCAACAAGGCTTGCCTTCGGCGGAATTACATTCGGTGCCGAGCTGCCAGCTGCCTGCGTGAAGCAAACCGTGGTGCGAAGCAGCGCGTTCATCTCTCCACCGCTTTTTTTGCCGAGCATATCAAGAACAGGTGCAAAAAGCCAGAGATTTGCAAAAATCAGGCGGTATAAAAAGCTCGAATGGCGACCGAGTGTATCGAACATTTCTCTTGCAGGCTTTGATAGATGCATTTTAAATGGTGTGGACTCAACGCTGACACAAGCGCCCGACAGCTCGCCTATCGGTGTGTGCGGCTTGGGGGCTGAAGCATGTCCGCCCGAGGATTCGCGGCTGAACTCCAAATTAATCATACCCTTTTCGGCAATACCTATAAGCCCGCAGGGCGCTTTAACGCCGGGGAAAACATTCTCAACAACAGCGCCGCCCTCATCCACAACCAGCTCGGGCTGAATACCCTGCTGCTTGAACCAATTAACTATGTTAACAGCACCCTCGCCATTAACCTCCTCGCCGCCCGAAAAAGCCAAATAAATATCATTTTTCGGAACAAATCCGCGACCGATTAGCTCATTGGCCGCAAAAAGGATTCCGCTAAAGGTAACCTTGGTATCAAGTGTACCTCTGCCCCACATAACTCCGTCCTCAATAACCGCCTCGAAAGGAGGCTTTTCCCAGTTTTCCTCGTTCACGGGCACAACATCAAAATGCGCCATCAAAACGGTCGGCTTTTCACCACTCTCGCCGCGCCACTTAAAAAGCAGCGCGCGGTCAGGCAGAGTTATAAGCTCTGTAGCGTTTATAACATTGGGGTAAAGCTTGGGTAAAAGGTCGTAAAGCTTCTGAAACTCTTTGTCGTCCTCCTTGCCCTTATCGTAATAGGACACGGTTTTGCAGCGAACAAGCTCACCCAGAGCGAAAACTGCCGCATCGCGGTCAAACTCAATTTGAGCCGTATCGCGCTCGGGCTGCGGCTTTGGGGTGAACATAATCGTACGGATAAGCAGCACCGCCAAAAGCAGCAGCACAGCGCCTAAAATTACATAACCCAACAATTAAAGCATCCCCTTTTTATACATAATTCGGCTCATACCAAGTGTGAACAGCACGCTCACCGGCACCATTATTCCAACTGTACCCTCGTTCAGCGCGGGGATGAAAATGAACAGTATAAGCATTAAGATAACAGGCAGTATTGCAATTTTCCAGTTTTTAGAAATAAACACAACGCCAAGTCCGCCAAAGAGCGCAGGCAGCAGCTGCTCAAAAGCAGGAGCTAATACCTCTGCCGAAAGAATCGGGGTCAGCGGGATAATCAGCAGTACGCCTAAAATTATAATAACCGTTGTAACAATGGAGGATACCGCAATAGCAATGGTGGATACAACCTCTCCCTCATCTGAATTTGCCTTAACACCTGCCTGCTCAAGTGCACCGAGCGCACAAGGCAGCTTCAGATTTGAAATATTACCCGTTACAAAGGATAGATACGAGCCGCCCGCACCAAGCATGGGAATATAGGTTATAACCTCAACAACACCAACCGCCCAGTACATAGGCGCTGTGGCAACAAGACCCATTAAAAGTCCCTTCATATCCGGTGTTGCACCGAAAATAAGCATTGTGGCAACGGGGAAAGCGAGCAGCAGTACCATCATCGAAAGATTCCATACTGTACCGTATTTATGCACATTTTTCATATAGTTACTCATTTTTTCACCCTCCTTAACCGAGCCACGCCGTGAACGGAATGGCACTTGCCATACCCGCAATAAGGCTTACAGGCAACGCATAATCCGAAATCCAAGGCGCTTTAACCTTTTTAACAAGCACACCCGCAACACACATAACAAGGGCTGAAACAGCCATTACACAAACGGGTATAATTCCGCTGAAATCGCCCGAAAATGCGCCCGATACATCGCAGAAAACAAAGCCCACAAATGCCGAAATCATACCGATAAACATTGCCGACTGAAACACATCAGCCCACTTTTTATCGCGCTTTTCGAGCGCACCTATACCCCTTTGCATCCTTTTGCAAACGAGCGGCACCAGCCAAATACCCACCAAAATACTAATTGTCATAACCAAGGTAACGGTTACAAACTGATTCGCATTGAGTGCTGTGCCCTGCGCCGCGCCCATAGCATTCATAGTGTTGGTAGCGGCTATTGTTTCGTATGACAGCGAGCCAACAACGCTAAGGCGCAGCCACGGCAACGCAATACCGAGCGACTTTGAAAGAGTTATAACGCTTATAACTATTGCGATAGCGGGTGCAATAGTGAAAATTGCCGCCGACAAAACTATTTTCTTGAGCTTGCCGATATCCATATTAAGCTCTTTTGCTCTGCGCCACGCCTTAATCAAAAAGAAAATCGACTGACCGAGCACAGCCGCTATAATTATGCCTACCATTACAAACAAAATAGGCGAATTTAAAGAAAATTCCATTATTTCTCCTCCTGTATAAGCTCATTTTTAATCCTTGACAAGCGGTCAATGCACTCATAGCAAATGTGATGCTCCTTGAGCGTTACCGTATCTCCGATGCTGCCGCAGAAAATGCAGCCGGGCTGATATTTTTTAAGAATAATCTTGTCATCCTCTGTGAATATTTCAAAGCTATCCACATCGTTTTCAACCTCAAGCTGTTTGCGCAGCTCCATCGGTATTACTACCCTGCCGTTTTTATCAACGGCTCTTATAATTCCTGTTGTTCGCATAGAATCAACCTCCTTGTGGTTATTTTACCATTAATGGCATAAAATGTCAATTATCAAGAAAAACAAATCCCCGTCCTCTTATGAGAACGGGGGTTTGAATTATGCCTTGTTTACAGAACCGAAAAGCTCCATCTTTTCTTTAACTGTAGCCTTAATAGCCTCAAAGCCGGGTGCTAAAAGCTTTCTGGGGTCGAAGCCCTTGCCTGCAAGGTCCTTACCCTCTTCAATATACTTTCTTGTAGCCTCCTGGAATGCGAGCTGGCACTCGGTGTTAACATTAATCTTGGAAACACCTAAAGAAATTGCCTTCTGAATCATCTCGGCAGGGATACCTGTGCCGCCGTGAAGAACGAGAGGCATTGTGCCGGTGAGCTTCTGGATATCATCAAGTGTATCGAAGCTGAGGCCCGCCCAGTTTTCGGGGTACTTGCCGTGAATGTTACCAATACCTGCAGCAAGCATTGTAACACCTAAATCAGCAATCATTTTGCATTCCTTCGGGTCAGCAACCTCGCCTGCGCCTACAACGCCGTCTTCCTCGCCACCGATAGAACCAACTTCAGCCTCAAGGGAGAGACCTAAATCATTGCAGATACCAACGAGCTCTTTTGTTTTTTCAATGTTTTCCTCAATCGGATAGTGTGAGCCATCGAACATTACACAGGAGAAGCCTGCCTCGATGCACTTTTTAGCGCCCTCATAAGAGCCATGGTCTAAATGAAGTGCAACAGGAACAGTAATATTTAATTCCTCAAGCATACCGTTAACCATACCAACAACGGTTTTGTAGCCGCACATATATTTACCTGCACCCTCGGATACACCGAGAATAACGGGTGAATTTAACTCTTGAGCGGTTAAAAGAATGGCCTTGGTCCATTCAAGGTTGTTAATGTTAAACTGACCAACTGCATATTTGCCTGCCTTTGCCTTGTTTAACATTTCTTTTGCAGAAACTAGCATATTTTTTGCCTCCTAAAATTTTACTGTAATTATTGTATAACAAAAGCCCCCAAAAATCAAGTATTTGGGGACTTTATTTTTTTAATGCTTTGCATATTTACTCTTTTTCTTCTGCGGAACCTCAATATTAAGCACCTCGGGCTCGCTTTCGAGTAAAGTGGGATTGGATAAATACTTCTTCATTTTTCTGAAAGCCAAAGCAAAATAGCTGCCGGAGCATATTCTTTCATCCATAACAATGCCCAGCGGAATACACTTTTCGTGGATTATCTCGCCGCCCTTGCGCTTTGCAACCTCGCGGGAATTGCCCATTGTTATAAGAATACCTGTTGTGCCGAATTCATACACATGGTGGAAAATATGATTAGTGCGAATTGAGGCAAGATTGCTGATAACTAAACTTGTATGGAACGGGCTCGCATCAATAATAGCCTT
>JAZRMU010000059.1:0-12547 GCA_045647785.1 Acutalibacteraceae bacterium
TTCCGTGCTCCCAAAAGTTATCGGCCTTGCCGAGCTTAACGATATGCTCTTCGGGTACGCCGATTTTATCGCGCCAGATAGCATAAGCCTCGTCGTCCTCTTCATATACCGAGGGCCAAAGAAGGTTTGAGGGAATTTCGAGAGTTTCGGTTAAAAACTCCCAAGCCCATTCTATTGCCTGCTCCTTAAAATAGTCGCCGAATGAGAAGTTGCCGAGCATTTCAAAATATGTGCCGTGGCGAGCGGTATGACCAACACGCTCAAGGTCGGGTGTGCGAATGCACTTCTGGCAGGTGGTAACACGGTTGCGCGGGGGCACAACCTCGCCTGTGAAGTACTTTTTCATAGGCGCCATACCAGAGTTTATGAGTAAAAGCGATTTATCCCCTTGAGGTACGAGCGAAAAGCTGCCAAGGCGCAAATGCCCCTTCGACTCAAAGAAGGAAAGATATTTTTCTCTTAAATCATTTAGTGAAGTCCATTTCATTTTGTATCAACCTCTTTTGAAAATTTACATACAAAATAATTATATATCTAAATATATTATTTGTCAACGAAAAAGGCATAAAAAACCCGCAAGACTAACGCCTTGCGGGGAAAACTAACCAGCTTTGCTCTCTATTATTTCGCGGAGCTTATCGGTGCCAATGCCCGAAAGGGCTGAAACGGGCAAAATTTCGGTGTTATCGGAAATGATACCCGATAATTCCTCGCGCACTAATCGGAGCCTCTCGGCAAACTCGGTTTTATTGAGCTTATCACATTTTGTCAGAACTATCATATATGGGATTTTATAGTAGTTTAAGAATTCGAGCATTGATAAATCGGCTTCTCCAACCTTATGGCGCATATCGATTAGCTGAAACACCATAGGGATATTACGTTTCCCTCTGAAATAGCCCTCCATAAGGTCTGCCCAACGCTCTTTTTCGCGGTAATCAACCTTGGCGTAGCCATAACCCGGCAGGTCTACGATTCGGGCGGAATCAAGCTTATAAAAGTTTATGGTTATGGTTTTACCAGGCTTGCCGCTGACACGAGCGAGTGCCTTTCGGCCAAGGGTTTTATTTATAAGCGAGGATTTGCCGACATTTGATTTGCCCGCAAAACAAATTTCGGGTAGGGTCGATTCGGGCAGCTGCGACGCGAGCCCGAAAGCGCTTTCAAAAACGGATGTGTTAAAATTCATAGTTATTCCCCCATTACAATTAGGTAGGCTACCTCTGCGAGCTTATCGCGGTCCTTTTCAAGACCGCCGCCCGAGAAGGTGTTCTGGCGCACATTGATTTAATTCTTATAAAGGAACTGCTACTTTGCACGCTCATAAAGCGGAACAAGCTTTTCAAAGGTGTTAATATCATCCATAGCACCCGAGATAAAGCACAATACAAGAATTGCCGAAATAATGCGCTTGAACATAAATTTTCTCTAATTACTGTCTTACTATATTTTGCGCGAGCACCGACTCTTTTGCGCTCAAAGCCTTTTTAATCGGCTTTTTAATACCAACAATAGCAGATTTGATTATATCGCTCACATAGCCTACAGGAACAAACTCTATATTCTCTCTGCAAGCAGAATCGATTTCATCAAGGTCGGCTGCGTTTTCGGCAGGAATGAACACGGTTTTGACTCCACCGCGATATGCAGCCATACTCTTTTCCTTAAGTCCGCCGATTTTAAGCACTCTGCCGCGAATGGTAACCTCGCCCGTCATAGCGATATCGCGGCGAACGGGCAGTCCTGTAAGAGCAGATACAAGCGCTACAGCTATAGTAACACCCGCGCTCGGTCCGTCCTTTGGAACGGCAGCCTCGGTTGCATGGATATGGATATCATACTTATTATAAAAATCAGGGGATATTCCAAATTCCTCGGCATTACAGCGAACAAATGTAACTGCCGCCTTTGCCGACTCCTGCATCACTTCACCAAGCGAGCCTGTGAGCACTAGCTTTCCGTTGCCCTCGGGTACGGCAACCTCCAACTGCATTATCTCTCCGCCAACAGCAGTCCAAGCAAGACCGTTTACAACACCCGTTTCATCCTTTTTGAGTATTTCCTCGGGGGTATATCTGCGCTTGCCGAGCATTTCCTCTATGACCTTCGGTGTGGCACTCACCTTTTCGCATGCGCCCTCCACAAGCAGCTTTGCGCTCTTGCGGCAGATAGCTGCTATCTCGCGTTCAAGGCGGCGCACTCCTGATTCGCGGGTATAATAATCGATAAGCGAGTAAATACCAGCATCGGTTATGCGGAAATTTTGCTTATTAAGCCCGTGCCTAGCCATTTCTTTAGCCACCAAATGGCGGCGAGCTATATGGAATTTTTCCTCTCTCGTGTAGCTTGTAAGCTCAATAATCTCCATACGGTCGAGAAGCGGAGCGGGTATAGTATCCACCGTATTGGCGGTGGTTATAAACAGCACGCGACTTAAATCGTACGGCATATCTAAATAGTGGTCGGTAAAGGTGGCGTTCTGCTCGGGGTCTAACACCTCCAGCATTGCAGAGGCGGGGTCTCCCTTATAATCGCTGCCGAGCTTATCTATTTCATCGAGCAATATCAACGGATTGCTGCAGCCAGCGCTCTTTACGGCATTTATGATTTTACCGGGCATAGCCGCCACATAGGTGCGGCGATGTCCGCGGATTTCAGCCTCATCACGGACGCCACCCAGCGCTACTCTCGCAAAGCGCCTGCCCATGCATTCGGCAATGGTTTTACCAATGCTTGTCTTACCAACTCCCGGAGGGCCTACAAGACAGATAATCTGCCCCTTGATTTCGGGGGCTAAAAGGTAAACCGACAGCATTTCAAGTATGCGGGTTTTAACCTTTTCCATACCATAGAAATCGCGGTCGAGTATGCGCGCCGCATTCTGAATATCAATTTCCTCTTTTGTTGCGGCATTCCAAGGCAGCTCGATACAGGTATCCAGATATCCCCTTATAACACCGCTGTCGTGCGAGCCCGGAGGCTGCTTTAACAGCTTCGCAAGCTCCTTATTAAGCTTTTCCTTTACAGAATTATCGGCTGCAAGGCTCTTGATTTTTTCGCTGTATTCCGAAAACTCATCCTCGGGAGAGTCGCCGCCGTAAAGCTCACCGTTGATAGCCTTCATTTGCTCGCGGAGATAATATTCGCGATTATTATCATCTATCTGCTCGCGAACACGCTCGGTCAGCTCTTTGTCAATCTCCATTAGGTGGCGCTCCTTATTGAGCAAGGAAATGAGTATTGTTGCCCGATTCTCACTCGATAGCTCACCTAAAATTTCTAGCTTATCCTCGTGTGGCGAACGGATATGAAATGCTATGTAATCGGTTACCTTTTCAAGCTCCGACTCATTCGCCTTCAATACGGTGTTTAATATGTCGGGAGCAAATTTCGGTATACCTGCGGCATAGAGCGAAAACTCCTCCTTGAGTCTACGAAGCAGCGCCTCTCGGTACAGCTCATCGCCTAAAGTTTCGTTCAGGCATTCGGTGGTATCGAGAACGAGCAAATCCTCTCTGCCGCTTAAATTTTTACTCACGGCAACCGCCCTGTAAATAGGCTCAACAACTACCTTGACGGACCCCTCGTGCAGCTTTAGCATTTGCGAAATTTTAGCAACGCAGCCAATATGCTGCAGCTGCTCTATAGGTGGATACTCCTCATCCATAGAGCGCTGTGTTATCAAAAACACCTCTCTGCCCGCTTCAAGCGCGGCATTAAGAGCCGAAAGCGATTGCGGTCTGCCTATATCGAAGCCCGTTGTAGCTTCGGGGAAAGGTACAATACCCCTTAAAACTATTGTTGGCAAAATCTTCTGCCTTGGTTTTTTAACTGACATAAATTCCTCCAAAGGAAAATGATTTTATCTTATGAACTGCAAATTATACAGCTTTGCGTACTCCCCACCTGCTGCCATCAGCTCATCGTGGGTTCCGCGCTCGGTAACAATACCGTCCTCTATAACTGCTATTTCATTAGCATTTTTAACGGTTGAAAGTCGGTGTGCTACAACTATTGTTGTTCTGCCGCGACAAAGCTCATCGAGTGCCTGCTGAATCATAATTTCTGTAGTATTATCGAGCGCACTTGTGGCCTCATCCAGAATCAGTATCGGCGGATTTTTAAGGAAAACGCGCGCGATAGATAAACGCTGCTTTTGTCCGCCAGAAAGCTTCACACCACGCTCGCCGATTTTTGTTTCATATCCATTCGGCAGCGTCATAATATAATCGTGAATATTGGCGCGCTTGGCGGCATCAACAATCTCTTGCTCGGTAGCATCGGGGCGACCATAGAGAATATTATCCTTAATGCTTGCATTAAACAGATAAATATCCTGCTGAACTATACCAATGCTACTGCGAAGCGACTGCATTTTTATTTTATCGGTCGATATTCCGTCGATAGTGATTTCACCCTCGCTTATTTTATAAAATCGAGGTAAAAGATGACAGATTGTTGTTTTGCCACCGCCACTAGGGCCAACAAGTGCAAAAGTGCTGCCGGCAGGGATTTTAAGGCTTAAATTTTTAAGCACATCTATTTCACCGTCGTAGTTGCTGGTAACATTTTTAAATTCAATATCACCCTTAATATCGGTCTTATCCTCGGCTTCGGGTGAATCCTGCTCACTTTCGGCATCCATAATCTCTAAAAAGCGTTCAAAGCCGGTTACACCATCCTGGAACTGCTCCATAAAGCCTATAAAGGTTGTAATAGGACCCATAAATACGCCTACCGATACGACAAATGCCGAATAGTCCCCAAAGGAAATAGAGCCATTGTATAGGAAAATACCGCCAAAAATCAGCACTATTACATTAAAGGTATCGGTAACAAAAGTTGTGAAGGAATGGAAACGACCCATAAGGTTATATGCCATACGGCGCGCCTCAACAAAAAGCCCGTTGCCAATCTCAAACTTGCGCTTTTCCTCTTCGCTATTGGTAAAAGCTTTAGTAACTCTGATACCACTAATGCTCGATTCCAGCGCCGCATTAATTTCGGCTACCGATTCACGGCTCTTTTTAAAAGCCTCCTTCATTTTAACGCGCATCTTTGCCGCAAAGCCCGCCATAATCGGAACGCAACAAAATACAATAAGCGCCAGTTTCCAATTTATGGTGGCAAGATAAACAAACGAAGCCACAATGGAAATTCCCGAAATGATAATATTTTCAGGACCGTGGTGGGCAAGCTCGCTGACCATCATAAGGTCATTGGTCATACGCGACATAATTTTACCCGTTTCATTGTTATCATAAAACCTATAGGGCAGCGTTTGCAGATGACTGAACATATCGCTGCGCATTTGCGCCTGCATTCTAACGCCCATAATATGACCGTAGTACTGAATAAAATACATAAGTAGCATACGGACAAAATAGATAACAAACAGCCCCACACCCGCAATCACAATAAGAGAATACTTCTTTTCGGGTATGAACACATTAAGCATATTTCGGGTTATAACAGGATATAAAATTGCTATAAGGGAAATCGCCAGCGATGCTAGCATATCAAGAATAAAAATCTTTTTATGCGGCTTGTAATATTTTAAAAACTTTTTTAGCATCAGTCGCTCCAATTTTCTGTATCGAGTAAAATAACGGTGTTAAGTTGATTCTCATAAAACACGAAATCAATTCTGCGATTTCCTTTTTGGAATGACAGCTTTGTAAACTTATCGCCGCCAACAAGGAAATACTTGTCCTCTTTAGTTACCTCTCCCTCGGTGAATTTTATATTCGGGAAGGCGTTCTTTACATCGGCAGGGGTTTCAAAGGCGTTCAAAGTAAATCCGCAAGCAGAAGTGAGTGCAACGATAGCCGAAATGCCCTTTGACTTTTTATCGTTAAGATAGTAATAGGCTGCTGTTTCGGTTTGGAAGTAGGTTGCATCATCCTCTTCGAAAATATAGAAGCCCGTTTCGCCTACTGCATTTTTATCATAGTTGTGCAGCGTCTTTACATCATCTGCCGACATACCAAGACGAACCGCAAGCTCGGGGATTTTACCGTCCGACAACACATTTTCAAGGTCTATACCGTTGCCTGTATTGACATCTTGAGGCTTCTGCTCCTTACAGCCGCAAACGCAGAGTAAAATCATCGCACATAAAATTAAGGATAAAACTTTTTTCATTTTTATTTTCCTTTCGCTGAATGCTTTGTAAGCAGCTCGTTGCGCTGATTCCAAAGGTCTTCTGATAAATCGACATAGTAGGTATGCGGTTTTTCAAATCGCTTAACCTCATCCCAAAGGGTTTCCACCTGCGCTGCACAATATGCAGCTATTTCCTTAACTGCGGGGGACTGATAAACCTGTTTTCCACCCTCAAAAAGCTTAACCTGCAGCTTTTTAGCGGTGAAGTCCTCAACAACCTTTCGCTTCCATGTGTGAACAGGGTCAAAAATTTCATAAGGCTTGCTGTCATCGATTTTTTCGTGATTTAATGTGATTACATCGGCGATAGCCTTTCCTGACTCGTTATCATATAGTCGCCACGGAATTTTAACACCCGGCAAAGTGATTTTTGCGATATTCTCGCTGATTTTTATGCGCGGTGTTGTCTCCCCGTCCTTTTCAACGGCAGCCAGCTTATAAACGCCTCCGAAAACAGCTTCGCTCGAGGCAGTTATCAGCCTTTCGCCGACTCCAAAACTATCCACCTGCGCGCCCTGCATAAGCATATCACGGATTAGATATTCGTCGAGCGAATTTGAAACGCAGATTTTGCAGTCGGGATATCCCGCATCGTCCAGCATTTTACGAACGCGTTTGGTGAGATAGGTTATATCGCCGCTATCGATTCGAATTCCGACAGGGCGCTTGCCCATGGGCTTTAGCACCTCATCAAAAACGCGGATAGCATTAGGTATGCCCGATTTCAATACATTATAGGTATCAACCAGCAGCACGCAGCTATCGGGATAGCGCTCGGCATAATTTTTAAATGCGGTGTATTCATCCTCAAAAAGCTGAATCCAGCTGTGCGCCATAGTGCCCGATGCCGAAACGCCAAAGTCCTTTGCAGATTTAATACAGGATGTACCAACGCATCCACCTATAATTGCAGCACGGGCGCCGTAAACGGCAGCATCGTAGCTATGGGCGCGACGCGCACCGAACTCCATAACCGCCCTACCCTGTGCAGCGGTTGCAATTCGGTTAGCCTTGGTGGCTATTAAGGACTGATGATTAATGGTGAGCAACACCATTGTCTCCACCATAAACGCCTGTATCGCAGGACCTTTAACGGTAACTATCGGTTCATTTGGAAATATGGGTGTGCCCTCGGGCACTGCCCATACATCACAGGTGAATTTAAAGTTCTCAAGATAACTTATGAATTCCTCGCAAAAGAGGTTTAAGGAACGGAGATACTTGATATCCTCGCTGTCAAAATGCAGATTATTAAAATACTCGATAAGCTGCTCTATGCCCGCCATTATGGCAAAGCCGCCATTATCGGGCACTCGGCGGAAGAACATATCAAAATAGGTAATGGTGTCGCGCATATTGCTGTTTAAAATGCCGTTCGCCATTGTCATTTCGTATAGATCCATTATCATTGTTAAATCTTTAATATCTTTTTGCACTACAAACACTTCCTTTTTAAGAGTATATGTGTTTATATTATATAATAAGTTTTAAGAAAAGTCAATCAAACAGCAAAAAAGAAAGCCTTGCGGAATCCGCAAGGCTAAATAGTTATTCTACTGTAACAGTACCATCCTCTGATACGGTAATTTTCATACCGTCCTTCACATAATTTAGGAACTCTTCGCCGAGCGAATCGATAACGGGCATTGATACATCATCAAGCCAAACATCAGCCAGCACACAGCCTGCTGCTGCAAGCGAATCGATAGGCTTTGAAAAGAGCATACAAGCAGGCTGACGCTTCATAGCGCAGGCACAATAAAGCACCATACCGCCCGTTGTTGAGCCGATGGTCTGCGGCAGGCAGAGTGCCTTGCCCGCCATCTGCTTGTTGTAGAGGTCGGGGTTGTTTTGGTCGCCGCAGGTTGCGTTTTTATCTCCAAACTGAAGCGCCTTTTGGAAGGAAGCGAGTGTATTAAGTCCACCATGAGAAACCACTGCCTCTGCGGTGGCTGTGCCGCCCGCTATTACGCGGCCTTTAAACTCTTTCATTACTGCTTACCTCCTTTTGTAATCTGCTCTAAAATCTCATCATCGGTATAATAGCGCGCGGTTGTGTAGGTGCGAAGCTTGTTTGATGAGGTTATAACCGGCATCTTACCCGAAAGCGGGTTGTTCATATACATAAGCGGACAAATATACGAGGTTATAACACCTGTCGCTTTAAGTCTTGCCGCATACTCGGTGGCATTGAACTGCTCGAGAACCGCGGGAGCCGCAGTGAACACAGTGGGAATAACAACCTTCTTATTACCTGCCGCTTTGAGGGCTGCTTCTACCTTATCAGTCCAGCTCTTAAGCTGCTCTAAACTCATGTGCGGGCAACCCATAAAGCAAAGCTTCGGCTTTGCCTGCTTGTTTTTCCAGATAACAGGATACTCGCGGTAAACACGCTCGAGCTCGGCATCGTCGATTATATATTCCTTCGCACCCTCGGCGATGAGAGCTTTGCCGCTCTCTACTGCTTCGGGAGTCAGATTTTCGATATGGTAAAGACCAACTGCACCATTAGATGCGGTTGCAGCGCCAAAATCCTTTAAATATGTGCAGGCAGCATCGTCAAGCGAGGTGCCGAGCCACTTATCAAGACCTACGATATAGGGTACTTCCTCCATAACTCGCATACCGATAGCAGAGCCAAGCAGTTGCGCCTCGGGTCTTTTGGTGGTTTCGATTTTAACAACAAATGTTGCCTTTCTGCCCTCATCGGTCAGCAGACCGAACTTCGGAACGAAGCCCACAATAGAGCCCATAATATCGATAATTCCCGAGTTGCGGTTGCAGCGAGCGCCCAAAACGGAGTTGGCATATACCACCGCCGAGGACTCCGCCCAGGAAAGCACCTCTCCCTTTTCAGGCTTATTGCCAACCTCATCCATATAGCAGGTACAGGTAAACGCATTTTTATTCATAAGCCCGAGCTGTTCCAGCTGTTTTTCATAGTCGCCCTGCTTTGAATACATAAAGTTACCGAAAATAAAGTTCTGCAAAAAATTTGCGGGAACATTTTTATCCAGAGGACGCGGGTCAACCGAAAACTGCTGCTCGCTCACAGCACCTGCATCGATAAGTGTCTGCATTAAATCGAAAACAGGCGTCATCATCTTGAGACCAAACGAGGTAACAAGGTGGTTATATTTGCTTGTAACAGGCACTAGTTCTTCTGCACCAAAGGCTTCTCCATACTTTACCATGGTTTTCATAACCTTGGCAAGCACCTCTCCCTTGCCACCGTCGAGTATCGCCTGCTGTTCAGGTGTTAATTTCATAATGGCTTTCTCCTTTTAATATAAACTTAAATTAATTATTCGGTCAAACTGAATGTGAAATAAAATTGCCCTACAGCTTCATTGCTACATCCCACGCCTGCCAAATAACGGTGCGCAGATTTCCAACGCTCGAAGCATCACCCACAATGTGAATATGTCTGCCCTTCTTTGCTATAGGTGCAGGATTATAGCCTATAGAGGTTATAACGCTGTCAACCTCAATTTCAGTTTCGTTGCCATTCTTGTCGCGAATTATAACAGAGCCCTCGCGGATTTCGCTCACACCTGTTTCAAGGTGAACAGGCACCTTGTTGGTCTTAAAGAAATCGCGCAAATAGCTTGTATTGGCAAGACAAATACCGGGGGTGGTTACAAGGTCATCCTGCATTTCGATAATAATCGGCTTTTTGCCCTGCAGATATAGCTCATAGGCTATTTCGCAGCCTGTAAGACCGCCGCCGATAACGGCAACACGCTCACCCACCTGCTTTTCGCCGAGCAAGAACTCTGTAGCCTCAACCGCAGATTCAGCACCCTTAATGGGTAGACGCTTCGCGGTAGCACCCGTTGCGATAATAACCTCATCTGCGTTTAGCGATTTAACATCGGTTATAATTGTGTTAAACTTAACCTCAATGGGATGTTTCGCCATTTCGCGAATATACCAAGCGATTAAATCCTTATCCTTTTCCTTATAGGAGGGTGCTGCAGCCGCAATAAACACGCCGCCAAGCCTATCGCTCTTTTCGTAAAGAGTTACCTTATGTCCGCGCTTGGCACAAAGTATTGCAGACTCCATACCACCGATACCACCGCCTACAACAGCAATATTTTTCGCCTTTTTAGCCGGAGCGATGAAATACTTTTTAGACTGCATTGTTTCGGGATTAAGTGCACAACGGGCAAGACCCATTGTGTCCTTCAAATCCTGTGTATTTGGGTGTCCCTTTGATGACGAGAAATTGAAACAGCCGGCATGGCAGCAAATACAAGGCTTAATATCCTCAAGCCTATCCTCGATGGTCTTGGTTATCCATTCGGGGTCGGTTAAGAATTGACGGGCAACACCGATAGCATCAATTTCACCGGCTTGCACAGCCTTTGCACCCGTTTCGATGTCCATTCTTCCTGCACAAACAACGGGAATATCAACAAACTTCTTTATGTGAGAAACATCCTCTAAATTGCAGTTTTGCGGCATATACATAGGCGGATGTGCCCAGTACCAGCTATCGTAAGTACCGTTATCAGCATTGAGCATATCGTAGCCTGCATCCTGTAGATACTTGGCCGCTTTTTCGCTCTCTTCCATATTTCTGCCAACCTCGGTGTAGTCTTCACCGGGCATTGCGCCCTCGCAAAAGCCCTTCATTTTGGACTCGACAGAATAGCGAAGCGATACAGGATAGTCGCTTCCGCACTCCTTCTTAATTGCCTTTACAACCTCTGCCGCAAAGCGATAGCGGTTTTCAAAGCTGCCGCCGTATTCATCGGTACGCTTGTTGAAAAACTCAATAGCGAACTGGTCGAGCAAATAGCCCTCGTGTACGGCGTGCACCTCAACACCGTCAACGCCTGCGTCCATACACAACTTGGCGGTTTTAGCAAATGCCTCGATTATTTCGTGGATTTGCTCAACCGTCATTTCGGGGCAGATAATATCGGGTGCCCAACGCGCAGGCTGCGGGCTGGGGCTTGCTAATTCATGAGAGGTGTCGATAATCGGCTTTACAATAGCACGGGTAATTTTATTTCTGTGAAGCGGAGCTACAAGCTCGGTAATAGCCCAAGAACGACCCATACCTGCAGTCAGCTGAACGAACAGTTTAGCTCCCGTTTTATGGATTTCATCCATAAATTCCTTAAGCTCCTCAAACATTTTCGGATTCTGCCAGAGCCACTTTCCCCAGAAGGTATCGCGAAGCGGTGCAATACCGGGAATGATAAGACCGACATTGTTGTTGGCTCTCTCTAAAAAGAGCTTTGCAGCCTCCTTATCAAAGCCGCAGCCGGTGAGCTCAAACCAACCGAAAAGCGAGGTTCCGCCCATAGGACACATAACAATACGGTTCTTGATTTCTACATTACCAATTTTCCAAGGTGTAAACAGAGCATCATATTTCTTATCCATAACACTGTTCCTTTCGACATAAGATATTTAAATTATATTGAATTGTTAAAATATTGTCAATAATTGATATTTTTTATCAGAAATTGCGGTCAGACGCAGCGCCCTACCCTATAATACAAGCTTATTCGCTCCAATATTTTCTATCAAGGCTTCTGAACTGAATAGCTTCGGCAATATGCTGCACCTCAATGTTTTCACTGCCCTCAAGGTCGGCTACGGTGCGAGCTACCTTGAGTATGCGGTCGTATGCGCGGGCGGACATTCCAAGTCGCTCAAAGGAGGCTTTAAGCATATCCGCCGCCGCATCGGACAGTACACAATACTTTTTAAGCAGCGCGGGTGTGAGTCTTGCGTTGCAAGTAACACCTGTGCCCTCATAGCGGCTGTTCTGAATAGCACGAGCACGGTTCACCCTCTCTCGGATTTGCGCCGAGGTTTCGGCTGCCGCCGTATCGCGAAGCTCCGAAAACTCAACGGGCGGTACTTCGATATGTAAATCCAGTCTATCGAGCATAGGACCCGAAATTCTTCCCAAATATTTAGATACCATTTTTCCCGAACAGGTGCAATTCCTTGTGGGATGACCGAAATAGCCACAGGGGCAGGGATTCATTGCCGCCACAAGGCAAAGAGAGCTGGGATAGGTCAGCGTTCCCGCAACGCGGGATATAGTGATTTTACCGTCCTCAAGCGGTTGGCGCAACGCTTCCATAACATCGCGACTGAATTCGGGGAGCTCATCTAAAAACAGCACACCATTATGCGCTAAAGATATCTCGCCCGGCTTTGGCACTGTACCGCCACCCGATAGCGCTACCGATGAGGTCGTATGGTGTGGCGCACGGAAGGGACGGGTTGTTACCATCGGACGCTTTCTGTCGGTAAGTCCCGCCACAGAATATAGCTTTGTGGTTTCTATCGATTCCTCGTAGGTCATTTCGGGAAGTATTGTCGGAAAGCGCTTTGCAAGCATACTTTTACC
>JAZRMU010000060.1:0-2488 GCA_045647785.1 Acutalibacteraceae bacterium
ACCTATAAAAACAATACAGGTGAGCTTATATTCGAGAGCACTTCCTTCAGCCCCTTTACTGTTGTATACGATAAGGTAATTCCCGTACCCGGTAACACCGAAATTCCGCAGGCTGTTGTGAGCGATGTTAGCGATACTTGGGCTAATACTACAATTCCGTGGGGTAGCGGCTTCGGTTTCCTTCCTCTTGGCGATCAGCAGTTAAATACTGTTTATAAGTTTGTTGCTCCTCACGACATTGAAACCGTAAGAGATAGCGCTTATAAGGATTGGGCTTGCGATTATTACGTAAGATTTGAGACTAATAAGTCTGAGCTTCCCGCGGGATCTATAGTTCTTGGCGGAAACTACGGCGACTTAGGCTGGTTAGGTTTCTACAACCCCGAAGTTCCCACCAACACAGATATTCCGATTCTCGGTTCTGCGACTGAAGTTCCGTGGACATATGAGATGGTTGTTGGAATCGTTAAAGAGTTCCTTTGCGGTGTTGGTATTGTTCCTGAAGCTGATGCTACAGTATTTGAAGGTGCTAAATTCGTTGTTATGCTTCGTCTTACTGATCCTGAGACAGGAAAATACGTAAATGTAAACACTGTTACTTATAATTTTGATACAGGTCGTAGCGAGAGGTCTGAAAGCAAAGAATTAATTAGTCCTAACAACTAACATAAAATCACCCAACCCCCCTCAATGGGGTGGGTGGTAACCTAAAACTTTAAAAGCTTTATGCTTTTGGGGTGCTAAACAAAAAAAAGAAAGGGTCAACATATGAAGTACACTAAAAAATCTTTACTTTATAGCGCAATTGCATTTTTGCTATGCATTTCGTTGCTTATTGGTACTACATTTGCTTGGTTTACCGACTATGCGAGCACCAGTAATAATGTTATCAGTTCCGGTAACTTAAACATCGAAATGTATTGGGCAAATGACCCCGCGGGCCCGTGGCACAATGTTGAAGATGCGCAATATAACACTATTTTCAATTATGACAATTGGGAGCCGGGATACACCGATGTTAAATACATTAAGCTTAAAAACAATGGTAGTCTTGCGCTCAATTACGAGCTCGCTATTACTCCCGATGGCGCAGTTGGCAAGCTTGCCGAGGTTATAAATGTACACTACGCGACCGACGGAGTTAAGATAGACGACCGTACAGACCTACAGAATATTCCATGCTTGGGTCTGCTTAATAATGTTCTTAACGGCAAAGCCGTTGTTAGCGGAACTCTTATGGCGGATGACCAGCTTAATGCCTTCAACCCGAGCGGTGAGACCATAGTTACCATTGCTATGAATATGATCACCACAGCGGGTAATGAGTATAAGAATGAATCGGCAGGAAACTTTAGCATTACAGCAATTGCAACTCAAGCTCCTGTTGAGGCAGATAGCTTTGGTTCAGACTACGATTCGGCAGCTGAAATGCCCATTATACTCACAAACACTACAATTTCTGCAACTGTGGAAAATGTAAACAATACTGTTGCCGAAGAGCTAAATTTGGCCGGTAACGGTATTTCGGCTACAGTGCCCGCGGGTGTTTCCCTTAAGGATGGCGCCGAGCGTGTAACTCTAGCTATAACTCCTCTTGAAAAAACTACAAGCGGTATAACGGTTGTTAACCAAGAGGCTATACTCCCCGTTGATGTTCATATGGAGGGCGTTGCCGAGGGTAATAATGTTCCGATTATAGTTAATCTTGGCGCTATTATGCCCAAATACCTGAACCTTGGAAATTGTCGTATTTACCACGTTGAAGACGGTGTAAACGAGCTTATGACCATGGTTGAAAGTGAGAATGAGCTGACTGCTCACAACACATTTACTTATGACCCGTTAACGGGTGAAGTATCTGTGGCTATGCAGTCCTTCTCCGAGATAACCCTTATCGTTGAGCAAAAGAAGGCTTGGAAGGGCACAATTGCTAAAGAATTTTCGGGCGGTACAGGTACTGAAGCCGACCCCTATCTTATCGCAAATGCTGACCAGTTAGCATATCTTAATGAGGTTATTTCTAACGAGAACGAAGCGTATGGCTCAAAGCACTATAAGCTTTTAACCGATATTAACCTAGGTGGCGGCGAGACAAATATTTTCTACCCAATAGGTTATCGCAAGGTAGGCGGCAATATTTCTTCAGATGAAAATGATGGCGTTTGGTATACCTATGGTGGCGCATTTAGTGGTGTGTTCGATGGAAACGGTCATACAGTTCGTAAATTCTATCATAATACATGGGCTATGAAGGGCGACTATGAGGGCCATTATTGGAATGATGCAATGGGTCTGTTCGGCTATGTTGAAAACGGTACTGTAAAGAACCTTACTGTTGATAGCTTCGAATCAGACGGCGAATTCACACCTACAGGTGTGGTTGCAGCCTATGCAGCAAATGCAGCATTCGAAAATATTGCAATTACAAACTGTAATCCCCGCGTTTATAATACCGGTAACGGCGGTATTGTAGGTGTTGGCGGTAACA
>JAZRMU010000061.1:0-7009 GCA_045647785.1 Acutalibacteraceae bacterium
TTGCCGATGCTAAAATCAACGCGAAAAATGCAGGGGTAGATAACGCGGAATTCATCTGCGCCGATGCCGCTGCCGCTGCCGAAATTTTGGCAAGGCGCGCCATTCACCCCGATGCGGTTATTCTCGACCCGCCCCGCAAGGGCTGCGATGAAAAGCTGCTTAATACCGTAGCCACCGCCTTTGCGACAGATAAAATAGTGTATATCTCCTGCGACCCCGCAACCCTCGCGCGCGACGCGGCGGTGCTGACCCGACTCGGCTATAAGCTCGCAGAATACACCCCGGTGGACCTATTCCCCCGCACAAGCCATGTTGAGTGTGTTGCGTTATTTTCAAAGTCCTAACAAATGGTCGTCCCTACGAAATAGCAATTTATTTTGTGGAAAATAAACGGTGGGAGCAAGCCCCCACCCTACAATACACCAATTTATTTGGATAAAAAACGGGGGGCGAAAATCCCTCCACCGCAAGTGGTCCCCCTCCCTTTAGACAAGGGAGGCTATGCCCTTACAATACACCAATTTATTAAGGTGGAATATTACGGACGACCAGTGGTCGTCCCTACGATTTATTAATTTATTGGTTTCACCCCGTAGGGTGGGGGCTTGCTCCCACCGTTTAGGGCCAACCGCCAACCGCCAAGGCCCTAAACATCGTTATTTTTAATCTCTTAACTTCATTATTTCGAGGTGTTTATGGAACAAATAACCCTAAAATGCCCGCACCGCAAAAAATGCGGCGGATGCCAACTGCAAAATTTAACCTACCAAAAGCAATTAAGCTATAAGCAGGTGAAATTAATTCGCCTGCTCGGTAAATACCACCGCGTCAGCGAAATAATCGGAATGGAGCACCCCTACCACTACCGCAACAAGGTGCAGGCAGCCTTCAGTGAGAGAAAGGGCGAGATTATTTCGGGCGTTTACCAGTCCTCAACCCACAATATCGTGCCGGTGGACAGCTGCCTTATCGAGGACCAAAAGGCGGATGAAATAATCGTTACAATCCGCAAGCTGCTCAAAAGCTTCAAGCTGCGCGCCTTTAACGATGTGTCGATGAAGGGCTTTTTGCGCCATGTACTCATAAAGCGCGGCTTTTCAAGCGGAGAAATTATGGTGGTGCTCGTAACCTCCACTATGGATTTCCCAAAACAGGAAAAATTCATAAATGCGCTGCTCTCCCGCCACAGCGAAATCACCACAATAGTGCAGAATGTGAATAATCGGTTCACAAGCCTGGTGCTCGGCGATGAAAGCCGTGTGCTTTTCGGCAGCGGCTATATCGAGGAGGAGCTTTGCGGCTTCCGCTTCAGAATATCGCACAAGGCATTTTATCAGGTCAACCCCATTCAGACCGAGGTGCTTTACAGTAAAGCGCTCGAATTCGCCGAGCTCACGGCAGAAGACAGGGTGCTCGATGCATATTGCGGAACGGGAACTATAGGTATTATCGCATCAAGAAATGCCGGCAGGGTGGTCGGTGTTGAGCTTAATTCCGATGCCGTGAAGGATGCCAAGGAAAACGCTAGGATAAACGCGATTGAAAATATAGAATTCCACGAGGCCGATGCCGGCAAATTTATGGTGGATGCCGCAAGACGCGGCGAAAAATTCGATGTTGTTATAATGGACCCGCCGAGAGCTGGAGCGAGCCTTGAGTTTCTGCGCTGTCTCACCGAGCTCGCGCCCAAAAAGGTTGTCTATGTTTCCTGCAACCCCGAAACCCTCGCGCGCGATGCCTCATTCCTCACCCGCAAGGGCTACAAGGTGAAAAAAATCCAACCCGTCGATATGTTCCCCCACACGGCGCATGTTGAAACTGTTGCGTTATTTGTAAAAGTTTAAACAAGGTCTGTCAAGGGCGGTCGCCAATAAGCCGCCATATTATATACCTTGAACCGAAGCTTTTTCATAAAGAGAATTTTTATGCCAAATCTGCCCTTCACCATAATTGAATGGCTTGGCATCGCAGCCTTTTCGGTTGCGGGCGCATCGGGCACTATCTCCTGCGTTGGCGGCGGCGCGCCTCGCTCACCATTATTATTCGCCTGCTCGCGACCTATTTTAAATGGAATATGCCGCGCGCACTGTAGGCATAAATACTTCTTCACTATTCACTATTACTTATTACTTTCCAAAAATCCCGTTCAAAATTTTTTAGTGAAAAGTGAAGAGTGAAAAAGTAAAACTCCCGCCCACTTTCGTGAACGGGAGTTTTGGCACCCCCTGCGAGAATCGAACTCACAACTAACCCTTAGGAGGGGTTTATTATATCCATTTAACTAAGGGGGCGGATTTTTGAATGCAATAAATATTTTATCTCAATAGTATATTTTTGTCAAGACGAAACTTGCTTATTGTATTTTAAAAGCATTTTCCGCAAAAAAATCCCACAAACCGAGGCAACCGGTCTGTGGGGTTTGTTTTTTCTCTACAGCTTTAATTCCACCGTGTTCTTGGTCTGCTCATACTGGCGGTATTTAACCTGTGCCACATCGAACATACGCTTGGCAGCGATTACGCTTTCAGTCGCAGCATATTTATCGCACATAAAGATAACCTCTTTAATACCCGCCTGAATGATAGCCTTTGCACACTCGTTGCAGGGGAACAAGGTTGTGTAAACTCGGCAGCCCGCGAGTGTACCGCCGCGGAAATTGAGAATTGCATTAAGCTCGGCATGGCAAACAAAGAAATACTTGCTCTCGAGCGCGCCGCCCGTATTATCCCAAGGGAAGCTGTCGTCCGAGCAGTGCATCGGCATTCCGTTATAGCCAACCGACATAATTTTATTATTATCGTCCACTATGCAAGCGCCCACTTGAGTAGATGGGTCCTTACTGCGCTGCGATGAAAGCAGGGCTATACCCATAAAATATTCGTCCCAGCTTAAATAGTTATCTCTTTTCATAATTCACCTCAAAAGCAACTTATATGAGTATTTTACTAGATTTTACCGAATTTTGCAACTACTTTTTATTGCGTGCAAAATCAAATCATTTGATTTGGCTTATGCCCTTAAAAATTTTTTTGCCGGCAACAATCATTATGACCATTAGCGGGAATATGCTGCAGACCAGAAAGCCAACGCTCATACCTACGCGCTCGGTTAAAAGTCCCATAAGGTAGGGTCCAACCGAGCAGCCCGTATCGCCAAAGGCAGCCGCCGCACCGAAAAGCAGCATACCGCCGAGCGGAAAGGCTTTAGCGCCCATACTCAAAGCCCCCGGCCACATAATGCTGACCGAGAGACCACACAGCGCACACGCCGCGAGGCTGACCGCAGCACTTATATTTAAAAACAAAAGAATATAGCCGCTAAAGCACAGCACGCCGCCCAAGAGCATTACCCGCTCGATTTTAATTCTCGAACCGTATAGCCCGTAGGTCAGTCTGCCGATGCCCATCATCACCGCAAAAATGCAGGGTCCCAGTAGGTCTCCCACTGTTTTTGAAAGACCGAGACCCGTTTCAGCCAGGGTTGAAGCCCAGCCCGAAACCGTAATTTCCGAGGCGCCCGCCGCAAACATTAAAAGCATAAGCGCAAAGAATTTGGGCGAACGCAGAATGCCCGTCCCCGCCCCTTGCTCGTCAGAGTGCGGCGGCTCAATAATCGGAACAAATAAGAAGCCGGCAATATTAACGGCGCTCACCGCCGCCCATATAAGCGAAATATACCCCCAGTTTTCGCGCCCGAAAGCACGCAGCAGCACCACCGTCAGCACAATCGCCAAAACCGAGCCCCAGCAGAAAAACGAGTGCAAAAAGCTCATTTGAGCCGCCTTGCTTTCCGGTTTTGTGGGCAGATATTCGATAATAGGGCTTATAATCACTTCAATCAGCCCGCCGCCCACCGAAAAGACAATCGAGGACAGCACAATGGCTAAATATTTGTCCGCCATAAGCTGTGGCAGCACCGCGAGCATTATAAATCCCGCCGATGCCGCGATATGCGCGAGCACCGCACCGCCACGATAGCCTATATATTTAATGAGCTTGACCGATATAATATCGACCCCCAGCTGCACCACAAATATAACCACCGACAGCGCACCGAGTCGGCTGTAGGAAATGCCGTAGTTTCGATTAAAGCTTACATATAAAAGCGGCAAGAAACCCACAATAATCGCCTGCACAAAATAGCCTATGTAGCATGCAAATTTTGTTTTAGTGTATTTAGCCATTCATTTTCTCCACAATTTCCCATAGCTGTCTCGGGGTATCGGCTATCAGCTTTGCACCGTTTTCCAAAAGCTCGGCTTTAGTTCTAAAGCCCCAGCTGACACCAATGGGGGCAACCCCCGCATTAATACCAACCGCCATATCCATACCCGAGTCGCCAACAAAAATGCACTCCTCCGCCTTAAGAGAAAGCTCACTCATCGCCAAAAGCACCAGTGCGGGGTCGGGCTTGGTGGGAACGCCCTCTCGCTGACCATACACCCTGATTTTATCTCCAAAAAAATGGCCGGCGATTTTTTCAGCCGCCGCCTGTGCCTTATTTGTAATAATAACCGACACTATCCCCCTGCGCTCCAATGCGGCAAGCAGCTCCGATATCCCCTCATAGGGGCAGGTTTTATCAAGGCTGTGCAGCCTATAGTATCCCATAAACTGCTCGAGCACACGGCTCACCTGCTCGCTATCGGTAGAGCCGAGCGCGCGCTCTATAAGCTTTCGCATACCGTTGCCAATAAAATACCTATATTTTTCGGTTTCGTGGGTCGGATACCCAAAGGCTGCCAAGGTGCGGTTAACACTGTCTGCCAAATCATCAAGAGAATTAATCAGCGTACCGTCAAGGTCGAATAGCACCGCTTTTACCATATTTATCACCTCAAACAAAAAGATTATAACAGTATTTTTATGTTTTTTCAATAATTTTAAAAAAATTACTTGCATTATTGCTCCTTTTGTGGTATTATATTTTTTGCTAATGTGATTCAGATTTTAAAGGAGGTGCAGTCTCATGGCAAAATGTGATATCTGCAATAAGGAAATCGCTTTCGGAATTAAGGTTTCACACTCACACAGACGCTCTAACAGAACTTGGAAGCCTAATGTAAAAAAGGTTAAGGCTATCGTTAACGGTACACCGTGCCGCATTAACGCCTGCACCCGTTGCTTGCGTTCGGGCAAGGTTACAAGAGCTATCTAACTGTAGTATTAAATTCTAAAGCATCGGCGGTGTGGTCCTTGGGCTACACCGTTTTGTTCTGTAAAGGAGTTTTAATTTATGTATGATGTTGCGATTATCGGCGGCGGCATAGGCGGTATTATGGCTGCCTATCAGCTTAAAAAGAACAACCCCGACTGTAAAATTATAATCGTCGAAAAGGGTCTTGAGCTCGAGAAACGCCACTGCCCCGCGGGCAGAAAGAGCAAGTGTGTGCATTGCGGCATTTGCAGCATCACAAGCGGCTATGCGGGCGCGGGCGCTTTTTCCGACGGTAAATTTAATATCGGCACTGCATACGGCGGCTCGCTCGGCGATGAGCTTGGCGAGGAAACCGCAATGAAATATATCGAGGGCGTTGATAATGTGCTCGAAAGCTTTTCGGAGGATTATCCCGAGCTCTATCGCTCCAATGAGGAGCTGAAGCTCAAGTGCCTGCAGAACAATCTGCGCCTTTTGGATATGAATGTGCGCCACCTCGGCACCGATAAAAACTTCATAACAATGCAAAACATCATAAAGCACCTTGCTGATATCGGTGTTGAAATGTTGAGCCTTGCCGACTGCACAGATATCGAGAAAATCGAGGGCGGCTATTCCGTTTTAACCGAAAGCCGCGGCAAAAAGGCGGAGCACAGCGCCCAGAAGCTCATCATCGCAACAGGCAGAAGCGGCGCAGACTTTGTTAAAACAATTTGCGAAAAGTTCGGCATCAAAATGGGTGCAAACTCGGTTGATATCGGCGTTCGCGTTGAAATGAAGGATGCTATCTGGCAGGAGTTTTCAAGCAAAATCTATGAGCCGAAAATTCTCTACCGCACCAAAACCTTTGAGGACAGAACCCGTATGTTCTGCTTTAATCAGGGCGGACTCGTATCGGCAGAGAATAACCACGGCGTTATAACTGCAAACGGTCATTCCTTTGCCGAAAAGGATAAAAAGACCGACAACTGCAACTTTGCTATTCTATCCTCCATCCACTTTGCGGGCGACTTCAATAAACCCACCGAGTATGCCGCAAACATTGCTAAAAATATGAACTTTGCAGGCGAAGGAAACATAATCGTTCAGCGCTTTGGCGACCTGATTCGCGGCAGAAGAACCAATGAGCACAGGCTCTCTGCAAACAGCGTAATTCCGACACTCAAAGCCTTTGCGGGCGACCTGTCAATCGTTATGCCCTACCGCGCGCTTACCAATATAATTGAAACTATATATGCGCTCGACAAGGTAGCCCCCGGCTGCGCCAACGATGACACCCTGCTCTACGGCTGCGAAAACAAGTATTATTCCATTCGCCCGCAGCATAACGGACATTTCGAGGTAGCCGACGGTATGTATCTAATCGGCGACGGCTCGGGAATCACCCGCGGTCTCTCGCAGTCCGGCGCAATGGGACTCTATGTTGCCGACCACATAAGCGGCAAAAATTCAAATTAACCGAAATACTGCATAAAAGAACTCCCTAGTTCTAACACGAGGGGTTTATAAAGAGAGTAAAAAAGGATGTGTAGAATTTTTTCTACACATCCTTTTGTCTTATACTGTAGCAAGCATGGAGAAGTCTATTATTTTCCACTTGTTAGGAGAACCTAAAACCGTTTTAAGCCCATCTCAAAAGAAAAATTATAAAATAGTGATATTGTGAGACTGGTCTCACAGTGATATTTTGCCTATCGGCAAAGTGATATTAAAACCTTGCGGTTTCAGTGATATTTTATTCGCCCTTAAACTTCCGAAGGCAATATCACTTGGACGGAGTCCAAATATAACTGCGTAGCAATATACCTCGCGTGAAGCGCGAATAAAACTAGCCAAGTGTCCTTAAGAACAC
>JAZRMU010000062.1:0-3066 GCA_045647785.1 Acutalibacteraceae bacterium
TGATTACGTTAGCTTTGTTGATAAAGTACGACTTCCTAAAACACCAAAGATTATAATTTCGCTTGTTTTCATTGCGGTTTTTTGTTGGCTGGGAGCGCTAAAAAAGCGTGTTATTTATCATTTTTCATTATTTTCTTTAATAATTACGGGTGCAATTTTTATTGTTATTTTGATGTTTTCGATTAACAAGCTTAATTTTACTTTTATTATACCTAAAAAGATTGAAATCTCGGTACTTGTTCGCCAATCTTTGACATTTTTTGTCCATAGCTTCGGTCAGCTAATCATTCCGTTTCATTTTATAAACTCCCATAATAATGGCAGCAAATTTAGTCTGCGGTGGGGTGCATTTTTAGGTTTTTTATTAATTTCAATTTATGTTTTAAATATATTGCTGGTTTTAGGCGGGGAGGTATCTCATCGTGTGGAATATCCGTATGCCACACTAACAAGTCTTGTTTCATTTAACGGTAATTTCAGCCGTTTGGACGGCTTCACTTATTTCGTATACTTCTATTCAAATCTTATAAAATGCGCAGTTTGCGGAAGCGTTATTATAAATTATTTTACAAAACAAAAAATTATAGCTGCTACTCTATTGGCAGCAGCTATAATTTTAATTTCGAATTCAAATTTCATAAACGAATTATTAAATTTTGATTGGGTTAATTTATTGATATTAGCCTTTGAATTGTTGGTTCCGCCGTTTGTTTTATTAGTGCAAAAATTTTCTAATCACCAAACACAATAGAATCATAAACCTGCGCTATTTTTTGCCAAGTAACAGGACCTACCGCACCCGAAACGGGTAGCGAATATGCTTGCTGAAAGGCAGTTACAGCGTTTTTCGTTTCTTCTCCGTAAACCATATCAATTGTTACGGGTGGGATATTTCCAAGATTTTGTGAAATAGTGAGCAGATATTTTTGCAGGTCAGCTACTGCCGCACCTCGCGCTCCAATAGTGAGGTAAAATCCCGGATATAATTTTGCGGCGCCATTTTCATAGCCCTCCGGCAGAGAACTTAAAATTTCAGTATAAACAGACGTGATTTTATTCCAAGTATCTCTGCCAACAATTCCGTTTTGAGTCAACCCATATTCTTTTTGGAACACACGAACAGCGTTTTCTGTTGCATTATCAAATGTTGAGGTAATGGGAATTATATTTAAATTTGGATTGAAATATGCTATTATGTTCAAAAAATACTGAAGCGCAATAATCGGATAACCGCTTGAGCCAAAGGTCAATTCGGATTCATATTGTGTTGTGATTTCCTCCTCGCTTAAGCCCTCGCTAAAAAGCTCACTCAATCGTTTTACACCGTTATATATTTCCTTAATTTTATACCAAGTGGCTTTGCCGACAATTCCATCGGTGGTTAACGCGAAAATTTGTTGAAATTTTCGCACTGCAGCTTCAGTTTCGCTGTCGAAAATTCCATTTAATTCACTGATTTTAGGAATTGCAGGGTAGTTTCTGCTGATTCGGTTTAATTGACGCTGTAAAATCAAGACATCATTCCCCGCAGAACCCAAAGACAGCGGAATCCCGGGATACGATTCTGTAATATCCGAAATCGGTGCATCCTCAACAATGCCTATGTTATCTCCATAGTAATTTTGCAGAATTCGGTAGGGGGTGAGACCTTGCTCGGCGAGTGATACAGTTCCCCATTGTGAAAGTCCTGCACAGGTGGAGGTAGTTCCGTTGCAAAATTGTGTGAAAAGCGGCTGCACTTCTCCCTGGCGAACTACATAATCATTAAATATTTCATCTACTATTTGCCCGATATTTTCATATATATCGCGGTTTTTGACAAATGCTTGGTCGAATGCTGTAGTGTTTGTTATGTCAAAATTATATCCGCGCGAGGGGTACCATTCGGTATAAATCCGATTTAGAGCAAATGAAATTATAGCGTATATGTTTGCGCGCAAAGCATTTTCGGGCCAGGTTGGATAAATTTCGCTGGATGCAACATTTTTTATATATTCCGAAAAAGGTACAGTAACATTTTCGGCTGCCTCGTCTGGTGCTCCTAAATGTACCGTGATTGTTTCGGGGATAACAGGTGTTAAAACTGCCATAAAATCACCTATAGCGCGTTTTCGGTCGGCAGAGTTATAGTCTGCGGCGCACCGTTCGGAGAGGCAGAGAAAAATGTTAAATCGAAGTTTTGCAAAGTTGTTATACCCTCGAAAATTGGTATGTTTTTAATAGTTATGGGAATATATCCATCTGCCAAGATTTCTATATCATAGAAAACGGCAGAATTTAAGTAATTCGTTCCGGGAGTTTCAGAAATGCCTTTTGGAATTGCCGGCAAAAGGATTTCTGCCGACATACCACTTTCGTCGGTTGTGCCGACAGATACTTCGTTTCCGTTTTTATCGAATACTGTGTATCTTGCGTTCACAACCGGAAAAGTGTTTTGTGAGTGCGAAACGGTAATCTTTAGTAGTCCTGTTGGTAAATCGGTTTCAGGTGCTTTTTGTGCTATTGCAGGAGCAGCGGTAGGAATAGTAGTCCTTCGACTCATATCTTTCAACTGATTAATGTAGTAGTTCATATCCTTTTCCATAAAAAACCTCCAAATAATAGTCATATTATATTATTCGAGATATTGAAAAAAGGTTAAAGATAGGCACTGAACGAATAAACAGTCGTGCTTATAATTTAGGTGTCGAGGGTGTTGACTCAGCTGCAGTAAACGGATATAATAATACTGATGAGAATGGTAGAGTAGGAGGAAAGGTAAATGGCAGTGAAAACGCCGAGTTATTGGCAGGAGGAAAAGTATCAGCCGTTAGTGGAGGCGGAGACAGCCTTCGGGAACAAAGTCCTAATACCGCAATTATACGCGGAGAATTGGGAGCATTATCAGGCAACCAAGGAGCTGCTGATAGAAGATTGGCGGCTGGGACAAGCGGCTGGGTTTCTGGCTCCGACAGACAACCCGCGACAAAAGTGGGCGGTGGACTTGAAGAGAACTTTCTTAGAGGTGTACGAGGAGTAGCCCTCAAGGGCACCGATACGATTGGCAGATTACTAAGCCCTGAACTT
>JAZRMU010000063.1:0-16535 GCA_045647785.1 Acutalibacteraceae bacterium
CACAAAGAACCTATGAAGAAGCGTTAAAAGAAAGACCGCGCAGAGCGCGAAAGATTGTAAGCGAAAACTTAGGTCACCACAGGACCGAGGTAACAAGGATTTACTTGGCTGATAAGCCGAAGAAGTAATCTGTTAATTAAAATGATGAAGGAAGAATTTAAATTGACTACAATATCCTGCTGACGAAAATCCGCGGGATTGATATATAGGGACAATCAAAGGAAGAATGTAACGGCGGTGACATCCGTCACCGCCTGCAAGGAGAATTTATATGTTATATGTTTCGAAGCCTACCTCCGGCGGAAATGGAGGCAAATAATATAGGAGGTAAAGTGTCCATGAAAGATATTAGCGTTCCCATTTGGCAGAAGAGTAATTTGACACTCGATGAAGCCGCCGCATATTCCGGCATTGGTAAAAATACGATGCGTAATCTCTGTAACACTGAAGATTGCGATTTTGTGTTATGGATCGGTGCAAAGCGGTTAATCAAGAGACAAAAATTAGACGAATATCTTGCGAATCGTACTCGCATTGAAAGATAACAACTGAAAAAGCAGGTTTTCCGTCGCAGTATGTGGCTCTCACACACGCCGCATACTGTGTTGGGAAATCGCAGGACAAGGAAAGGAGCGTAGTTTAATGTCCCTTTGCTTTTCCAGTTATAACGAGGCTTATCAGACTATGTTTACCGAGTATAAAGATATTGTTTCGGTTAAGGAAGCATCCATAATGCTTAATACCGGCAGAAAACAAATTTATAAACTCTTAAAGCAAGGCAAACTCGATAAGCTCGAACATAACGCTAAAGGATTTTTAATCACTAAGCGTTCAATTGTGGCTTATGTTTTAAATGCTTCACAAGAAGTATCTGCATAAACTGCACCGCCTGTTTTCAGGCGGCATACATGCTTTAAAATGGCCGTAAATCTATTTCATGCGGCTTTATGAAGGAGAAGTTAAATTGTTAAAGTGTGTGAAAGGAAAGAAAAATGGTAAAAGGATCCGTACAGGAAAAAGGTGGCTATTTGCATACCGTTATCAGCTACACCGATAAAGACGGTAAGCGAAAGCAAAAGTGGCAAAGCACAGGACTTACTGCCAAAGGTAACAAGCGCAAGGCTCAGGAGCTTTTGAAAGAACGCATTGACGAGTTGGAGATGACACTTGAACGTGAAGAAACTCAAATACCCGATATGCCGTTCTCGCAGTTTATGTCAAACTGGCTTACGATGATTAAACCCACCGTTTTAATTACCACTTACGGCAGCTATCAGTATTTCATCGAAAAGAGAATCAATCCCTATTTTGATGAAAAGAATATTACACTGCAAAAGATAAGGACAGTGGATATTCAAGAGTATTACAACACAATGCTGTCTAAGGGTACGAAATGGAACTCGGTTGCAAAGCATCATGCAGTTATTCGCAAGGCACTCGATTATGCTGTTAAGATGGATTACATATTGGTAAACCCCGCAGTAAAAATTGAAACACCTAAACGACAAAAGTTCATTGCCGAGCATTATAACCGTGAAGAGCTTCAACAACTCTTTGAAGCGGTAAAGGGTGATCTGCTTGAAGTTGCCGTAATACTCTCAGCGTTCTATGGGCTTCGAAGAAGTGAGGCATTAGGACTAAAATGGAGTGCGATTGATTTTGAGCAAAAAACCTTGTGTATTAAGCATACTGTGTGCCGAATATCCGTTGATGGTAAGGATGTAATTGTTCGTAAAGACACTACGAAGAATAAGACAAGCCTTAGAACATTACCCCTAATACCTGATGTTGAAAAACTATTGCTGAAAACGAAAAAACAGCAAGAAAGCAACAGAAGGAAATGTCGCAACGCATACAACAAGGAATTCCTTGATTATGTATGTGTGGACGATATGGGCAATCTTTTAAGACCGGATTATTTGTCGCAGCATTTACAAACTGTGCTCAAGAGAAACAACTTAAAGCATATTCGGTATCACGATTTGCGACATTCTTGCGCTTCGCTACTGCTTGCCAACGGTGTATCATTAAAAGAAATTCAAGACTGGTTAGGTCATTCGGATTTCAGCACAACGGCAAATATTTATAGCCATTTAGAGTATGGAGCCAAGGTCAAGTCTGCTAATAAAATAGCAGAAAACTTGAGCCTTGAGGAAAAGACAAAGGACGGGTAAATCCCGTCCTTATACATAAATTTATGTATTAAATTACGATGAAAGCTTTAATGTTTAATATCAAGAAAATTTACCAACTAAATAATTCACGAACTGAATTGCATCCGAATGTAGTTGTTTGATATCATTAAAAGACTTTCCTCTAATTTTAGTACTGTTAAATTCAACAAATGTTTGATGTGCGATTAAGTTTCTTATTGCAAATATTTCTTGAAAAGCCTTCAATTGCTTTTCTTTTTCGAAATCTGCAGAAACTTCATTGTATATACTGTCTCTAAACCTTTCGCCAAAGAACTTTAATGGTTCCAATAACTTTTTAATCTCTGGCAATTGGTTTAGATCTTCCGCGGTTTCAATTCTCCCAAATTGAAATTTTTGATATACACTTTTATCACGTTTATCATTGTCAAATCCATGCGGCTTGTCGCCATAAACAGCAGATTGACGTTCTGCATATGAGGTATAAGCATTTTGTAAAACTTGCTCATAATGACTAGCGCATGTTAATATTAGAACCTTTGTCAAGTGTACCGATATCGACTGTGCAACAGTTGGCTCATCAGGGAGTATCAATTCTTGAACTTTATTAAAATCATCAACTAAATCATTTATAAAGGAGTTGGTGTCACTCATAACTGCTCATCCCCCATTTAAACCAAGTCAAGTATTTTCTTGGCTTGTTCTAAACGAGTAGAAACAGAAGTGACACTTGCGACACTGCCTTGAGAAGCATTGAAGAAATCTTCGTCATTTTTGAGTGCAGTTAAACTTTCGGCAGAAATTTTCCTTCCATTTAATCCTTCTGATTTAATAATTCTACATATAGTTACAAAAACCGCTTCGAAGAATGAAACTACAAACTTATTCTTATCATTCTTGAAGGCATCAAGAGGCAAATCCGAACAACTTTCCCAAAACTCATCAAAAAGACTGGTTAACTCGTTAATTTTATCCCCTGTGAACTGCATTGCTTCTTTTGAATATTCGTTCAAGAAAATTCTTAGAGGGGACTTGTATTTTTCACCGATTTCTAACATAGCAAAGCAACGAACAAGTGCCTCAACATCACTCATGTGTAGATCGGGGTTGGACTTACCTAAGAAATTACGCCAATTTTTATTTAAATTGAAGCCTGTAACGACTTTTTCATAGAACGGCGAATAATATAAACTCATTCGGATTTCTTGAGCTTTAAGAAGTATTCCTCCACTATTTAAGCGGCTAAAGATTTCAAACATAGAAGAATCATCATCACAAGGTGTGATTTGCTTTATAGTGATTGTTCTAATTGTTCTGTTATAATCAAATTCGCCTTTGAAATCAAAATCTTGTATTGTGGATAAAGTATCGTATTTTAACCCGGCCAAAAGATTTTTATCATGTGTTGTAGAAGGCAATTTCAGTTTAAAATCTTCGAAATTATTTCCAGATAACTCTTCATCTGGGATTTCTTGTCCGACGGACAAATACTTGCGTATTATACCCCTTCCAATATCGTTCTTCGGGAAGCGTTGTTTTTTAAACAAATAAATGGTGACTAACCTCTGTTGGCCATCAATTACCAAGAAGTTATTTCTTTCTCTCTCAAATAAGAATAATTGCGGAATTGGCAAACCGATTATAATCGATTCGATGAACTTTGATGCCATATCTTTTTTCCACACATAATTTCTCTGAAAAGAGGGAATTTTTAAATACCCTCTGCTTATGAGGGAAACTAACGTAGTAATATTGTAGTCATTGGGAAGGCAATCTACTTCATAAGGCTTAATAGTGACTTCCTCCTCATCTATCTCAGTTTGAAAATCCAAAGACATATCTGAATAGTCAAGTAACAATTCTTCTGACATAATAATTCTCCTTTATTGTATGTTTAAAAAAGTATATTTATACCATTTATAATATAACATGAATTTACAAATTTCGCAATAGTGTTATTAAGGATGAACAAATATGGTATATAACACTTCTAACAGATTTCTAACGGATTTTGGGGTAATTCGCCTTGATTTTGACATTATAAGCACTTGGATTTTTAGGGCTTTTCGGACAAAGAAAATCTCTCAAACCCGCATAAACACTGGGTTTGAGAGATGATGGTGCGGGTAACAGGACTTGAACCTGCACAGCCTTGCGACCATTAGAACCTGAATCTAACGCGTCTGCCAATTCCGCCATACCCGCATATATGACTTAATTTCTTTCGAAAATCTTAGAACCGAAACGGTTTGTTAGAAATCCGTTAGAAATAAGTGTTTTTCTGAGATTTTTGAACAAATAGAAATCAAGGTCAAAAATCGTGAAACCCCTTGATTTTATGCGGTTCTTCTAAAGAAACAGCAGAGGTCTTAAAGAACCTCTCTCGCGTTAGTACCTGAATCTAGCGCGTCTGCCTATTCCGCCACATCCGCATATAAAATGGTAAAAGCCAAATTATCAACTCTATTTAATTTAAAAAATAACGCAGGGCAGCCGCGCCCGCGGGACTCTTGCGGTGCCAGACGACTCGATGCTGCCGCATCTCGCTTGTCGACCGCTGCGCCTTTTGTGCCTTCGCTTTATCATCCACCGGATGCGCTCGGCACAAAACTACCTATTCCGCCACATCCGCATATAAAAATGCATCGGCACCACTTGACACCGATACATTATACTATTATTATTAAAAATTGTCAAGAGTAGTTTCGGCTTTTGTTTGCTGTTTTTAAAAACTTATATGCGCACAGTCTTTAACACATAATAATCATTCGATTTGTATATACTAATAAACGCTATAATAGTTTGACTTTTTATATATTTGTGGTATTATAGTGTTATAATAAAAATCAAAGGAGAATAGCTATGAAATTTATTAAAGTAAATTCTTATGAGGAAATGAGCAAAAAGGCAGCCGAAATTATCGCTGCGCAAATGGTATTAAAGCCGAATTCTGTTTTAGGCTTGGCTACCGGTTCTACACCTGTAGGTCTTTATAAGGAGCTCATTAAAAAGAACGCAGAAGGCGTTATTGATTTTTCTGAAATTACAACTGTTAACCTTGATGAATATAAGGGACTTGACGGCGATAACGACCAGAGCTACCGCTATTTTATGAATCAAAATCTTTTCGACCATGTTAATATCGATAAAGCCAACACCTTCGTTCCTAACGGCAAGGCCGTTGATATGAAGGCTGAGGGCGAGGCGTACGATGCTAGAATCGAAGCACTCGGCGGTATCGATATTCAATTGCTCGGCATCGGTCTTGACGGTCATATAGGCTTTAACGAACCTGACAGTGTTTTCACCAAGGAGACACATGAGGTTAAGCTCGATGAGTCAACTATAGTTGCAAATTCAAGATTTTTCAGCAGCATTGATGAGGTTCCCACCTCCGCAATAACAATGGGTATGGGCGCAATAATGGCAGCCCGCAAGGTGCTGCTTGTGGCAAACGGCGCAAACAAAAAAGAAATTCTTGAAAAATCCTTCTTTGGCCCCATCACTCCTGAAGTGCCGGCATCAATTCTGCAGCTTCATAGCGATTTAGTTGTAATCTACAGTGAAAACTAAAAGGTAAAGTTGGGCGATTTATGGAAGAAAGGTATCTGTTTGCCATACTCGCAGAGTATGGCATTGGTAAATAAGATATTTCCCATATGGTAGTGGTCATATAAATTCAACATTTAAAATGACTGCAAAAAAACCATTTTGTGTTTAAGGACCCTATAAAACTTATGGACAATATGGTGTATGTTACAACCTATATTCAAATCAAGGTTAAATCCCTTTGCGGTGATCCGGAAAAGGCGACTATATCTGTGCTCAAAACCTTAAAGGGTAAAAATCTTGTTGTAACCAACCGCCGCGGATATTTCCGTCTGCAGCACTATATCAATGCTGTTTCGCTCAATTCTGCAAATAACGAAACGCTTTGCACTGTTGGGGAAGCTTTTGGAAGATTTCAGGGTTTGATTTCGGATTTCTGAGCCAATACGCTTTTCGAGGTTATTCCTAATTTCCATAATACAGTTAAAAGATGTAAAGAGTTAAGTACAGCAATAAAAATTGATATTAAAAGCCGTGCGGAATCAGATTTTGACCGATTATCTGAACGGCGATACATATTCCAAAATTGCTTACGAGGAGCATAATTTAGACCGCGCTCGTGCACAGTTTGCACTAGCTCGTGATATTAATTAAAAGCTTCCCGAAATTCAGGAAATTATAAATAAATACGCGTTATCATAAACTGTTAAAGGGCTCGCTTCGGCGAGCCCTTTAATTTTTGTTTATTTTTTTATAAATTGTTCAATAATGTATTTATAACTTGACAATCGCGCTATAGAATAGTAAAATTAACTAGAATAGGCTTATCATGGATATATTATATATTTTTTATATATATTTGTATTGAATGACGCGGTTTAGCCGGTATTCAAGCGCTACATAATTTGATAGGAGGAATAAAATGGATAAAGATAAAAAGTTAAAGTCAAATGCTGTGTATGAGAAAAAGCCACATAAAAATTCTAAAGGCAAGCTGCCTAAAAATGCGGTTGCTAAAAATAGCCAAAACAAACCGCAGATAGAAAAAGGAAAAAAGCGTACTGCTGCGCGTCCACCCCAGAAAAATGATAAGAAGGCAAAGCAGCCTAAAAACAGCAGCAAGCCTTCAAAGGTGCGACCGATTCGCATAGTACCGCTTGGCGGACTCGATGAAATTGGCAAGAATATCACGCTTTATGAGTATGGCGGGGATATGTTTTTGGTTGATTGCGGAATGTCCTTCCCCGATGAAGAAACACCGGGTATTGATATTGTGATTCCTGATTTTTCTTATGTGATTAAAAATAAGGATAAAATCAAAGGACTCGTATTGACCCACGGCCATGAGGACCACATAGGCGCAATACCGTATTTGCTTAAAAATTTCAATGTTCCGATTTACGGAACAAGGCTGACCTTGGGACTTGTTGAGGGAAAGCTTAAAGAGCACAATTTAAGTGCTACCGCCAAGCTTTGCACCGTAAAGCCAGGCGATATTATTCGACTGGGCGCATTTTCGGTAGAGTTTATCCATGTTAATCACTCAATACCCGATGCTGTCGCCGTTGCTATTCGCACGCCCGCAGGCACTATTGTTCAAACGGGCGATTTTAAAATAGATACAACGCCAATTGATGGCGAGGTTATTGATTTGGCGCGTTTCGCCTCCCTTGGCGATGAGGGCGTTTTGGCATTGCTTGCCGATTCAACCAATGCAGAGCGTGCGGGCTATACCGCATCGGAAAGCATAGTGGGTGAGACCTTTTCAAACCTGTTTAAAAAGGCGGGCAAGCACCGAATTATAGTTGCAACCTTTTCTTCGAATATTCATCGTATTCAGCAGATTATCGATGAAGCCGTGAGGTGCGACCGCAAGGTTGCCGTATCGGGCAGAAGTATGATAAATGTTGTGTCTATTGCTGCCGAACTTGGTTATTTGCGTGTGGCAGATGGTGTGCTGATAGATGTTGAAACGATAAATAAATATCCGCCCGAAAAGCTTGTAATTATAACAACCGGCTCGCAAGGTGAGCCGCTGTCGGCGCTTCATAGAATAAGTATTGGTGAGCATAAAAATGTTCAGGTAAGCCCTAATGATATGATTATTATTTCGGCGAACCCAATACCGGGTAACGAAAAGCTTGTAAGCAAGGTTATAAATCAGCTTTTAAAACGCGGTGCCAATGTTGTTTATGAAAAAATGTACGATGTTCATGTATCGGGCCACGCTTGCCGTGAGGAGCTCCGTCTTTTAATGAGCATTGTAAAGCCCCGCTATTTTATACCTGTTCACGGCGAACAGAAGCACCTTATAAAGCACGCCGAAATTGCAACTGCCGTTGGAATACCTGAAGATAATATAATTATCGCCACTAACGGAAATGTTATCGAAATCGGTAGTGGTGGTGCTAAAATTACCGAAATTGTTACTGCGGGCAGAGTGCTTGTAGACGGTCTGGGTGTAGGCGATGTTGGTAGTATAGTTCTGCGCGACCGACTGCATTTAGCGGAGGACGGAATTATTGTTATAACCCTCACTATGGATTCTGTAACCCGCGAGGTTGTGGCAGGTCCGGAGGTTGTATCCAGAGGCTTTGTGTATGTAAAGGAATCAGAGGAAATCATGGGCAGAGTAAATATGCTCGCAGAGGATATCCTTGAAAAATGTTATATAAACCATATACACGACTGGAACGGCATAAAGCTTAAGCTGCGCGATGGCGTATCTAAATTTATTTATGAGCGCACCCACCGCAGCCCGATGATTTTGCCGATTATTATGGAAATATAGGTGATTAAAATGAAGGTTATTTTATTAGCAGATGTTAAAGGTCAGGGCAAGAAGGGCGAACTTTGCAATGTGTCTGACGGTTATGCCCGTAATTTTTTATTCCCGAAGAATCTGGCTGTAGAGGCGAATACCGCCTCTATGGCTGAAATGAAGAGCCGCGAGGATGCCAAGGCTCACCATATCAAAGAGGAAAAGGCTGCAGCAACAGCATTAGCCCAAAAAATTGAGGGCAGCCGTTTCACAGTAACCGCCAAGGCGGGAGCAAACGGTAAGCTTTTCGGTTCTGTAACCACGAAAGAGGTTGTAGCTGCTGTGAAGCAGCAAAGCGGTATTGAAATCGACCGTAAAAAGGTAACAATGAACGATATTAAATCCTATGGCGAATATAACGCCGAGGTTAAGCTCTATAATGGAATCAGCGCTAAATTTACAGTTGAAGTAAAACCTAACTAAATTTTAGGAGAAGGAAAATGGCTGAAGAAAAAACCTATTTAGACCTAGAGGCAGGTCGTCTGCCATATTCGGTTGAGGCGGAGCAGTCGGTGCTCGGTGCGATTATTATCGACCCCGAAAGCCTGACCCTTATTGAGGGTCAGCTCAAGCCGGAATATTTTTACCTTCCGCAGCACAAAAAGATTTTTACCGAGCTTGAAAATATGTTCCAATTAAGCAGAACCATCGATTATGTAACACTGCTTGAGCGCTTAAAGGATAGCGGAACCTATGATGAGGCGGGCGGTAAAGCATATATTTCACAGCTCGCACAGATGGTGCCCTCCGCTGCAAATATTCTTACATACGCCTCAATAGTGAGAGAGAGGTATTATACCCGCGCTCTAATTCTTGCTGCACAGAATATTATTAAAGATGCCAACGATAATGTTATAGATACCGACCGTCTTATCGATTCGGCCGAGCAAAAGATTTTCGATATCAGACAGGGAAGGGATATTTCGGGTCTTACACATATCGCCGATGTTATCAAGGGCGAAACCTATGACCGTCTTACAAAAATTTCCGACCCTGAAACCAGAAATGATTATATTGGTATACCCACCGGCATTGGCGACCTTGATAGGGTTATCACAGGTCTTAACCGTTCCGATCTTATAATTGTCGGTGCTCGTCCCGGTATGGGTAAAACCTCATTTGCCCTTAATATCGCGCAGAATGTAGCTGCAAAGGGAAAGACTGTGTGCTTCTTCTCGCTAGAGATGTCGCGCGATCAGTTGGCGCAGCGTTTGCTTTCAAGCGAGGCGTGCATTCCAAGCACCAAGCTTCGCACGGGCGATTTAACTGCCGAAGAGTGGACAAGACTGGGTATTGCGGGTGAGCGCCTTTCAAAAATGAATATTTTTGTAGATGAAACCTCCGGTATCACAGTACCCGAAATGAAGGCGAAGCTTCGCCGTATGAAAAAGGTAGATTTTGTTGTTATCGACTATTTAGGCCTTATGCAGTCGGCAAAGCGTACCGAAAACCGCGTTCAAGAGGTATCGGAAATTACACGCAGCCTTAAGATAATGGCAAAGGATTTGCATATACCGCTTATGGTTTGCGCACAGCTTTCGCGTGGAACAGAAGCCAAGGGTAAATCGCACAGACCCGCTCTTTCCGACCTTCGTGAATCGGGCTCAATTGAGCAGGATGCAGATATAGTGCTTTTCCTCTATCGCGAAAAGTACTATGATAGCGAGAAAAAGGACGATGAGGAGCGCTCTGACGAAACAAAGGCAGAGTGTATTGTAGCTAAAAACCGCCATGGCGAGCTCAAAACGGTTGATCTGCATTGGGACGGTCAGTTTACACGCTTTGCTTCGCAGGATGTTTTCAGAAATGAAGAATAATGTAAAAAAAACGATATCAGAGTATCGCCTTTTTGAAAATTCGCGGCGCGTAACCGTTGCGCTTTCAGGTGGTGCGGATTCTGTAAGCTTGCTTTATATGCTTTTGGAGCTAAAGGCTGAACTGGGACTTGAAATTTATGCTGCCCACCTTAATCATCAGCTTCGCGGCGCAGAGTCCGATAGTGATGAAGCCTTTGTAAGAGCACTTTGCGAAGGACTTCAGGTACCGCTTTTTTGCGAAAGGGCAGATATCGTAGCCGAAAGTAAAAAAACAGGGGAGAGTATTGAGCTTGCAGCAAGACGCGTCCGTTATGAGTTTTTAGAGCGTGTAGCGGGAGGCGGCGTAGTTGCAACGGCACATACCGCATCCGATTCGGCTGAAACAATGCTTTATAACCTAACTCGCGGAACATCCCTTAAAGGGCTTTGTGGAATTCCTGTGAAACGCGGAATTTTTGTTCGACCTTTGATAAATGTGAGTCGTGAGGAGGTTGAAGCCTATTGCGATAAAAATAACTTCTCCTTCGTTACCGATTCAACCAATAATGAGGATATTTACACGAGGAATAAAATTCGCCATAATGTAGTTCCGGTGCTTCGTGGTATTAATCCTGCGTTTGAGCGTTCATTATCAAGAACAGCCAAAATGTTACAAGCCGATACCGATTATTTAACCCAGGCTGCGGCAGCTCTTTATAAAGAGTGCAGCACCGAAAACGGACTGTTAATCGATAAGCTACTAGCCTCCCACGAGGCACTTCGCTCGCGCGTGGTAATGCTTTATTTAGAGCAAAATGGGGTAGAGGCATATAGCTCGCATATTGAGCAGATACTCGGCATTCTGCCGCTTGGCAAAACCGAGGTGCTCGGCAAAACTGTCGTAAGATCAAAAAATGGGCTGCTTTTTATTGAAAAAAATACCGTAGCACCCGAATATTCGGTGGAATTTAGCGTTATTTCGCGTTCGGAATTTGAAGAGATAACAAAAATTAACAATTTGTTATTAAATAACGCGCTTGATTATGATAAACTTATAGGTAATCTCACCATTCGCTGTAGATTGGCGGGTGATAGCATAAGACTTCGCGGCAGAGGGGTAACAAAATCCCTTAAAAAGCTTTTTACCGAAAATGCCGTGCCGCTATTACTTCGCGATAGCATCCCTGTAGCGGCAGATGATGGCGGCGCAGTTTGGGTTTATAATATGGGCGTTGCCGAAAGAGTTGCGGTTGATGATAAAACCGGAAAAATTTTATTAATTAAAACAACCGTTTTGGGGGGATATTAAATATGGATAGAGATATAGAAAAAGTACTTGTTTCTAAAGAGGAAATTGCAGAAATCTGCCGCCGACTCGGCGAGGAAATTACAAGAGATTATGCAGGCAAAAAACTGCTGCTTGTTAGTGTGCTTAAGGGCGCAGCCGTATTTATGGCAGATATTATGCGTGAAATCAAGTGCCCCTGCACCATTGATTTTATGGCAGTTTCATCTTATCAGAATTCAACCAAATCTTCGGGTGTTGTTCAGTTTAAAAAAGACTTGGATGTTAACCCCGAGGGATATGATGTACTTATAATTGAGGATATTCTCGATTCGGGTCTGTCGCTTAAAAATGTAACCGAGGTGCTTCGCTGCCGCGGTGTAAACAGTCTGAAAATTTGTGCATTTTTAGATAAGCCCGAGAATCGCAAGACCGATATTACAGCCGACTATGTTGGTACCACCGTGCCCAACGAGTTTGTTGTAGGTTATGGACTGGATTACGCCGAGAAATACCGAAATCTACCCTATGTTGGCGTATTAAAGCCGGAAATATACAGTAAGTAATCCCGAAAGGAAACAGAAAATGAAGAAAAATCTCAAAAGCATTCTGCTTTATATTGCAATCCCGCTTGTTATAATTGGCGCAATAGTTGCGGTTAATTTTAGCGGTGCTGATAAGGCGGACACCAAGTATTACGAAATTGTTGAGCTTATAACCACTAATCAGGTATCGGAATATGAGCTGAACCTATATAGTGGCGAGCTAAAGTATACGCTTCGTTCAAACGGGCAGAAATACCGCTACACAGTAGCTGACCCGAGCATTTTCTATAATGATGTAAACGAAACTGTGCTTAAAATTAATGCTGAAAATCGCGAAACCAACCCATCGCTTATGATTAAGCATGATTATAAGAGTGGCGGTGGGGCTTCTTGGCTAATGGAGCTGCTGCCCACAATTATAATGTTCGGTCTGCTTATTGTGTTCTGGATATTTATTATGCGCAGAATGGGTGGCGGAATGGGCGCTGATAAAACCCTTAATTTTGGCAAGGCCAAGGTTAAAAAGGCTAATGATAAGCGCAAAACCACCTTCGCAGATGTTGCAGGAGCCGACGAGGAAAAGGCAGAACTGCAGGAGATAGTTGAATTTTTAAAGGCTCCTGCCAAATTTAATGAGCTAGGGGCTAGAATTCCCAAGGGTGTACTGCTTGTTGGTCCTCCCGGAACAGGTAAAACCCTACTTGCACGCGCAGTGGCAGGCGAGGCGGGTGTTCCGTTTTTCAGCATTTCCGGTTCTGACTTTGTTGAAATGTTTGTAGGTGTTGGTGCTTCGCGTGTGCGCGACCTTTTTGAAGAGGCAAAGAAGAATCAGCCCGCTATCGTATTTATCGATGAAATTGATGCCGTTGGTCGTCAGCGTGGTGCTGGACTTGGCGGCGGACACGATGAAAGAGAACAGACCCTTAACCAGCTGCTTGTTGAGATGGATGGCTTTGGAGCTAATGAGGGTGTTATTATTATCGCGGCAACCAATCGCCCCGATATTCTCGATAAGGCATTGCTTCGTCCGGGTCGATTTGATCGACAGATAACCGTCAACTACCCTGATGTGAAGGGTAGAGAGGAGATACTAAAGGTGCACTCGCGCTCAAAGCCGCTAGGCCCCGATGTATCGCTTGAAACCATTGCCAAATCCACCCCCGGATTTACGGGAGCAGACCTTGAAAATCTGCTTAACGAGGCAGCGCTGCTATCTGCTCGCAACGGGCTCAAAGCAATCACCCAGCAGCAGATTGAAGAGGCAACCTTAAAGGTTATTGCGGGCACCGAAAAGAAGAGCCGCGTTATGAGTGATAAGGAAAAGCTTAACACTGCTTATCACGAGGCAGGCCACGCAATTCTCGGATATTTCTTGCCCACACAGGATGATATTCATCACATCACCATTATTCCTCGCGGTATGGCACTTGGTATTACAGTGTCGCTGCCCAGAGAGGATAAGTTCACGAAATATAAAAGGGAAATGGAAGAAGAGATCGTTATGCTGCTTGGTGGTAGAATTGCCGAAAGCCTAACGGGTGATGATATTTCAACAGGTGCTTCAAACGATATTGAGCGTGCCACCAAAATTGCCAAGGATATGGTTACCAGATATGGTATGAGTGAGGAGCTGGGTCCCATTCTGCTTGGCAGCAAAAACGAGGATGTGTTCTTGGGCCGTGATTACGGTCATACAAGCAACTGCTCTGCCGAGGTGGCTGCTAAAATTGATTCCGAGGTTAAGCGTATTGTAACAACAGCCTACTCTCGCGGCGAGAAAATCCTTAAGGAGAATATTGATAAGCTTTATCTAATCGGTAAGGTTTTAATGGAAAAAGAGAAAATCGACGGCGAGGAATTCAAAGCCCTTATGGCGGATGGAGAAATCGCATAATTGTTATTAAGACCAAACATTTATTAAAAAAAGGCCTTAAATATCAAAATAACAGTTGATTTTTTTTAGATTTTATATTTAATAATGAAAGCGGACTGTAAATTGCGGTTTACAGCCCGCTAATTTATTACCGAAAACGAGACAATAGCTATGAAAAATCACAACTTAGAAAATTAACACTTTGCGAAAAAATGGGTTAAACCGGAAAACACCTGCAATTGGCTGTATGGATAACGGTGCTATGGAAAACTTCTTTGGTAGACTTAAAGTGGAAATGTTCTATGGCGAAAAGTTTGAAAGCATTAACGCTTTCATTGATGAATTAAAGAAATATATACATTACTACAACGAAATAATTTCCTTAAACCTAAAAGGAATGAGTCCGGTACAATACCTAACTTATTCACTAACAATTTAGTATTTAATTTTGTCTAAACTTTGGGGCTCGCTTCACAATCCCACTCTTTTTATTTGACTTTATTGCGCTTTAATGTTAAAATCTATAAGTAATATGAAAGGAGGGCAAAATATGTATAGCTCGTTTGCATCGTTTTATGATGCCTTTACCGAAAATGTAGAATATAAAAAGCGCACCGATTATGTTTGCCGTCTTTTCAAGAAATATGGCAAAATGCCAACTTTGCTTTTAGATGCCGCTTGCGGTACAGGCTCGTTTTCTGTGGAATTCGCGCGGCGCGGTATCAGTGTTATAGGTGCCGATATTTCGAGCGATATGCTTTCTGTCGCGGCCGACAAGAAGGCAGAGCAGGGGCTGGATATTTTGCTCATAAATTCATCGCTTGCTGAACTTGATTTGTATGGTACTGTAGATGGCGCTGTGTGTCTGCTTGATAGCCTTAACCATATAACAGACTATCAAGAGTTATCAAGCTCAATAGCTCGAATTTCACTATTTTTAGAGCAGGATTCACTTTTTATATTCGATGTTAATACCGAGTATAAGCACGCTGAAGTATTAGCCGATAATACATTTGTGATAGAAAGCGAAAATATATATTGCGTATGGCAAAATAGGTATAATGCTAAAAAAAGGCAAACCGATATAACACTCGACTTTTTCGAGGGGGACGGTCAGGCGTATACCCGCTATACCGAGGAATTCAGTGAGCGCGCTTATACTGATTCGCAGCTCGAAAAAGCGCTTAAAAATGCGGGACTTGAGATTTTGGCGGTCCTTGGGGAAAATACCGTGAAAGCCCCTAAAAACGACTGTCAGCGTAAATTTTATGTAACAAGGAAGAAGTAAAATGGGTAAACTTATAAGATGTATAACAAGCAATGGACAGGTAATGGCAATCGCTCTTGATTCAACCGATATCGTGGCAGAGGCGGAGCGTGTTCATAAAACATCTGCGGTAGTAACTGCTGCTCTTGGCAGACTGCTCACCGCAACCTCAATGATGGGCAATATGCTAAAGGGTAGGGACAACAGTCTGACACTTCGCGTAGCAGGCGGAGGACCGGTAGGCTCGCTGATTGCTGCTGCCGATTTCAATGGCGATGTTCGCGGATATGTAACAAATCCCGTTGTAGAATTGCCGCTAAATGTTAAAGGCAAGCTCGATGTTGGTGGCGCAGTAGGTAAGGCGGGTAACCTCTATGTGCTGAAGGATCTAGGTCTTAAAGAACCGTATAACGGTATGGTGCCGCTGGTATCTGGCGAAATTGCAGAGGATATTACAGCGTATTATGCTTTAAGTGAGCAGACTCCCACCGTGTGCGCACTGGGCGTGCTTGTGAACCCCGATTTATCGGTTAACTGCGCGGGCGGTTATATTATCCAACTGCTTCCCGCTGCTGAGGAGTCTACTATAGTGAAGCTCGAAGAGGGAATTAAGGATATGCCCTCTGTTACAAGTATGCTCTCAAATGGTATGACACCCGAGGATATTATCCGCAGAGCCCTTAAGAATTTTGAGATAGAGGTTCTTTATGAGCAAACTACCGAATATAAATGTAATTGTAGCAAGCAGCGAATCGAAAAAGCCCTTATGAGTATGGGTAAAGAAGAATTGCATCAAATGGCAGAGGAAATGGATAAAGCCGAAATTGAATGCCATTTTTGCGATAAAAAATATGTGTTTACAAAGCAAGAATTGAAAGCTTTAGAAAAAAATTAAAAAACTTTAAAAAAATATAAAAAAAGTGTTGACAAAACCGTTTCAATGTGGTAATATATTGCTTGTCGCCGGTGAGTTGCAGCAACAATTCAGCCAGTGTGGCACAGATGTGGGAGCATAGCTCAGCTGGGAGAGCATCTGCCTTACAAGCAGAGGGTCACAGGTTCGAGCCCTGTTGTTCCCACCAACTGTGGCCTGGTAGTTCAGCTGGTTAGAACGCTAGCCTGTCACGCTAGAGGTCGTGGGTTCGAGCCCCATCCAGGTCGCCAAATGCCTCTGTAGCTCAGTCGGTAGAGCAGGGGACTGAAAATCCCCGTGTCATTGGTTCGATTCCGATCGGAGGCACCATCT
>JAZRMU010000064.1:0-10267 GCA_045647785.1 Acutalibacteraceae bacterium
GATTTTGTTCTCAAGATACCAATTAATTGTCTTTTTAATTCCCTCTTCAAAAGTTGTTTCAGGAAACCAACCCAATTCTTTATGTATTTTTGCGGGGTCGATAGCATACCTTCGATCATGTCCTTTTCTATCAGATACGTAAGTTATAAGAGAATACGGTTTACCTAAAGTATCTAAAATAGTTTTAACGATATCGATATTGGCCCATTCGTTATGTCCGCCAACATTATATATTTCGCCAATTTCGCCTTTATGGATAATTAAATCAATTGCTTTACAATGATCTTTAACATAAAGCCAATCCCTTACATTTTTTCCGTCACCATATACAGGTAAAGGCTTGTTAGCCAACGAATTAATTATCATTAAAGGAATAAGCTTTTCAGGGAAATGATATGGCCCGTAATTATTTGAGCAACGAGAAATTGTAATAGGAAGTCCGTAGGTTCTATGATATGCCAAAACTAATAAATCAGCAGCCGCTTTGCTTGCACTATAAGGACTTGAAGTGTGAATCGGCGTAGTCTCGGTAAAAAATAAGTCTGGCCTATCAAGAGGCAAATCGCCATAAACCTCATCTGTTGAAACCTGATGGAATCGCTTAATACCAAATTGTCTGCAAGCATCCATAAGAACTTGTGTGCCCAAAACATTTGTAGAAAGAAAAATTCCAGGATTTTCTATCGAACGATCAACATGCGATTCGGCTGCAAAATTGATAACTACATCGAACTTTTCTTGTTCAAACAAATTAAAAACTGTTTTTCGATCAGCTATATCTGCTTTGACAAATTTAATCCTATCCATCACAGGCTCTAATGTTGAAAGATTTCCAGCATACGTCAACTTATCCAAAACAACTATATCATAATGTGGATAACGATCAACCATGTATAGCACAAAATTTCCACCAATAAAACCTGCTCCGCCAGTTACTAGAATTTTCATTGAAATCACCTATCATTTTAAAATTAATAAAATAAGTATGTATTTGATGTTTTATCACTCAATAAATGAAAGAAGATACCGACCGTATTCAGTTGCTTTCAATTCTTCTCCCAAAGTTCTTAACTGTTCATTATTAATAAAGCCTCTTCTCCATGCAATTTCTTCTATGCAAGAAACATAAAAGCCCTGCATTTCCTGAACAGATTGCACAAATTGACTAGCCTTAATCATGCCGCTGGGCGTACCTGTATCAAGCCACGCCATCCCGCGTCCCATTTGAATTACAGATAATTGATTGCGCTCAAGATAAACATTATTTACCGCTGTAATTTCCAATTCACCACGAGCAGAAGGTTTAATACTTTTCGCAATTTTAATTACTTCATTGTTATAAAAGTAAAGTCCGGGGACAGCAAAATTAGATTTTGGATTTTCCGGTTTCTCTTCAATTGATATTGCTTTATAGTTTTGATCAAATTCGACAACTCCGAATGAACGGGGATCTTTAACAGGGTATCCAAAAATAGCGGCACCTTCTTCGCAAAAAGCCTTAGCTCGATTGAGTAAATTCGAAAATGATTGTCCGTAGAAAATATTGTCTCCCAACACAAGACAAACATTATCCTCGCCAATAAAATCCTCCGCTAATATAAAGGCTTGCGCCAAACCTTTAGGTTCAGGCTGTACCTTGTAATCAATTCTAACACCTATTTTGCTACCGTCGCCTAAAAGTTCTTTATATTTATCTATGTCTTGCGGCGTTGATATTAATAAAATATCTCTAATGTCTGCCAATAGCAAGGCTGAAAGCGGATAGTAAATCATCGGTTTGTCATAAATCGGCAAAAGTTGCTTAGAAACCACCTTTGTCATAGGGTAAAGGCGTGTACCCATGCCTCCAGCTAATATTATACCTTTCACATATATCACTCCATAACTTCTAAAATTTATCTAAATGTACACGATTAATTCTAATCATGTAATTTAATTAATACTTTTAACTCTTTTAAAGCACCTTTTAAATTTGTAATTGACTTATAAAACAGACGATATACCCATACAAACGGTAATAAATATTTATTTTTTTTAAGTATAGGGTAATACAATTTCATATAATGTAAATCAGGGAGAATGCGTCTGAAAACATATTTCAATTTCAATTTCTTGAAATTAGAATTTTTATCATCCAAATCACTTAAACGCCTCATCAGTACGTTTTGATAAAAACCATATGTGTTACAAGATAAAATAAAATCTAATATATCGGTTTGTTGTTCATCGAGAGTATAATCGCATCCTGAAAAAAGGGTGTACGAAAGCCTTTTAACCATTTTTTCAAATCCATCATATTTGATTTTAGTGCATTCACTCTCAATATACCCAAAGTTTAAATTCTGAGAATAAATTTTCAAAAATAAATAAACATCCAAAAAAGTACGAATTCCCGTCCCACCTTGGAAATAATGTTTTGCTAAATGGCAAATCATATATATATAATAATCCTCTGATGAAAACTCGCAATGATATTCATCGTGATTTGTTTTAAGTTTTTTATTATAATCTTTGTTATAATAATCAGCAACTGCAGGAGGAGAATATTTAGAAACTAACAATTTATGCATCTCAATATCAAAAAATGGTGGCTTTTGATACACATCATGCATTTCATCCTTTAAATTAACCGCGGTATAACCCCTACTCAACATAAACTCTGTTACCTTTTCGGCGTAGGTTTTGTCAAAATATATGTCGAGATCTGCCATTTGGCGCATACCGATTTTGGGATATAAATCCATAAGCAGAGCGCCTTTTAAGGGCATATGCCAAATTTTATTTTCCGATAATAATTCGCAAATTTCGTTAAGCTCGTTTTTATAGAGAATGTTTTTTCTGATAGACTTGTCTTTTTCTTCGATAAATTCAGCGATTTTTTCCTTTTCGAAACCTGCTTCTTCAAGGGCGTACGCTACCATAGCAACAACCGAGTGCCGTTTCGAATGGTGGAAAAGTTCCTTTAAATTAACGTTCTTCACCCTATCAAAATCGGGTTTTTCTTCATTCACGGCGCAAGCCAACAGGTAAATGAATGTATCTCTGAATTCATTAGTCATTGGTATGCACCCCATCATTTGAAAATTCGATAATCTTATCAACAGCACCGACAACTGCATTACGATGGGTTACAATTAACACAGTTTTGTCGGTCATTGTTTTAAGATTTGTAAGCAATCGCTCCTGCGTCGCTTCATCAAGCGCACTGGTAGCTTCATCTAAAAGCAGAATTGGTCTTTCCGAGTATATTGCTCTTGCAATCGCTATTCGCTGCATTTCACCCTCAGATAGACCCGCTCCTCGCTCGCCTAAATATGTATCAACTCCATCAGTCAAGCGGGCTATAAAAGTATCAGCGCAGGCAATTTCAAGCGCTCTTTCAAGGCGCGTTCCATCGGAATTTTTATCGCCAAAGGTAACGACCTCGCGTACAGTACCGTTCATAAGAATATTACCCTGCGGAACATAAGCAAAAAGTTCCCTGTAAGACGAATCAAGTTTTAAAGTGCCTTCGGTAGTATTCAAATATGCTTCGCCTTCATCAAGCCTGTAAAGCGATAAAATAAGCTTTAGAACGGTGCTTTTACCGCAGCCAGACGGTCCTGTGAAGGCCACAGATTCGCCCTTTTTAATATTTATATTTATACCGTTAAGTACAATTTTTTCATCGTTTTCGCCTGAATTATAAGAGAAAGCGGCGTTTTTTAAGCCAAAATCCGTAAGCTTATCAGCGTAAAAACTACTAGCATTAATCGTAGTTTTTCGAGTATCATTTTCATAATCGGACACTTCAAAAATACGTTCTGCGCTGGCGAGCATTGAATAATATCTCGGCATAAATCCCGAAATGTTAGCTATAGGCGACTGAACTTGACCAATTAATTGCATAACAGCAGTAAAGGTTCCGTAAGAGATTATATCTCCTGTAAGAATCATTATTCCACAATAAAGTGCACTTAAAACCTGCATCAAATTCATTGCAAAAGCAAATCCCGAGGAAGCAATATTTGAAAAACGGTTTTTGCGCATTCTTTTATTTTTATGCTCATTCATAAAACCGTCTGCAGCCACTTCTATTTTTCCTTCAGCACCATATGCCTTGATGATCATCAAAGCATTTAACTGTTCTGTTAAAAACACCCGCAAATTTCCGTCAGCCATCTGGACATCAATATGCAATCGCTTTGATATTTTGCGGAAAAACACGGTAAATCCAATTAAAAGCACACCACAAACCGCTATGAACAAAGCAAATCTGGGCACAAAATAAATCAAAAAGGCAAATGCCGCAACCATGCGGATAATCATAGAAATTAGTCCCGGAAAAATACCTGTTAATCCATTCGCTACAACCATCGTATCATTTGTGAGCCGATTAAGCCATTCCCCGGAATGAATACGAGTAATGTACGCATATTCTTTTTTTAGAATATTATTGAAAATGAATTTTTTAAGAGAATTTTCAATAGAAGCTCTAGAAAACTCATTCAAAAAGTGAATTACAACTCTTAAAATCAGCTGCACTACCGCAAGCAAAGCTAAACCCATAACATTTGCAATCAGTTTATCATTATCTTTAACAACAGCGGAATCTATTATATTTCTTAAAAAATATGCATGTGCAACGCCAATAACCGCAAGACTCATTTGAAACACGAGCAATGCGGTTAGGTATCTTTTTTGGCCTTTAATGGTCGCAAAAATCTTTTTTAATACCCTTGTATCAGCGATTCTAGTTTGCATTATTTTTTCCCTTTTTTAACATATTAATGTGAAAAATTATCTTTAAAATAGTTGCTCTAATTAAGAACAAATCGCACCATAAATGCACATAAAGTCGGTAAAGAAAGCTATCGCTTTTAATTTCTTTTCCATTTCGTAAAACGGAAGTTAAAAGGGCAATTATCTGCTCTTTTTTTACACCGTATTCTTTACAAAATCGATTGTCCCCGCAAAGGATAAATCCATCTTCCCGCTCGCCGATTATACGGTGCATTACATATTGACCGTTTTCCCGTTTATACAAAACGGCATCATACTTGCCCACCGCTCTATTTGGCTTTTCAAGCACCATTAAATCGCGGTTTTCTTTAAGCAGCGGCATCATACTGTCGCCCACATTATAATAGACGAGTCTGCCACATAATTCGAGCTGCTCTTCAAAAGAACTAATCATCAATAGCTCCAATTTGTCTTAATTTATCAATTACATTTTCGACATCTTGAGCTACAACTGTTAAATCAGCATCATATTCCTCACAAAGAGCTTGTGCGATAGCTTCAACGGTTGTTTCGGTCTTTAATGATTCAATAATAAAGGCTGCAGTTGCATTCGAGCGAACAAGGCCTGAAAATTCGGCATTGCCAGTGGCCACTGTAATGTGTTCATTAGCAACCTCGTGAGTGATAAAACTGCTTTTAAGTTTCATAATATTGTTCTCCTAAAAATTTATTTATTCATACCGCTATAAGAAATTAAAGCGGAGCCTGGATCCAAATTGCATGAAAGTTTATAAAAATTTGTTAATCTCGCAAGTGAAGAAATAAGCTTAATAAAGCTTTGGAGATTTTTGGGAGATTGCGGTCGATAAGCTTGACCAATGATTATATCTAAAACGCTATTGAAAGGAACTTCATAAATAATATTTTCAGCTCCTCGTTCCAAAACACAGACCGCTTTAAGCGGGCTGATAATGTTATTCCCCAAATTGTGTTTGCCGCACCAAGGTGTGCCGCAAACAAAAGCCTTGCTATCCTTGATGAGTATAAGCGGTTTATCATCATTGACCATAACAGCACGCTCACCAAACTGCTGTCTATAAAACGAAACATGTGTTGATTTCCCGGTGCCGCTTTTCGCGGTGAAAAGATAAGCCTCCCCATCTACAGCTACAGCAGAGGCGTGGAATAAAAAAGCATTATAGCTTGGTAAAACCTCTACAATTTTTCGGTAAACTGCCAAAGTTTCCAAATATTCATCTGAAAAATCAATATGCCGCCTTCCCTCTTTTATATCGGCTTCAAGCGACCTTTTTCGCTCAAAAGCTATATCATCTTGAGTGATTTCAATAGAAAAATCAGGAGAGTTTTCACTTAAAAATTTATTGCAATATTTAAGTGTGGTTTCAAACAGAGCAGTAATCTCGACGGTTACTAATGCTATATTAATTCTAAAGTTAACCAAAATACTCCCCCCTTTTATTGTATACACAATATATTATACAATATTATAATTAATAAAGCAATGAATTTTTTCGAAATAAAAGAAAAGCCGCAGTTCTCTGCGGCTTTATAATTATTTTTTAGAATAGAATAAATCAAGAACGAGTTCCTTTAAAGATACAGCGTCGACATAATATTCCATAAACTCTGTACCTTTAACATTTTCTCCCTTCGGAGATATTACCTCTTTAAGCTCATAACCTGCAAATTTATTAAGTAAATTCGTCATAGTTTGAGTTGTGCAATCAGTTACAACATAATCTGAAATATCATCGTAGAGTTTTAATAAATCTTCAGTATTATTTTCGCCAACTGCATTGAGCCGTTCAAACATCCCAAACATATATTTTTTTTGCCTCTCCATACGAGATAGGTTAAGCTGGTCATCCACATCTCTGCGATAACTGATATAAGCCTTTGCCTGCTCGCCGGAAAGCGTAACAGAACCTTGTGGTATTTTAGGATCAACCGAAGAAAAATCTTCTATTACTTCAACAGTAACACCACCGAGTCTATCATTAATTGTCGCTATTTGATCCATACTAACCGAAGCGAAATAATCGATTTGCAAATTTAGAAGATATTTAGAGAGAGTTATTTTAGTATTCTCACAACTATCTTTCAAACCCTTACCATAGGTATGGGCAAGAGCCAACTGCTGTTCAGTTGTGTCTGCAGGAAAACCGTTTACACCAAGCCTCTGAACTGGCAAAATAGTGTCTCTGTTAAGATTTAGTATTCTAATCTCACGAGCCGTGTCATCAAACACTAAAACCATAACAACATCAGCCCTCGCAGAATTCATATAGCTATTACTAGCAACTGCGGGACCTGTACGGTCAAGACCTAAAAACATAAAGGTTGTAATATCTTGTTTAGGAAAATATTTTTCGCCACCATATTCAATAATACGACTGGCATATTGCGGTATCTCCGGCGATTTATTCTTAACAATTTTAACGATGTTAAAAACACTAACCGCCAGAACCACACATAAGACAAGGGAAATAACTGTAAAAAGAATATTTCTCTTCATAAATATTTGATTATGCTACAGTTTTTGCCTTTTTCTTAAGAACGAAAAGAACTACAATAGCAGCTGCTGCCGCTGCAGCAATAGCCACCCATACATAAAGGCTAACTGAATTATCGCCGGTTTCAGCAGAATCAGCATCTGCTACCATGAATGCGATGGGGCAAAGATGGTCGAATTCACAAGTAACTGTACCATCACCATTGTTGTGGATAGCGTAGATGGACTCCCATTTACCCTCTTCGTTGTACTTCATAGCGAAAACTGCAGTGTTTGCTGCAACACCGATGTTGAATGTAACAACAAGTCTGTGGTCAGCATCAATAGTACGGATGTTGCCCTGGGCATCAACTAACGAAGCATCGAACATATCACGAATTACAAGGTGGTCAACAGTTGCATCCTTGCCGATTGACTCTTTAATATCAGCATCAAGCTCGCTAATTAAATCAGAAAGCTTAATATCTGCTTTTGAAAGTTCTTCATAAGCCTTTTTAAGATTAACCTTTGATTCAGCGGGGATTTGTGTAGAAGTATCAACCTTTGAAACAGGTGTGATAATAAGCTTTCCAGCCTCAATCTTCTCTACTTCTGCATTGTTCTTGTCAACGATGGTACCGAGAACAGTTGTTGTGCCTTCGTTCTTCTCTACGATAGTAGGAGCGTCCTTCTCAACAACGCTAGGTGTAAACTCTGCTGCAAATGCAGTAGTTCCCATTGCTAATACTAATACAATGGCTGTTAAAATTGCGATTACCTTTTTCATTTTCTTTTTTCTCCTTCTAAAAAATGATTTTTATATTCAAAAAACCAAGTTATCTACCTAAAATAAGATTTTCAAACTCGATTAATCGACTAATAGGTCGACTACCAATTTTTTTTACAATAACTTTCTCTGCTTCTTCTAGATTAGGTAAGCGAGTAGTTATATTGTGGCAGTCAGAACCAAGTAAATGTATTTTTCCGCCATCAAGCAATTTAAGCGCTAGAGCAGAATTTGGGAATTTCAAAAAAGCTGATGCGTTCATTTGAACTAAAACATCTAATTCCGAAAGAACTTCCGGTAAATTATAGGTTTTAAAAACAGAAATATAACGATCTAAATGTGCTATAATGGGAGTAAGTCCTGTTTTTTTCTTGAATTTAGACAAGGTCTCGACACACTTTCTTGGAAAAGGTGTGCAAGGCATTTCGATTAGGATATAATTGGTACCTTCTATAACAAGTTCAGGCAAAATCTCCCATTTGTCTATACCGTTAAAGTACAGAATTTCGGCGCCTACAACAATTTCAGGGATATCCTTTATCTCTGCGGTTATTTCCCTTAACTCCCTCACGGCTTGTTCGCGTCGCTTTAAAAAATCATCAGCCGAATCAATGTCTGCATAGAAGTGAGGGGTGGCAACTACCGTTTTTATACCCATTTTCTGTTGCATTTTTAGCATTTTTAGCGATTCGGAAAGCGAACGGCTACCATCATCAATACCGTGCAGAATATGGGAATGAAAATCGACAGAAAGCCTACTCATTTTCGCCGCCTTCTACCTTTTGCTCCTTGACTTTTTTCATTGTGGCCAAATAAGCCCTCCTATATGAGCCATAACCGTATTTTCTATATTTATAGTAACGACGATATTTACCGTAACGGGCATACTTGTACCTGCCATTGCCGTCGATATCATCGCTAGAACAGTTAAGAGCAATACCAATTATTTTAGCATTGACAAATTCAAACTGATTGATAGCATCAGAAAGAGCAACACGGTTGCAGTAATTCTGACGTACTACCAACAGCATACCATCAACATAATCAGCAACGGCTAAAGAATCACTAACCTCACCAATAGGCGGCAGGTCAATAATGACGTAATCATACACTCTTCTAAACTGTTCAACAACATAGCGCATTTTTTCAGAACTGATAAGCTCCATCGGGTTGGGAGGATTTTCTCCGGAAACAATTATATCAAAAGCACTATTACTTTCCTTAAACTCAAACGATTTAATAATTTGATTTTTATCAAGTTGACCTGTTAAATATTCTGATAAACCGGGAGTCTTCTCAATAGAAAGCTTTTTGTAAACAGAAGGGCGACGAAGATCACAGTCAATAAGAAGTACTTTTTTATGCAATTGAGCTAATGAATAAGCAAGGTTGACAGCAGTAACGGTTTTACCCTCTCCGGTCATAGAGCTTGATACACCAACAACGCGGTTTTTCTCGCCATCTACAAAAGAGAACAGAATTTTTGTGCGAAGGAGCTTATTTGCTTCTGCGGCAGCAAAACTCATTCTGTTACCAAGGAACGCCTGCTCATTAACGGACACAACCTTTTTCTTGCGCTTCTTCTTATGCGAAGTATTAGCGGTATTCATATCAGGAATCGCAGCCAATACAGGAAGTGTTGTAACATTTGTTAAATCATCACTGGTGCGAATTGTTATATCAACGATATCCTGAATTACGATAATCGCAAGAGCCAATGCTGCACCTGCAAGCAAGCCAATCATTGTGTTTTTAGTATGATTAGGAGCGAACGGTGCTGAGGGAACAACCGCATAATCCACAATTTTTGCAGTCGCACCATCAATGATACCCTCTATGCGTTTCGGCAAAATGTATGCGATAGCATTTGCTATTTTTTCAGCCTCGTGTGGATCTTCGCTCACTACATTAACCTGAAAAATCTCGGTATTATTTACGGAAGAAGCCGAAATCATATCGTTAAGCTGCCCATACGAGCAATCGAGACCGGCATAATCAATTACTGAATTAAGCGTCTCGCGGCTTTTTAAAATTACTATGTAAGAATTAACGAGATCTTTAGCAGCCGATAAATCACTAATGCTGATAGAACCTACGGAAAGAGCGTTACCATTAACATAAAACAATGCCGAGGAACGATATTGTGGGATTATAAAATAAAAAGTACCTAAAAATGCAGCGCCGCCGCCAATAACAGCAGCCAGAACTACAGCCCAAAATTTGCGCAAAACAGCATTAAATAAACG
>JAZRMU010000065.1:0-3861 GCA_045647785.1 Acutalibacteraceae bacterium
TTTTCATTGATTATTCCTATTATGGTGCAGAATGGCATAACTAACTTTGTAAATATGCTTGATAACATTATGGTAGGCTCGGTAGGAACAACCGAAATGACGGGTGTAGCTATCACTAACCAGCTAATCTTTGTTTTTAATTTGTGCATTTTCGGTGCTATTTCAGGTGCGGGAATTTTCGGTGCACAGTATGCAGGCAAGGGAGATAGTGAGGGCGTTCGCCATACCTTCCGCTTTAAGCTTATCATAGGTGTGCTGTTCAGTGCTCTGGCTATTCTGTTTTTTGCCTTTTGCGGCAATGCGCTAATCGATTCATATCTTAAGGGCGACGGTAGCCTTGAAAATGTAATAGCCTCTCATAACGCTGCACGCAGCTATATGCTTATTATGCTCATCGGCTTTATCCCTTTTGCTCTTTCGCAAAGCTTTTCCTCAACGCTGCGCGAAACAGGTCGCTCGGTGCCGCCTATGGTGGCGGGAGTTGTTGCCGTTGGTGTGAATTTGGTGTTTAACTATTTGCTCATTTTCGGCAAGCTCGGGTGTCCAAGGCTCGGTGTGGCGGGCGCAGCTATTGCAACGGTTATTTCCCGCTTTGTTGAACTGTTTATTATGATTGGCTATACTGTCAGCACTAAAAGAATAAATCCGTTTATTGTCGGAGCATTCCGTAGTCTTTATGTACCGCTCGACCTTGTAAAGCGCATTGTTGTGCGCGGACTGCCGCTGATGCTTAACGAGGCGCTTTGGGCATCGGGTATGGCGGTTGTAAATCAGTGTTATTCGGTTCGAGGGCTCGATGTTGTAGCCGCAAATAATATTAATCAGACCTTCTTTAATGTTTTCGCAGTCGCATATATGGCGGTCGGCGTTTCAATAGGTATTATTTTAGGGCAGATGCTCGGCGCCGGCGAAACCGATAAAGCCAAGGATGCAGCAACACAGCTCACATTTGTTTCCATTGTGATAAGTGTTGTTGTGGGGGCAGCATTCTTTATTTGCGCCGCCTTTATTCCAAACCTTTATAATACAAGCAGCGAGGTGCGCCGTTTAGCGGTGGGCTTGATGCAGATTTGTGCCATTACAATGCCTATTGAAGCGTATGCACACGCGCTGTATTTCACATTGCGCTCGGGCGGTAAAACGGCTATAACCTTTGTGTTTGACAGCGGCTTTATCTGGATAATTCATGTACCGTTAGCCTTCCTGCTTTCCCGTTTCACAGGAATTGGAATTTTCCCGCTATATTTAATTTGCCAGCTGTTGGCGCTTTTAAAATCTGCGCTCGGCTTCTATTTTGTTAAAAAAGGCGTATGGATAAATAATATTGTTGATTAGAGAATATGTACATCCCCCTACCTCATAAATAGAGGTAGGGGGATTTTTTATGAAGATAATAACTATAACCAAAAAGCATATAATGCTGGCATCTGCCGCAGTTATAACCGCTGCCGCGCTAATTATTTTTGGTGCAACAACCTTTGCGGCAGGGGAGAAAAAATTGCCTATTTATTGTGTAGAAACCGATAAAAAGCAGGTTGCTATCAGCTTCGATGCCGCGTGGGGAAATGATGATACCGAAACCCTTATAAATATTCTTAAGGAATATGATGTGCCGGCAACCTTTTTTATTGTGGGCGCTTGGGTAGATAAATATCCGGAATTGGTAAAGCAGCTTCACGATGCGGGTCATAGAATTGAAAATCATTCGAACACACACCCACATTTTCCACAGCTAGGTGCTGCGCAAATGGCGGATGAGCTCGGCAGCTGCAACGAAAAGATCGCCGCAATAACGGGCAAAACACCATCGCTTTTCCGTCCACCATACGGCGACTATAATAACGCCACAATAGATGCCGTAGCAAACGCTAATATGCATACAATTCAGTGGTCGGTCGATAGCCTTGACTGGAAAGAAAACGCAACACCCGAGAGTATTTGCAAAAGGGTAACGAGTAAGGTTAAAAACGGTAGTATTGTGCTATTCCATAACGATGCCGACCACACACCCGCGGCACTACCAAACATACTCAAATGCCTTAAAGACGAGGGGTATGAATTTGTATTTATTGAAGATTTGATTTTAAAGGAAAATTATGAAATAAAGCACGACGGAACACAGTGCAAAAAAGACGGCGAGTAATCGCCGTCTTGATTTATATCTTGTAGGGCAGGGGTTTACTCCTGCCGTTTGATTTATGCGAAACATTATCGGCAAGAGCAAGCCCTTGCCCTACAACACAGCAGAACCATCCCCCTGTGTTTTATATCGTTTCGCAAAGCGAAACACCATATTTATTAAATATTCTTTATTATTTATTCTTTTAATGTTATGGAGTTAATGTGTGTGTTTTCTTGTGTGTGATTTTCAAAGATATAAAATTGCTCCTTCCTTTATTCCGTTTTAAATTCCTCTTACATTGTATTATCTAAATACAATATTAGTATTATAAAAAAATATTTAAAAATCAAGTAATATGAAAAGGAGCGGTAAAAAACCGCTCCTTAAATTAATTCAGTATTATTCATTATATTTGCAGAACTCAAAAACAGTACATTCTCTAATATCATTTTCTTCTTTTGAAAAGGTTAATTCAGTTTCAAACATACTATAAGAATATCCACCTTTGTCATTGAACCAAGTTATGTATCGTCCATTTTCGTCGCTTTCATCTTCAATTCTATATTTTGCAAGTGTCTTTTCAAAATAGTCATAGGTTCTATTAACAGCCGATTTATATTCATCATAACTTGAAAATCTTGTTGAATCAATAGTAAACCAAGAACTATGCAATATATCGCTATCGAAATAATATGTAAATTGTAATGTCGCTTTAACACCTAAATATTCAACATTGTAAAAGTCATAATATTGACCTTCAAACGAATCATACTCTCTTATTTCATCGGGTTTTCCATATATAGAGTGAACATCGCTTTTAGTTGAATAATAGTCAATTCCTTTGAAATGCACAGGTTGTTTCGGAGCCGTTGCTGAAATTATCGCAGAACCGATTACACCAATTAATATCAAGGAAAAACATATCGCATAAATGATTTTAAATTTCTTTCTCGATTTAGGGGTAGGAATATTTGTTGTATCCGTATCAAAAGTTATTTGTTCGGGGATATAATCTGTGTTATTGTTTATCGCCTCTAAATATCCTTTTGCTATTTCTGCATAATGAAAAGTGGGTGCAAGAGCAATTACATCATTAAACAATTCAGTTGCTTTTGCAAACTCACCGCATTTATAACAACAAATAGCAAATGTAAATCTTATAGAAACATCATTTAATTTAACTTTGCTTTGGTTTTCTTTTTGACTTGAATATAATTTTTCGTAAAGTTCTTTTGCGGTAGAGAAATCGCCTGACAGATATAAATCAACGAACTTAAAATAAATCAATTTTTCTTTTATTTTGTTTCCGTTCTTGTTTGTTGCTATAAAACTTTTAAACATTTCATTAACTGTTTTCAAGTTTTCTAAATCGCCTATTTCAAAGTAAGAACGAGCGAGCATCAACAAATAGAAATGCTTCACTTTTTCAAACTTTTTGTTTTCAAGTTTCATTTTGCAAATGTTGATTACTTTATTATAATCGCCCGAATAATAAGCAATATTTAAGTGTTCAAGAAGACTGTTTGAAACGATTTTTCCCGTTTCAATCAAATCAATATATTTGGGGAGATTTAACTCGTTAGTCAAAATGGAATTAAAGAATTTATTATAAAAAATCGCTCCAGATATCTTAATTGAAACAAAACCTAAAAGCAGTGATAAACCATATAAAAAATTGTTATCGGTAAATACCAACATTATAATAGCAATGGCAACAAATACACCAAAAACACCTAATA